>NC_016604.1:916534-1222045 GCF_000230895.2 Mycolicibacterium rhodesiae NBB3
CGATGTGCTCGTAGCTTCTCAACGCCGCGGGGCTGATAGACCGAAGCTCGGCGATACTCGAGCTCAACTCCGCCGTCGCCGTGCCGCTCTCGAATTCCTGCCGGGCGCGTTCGCCTGGGCGGTAGCCCTCCATAAAGCTCGCGAAATAGGGGATGGACTTCCAATAGTCCAAACTCACCGGAGCCTCAAGCGTCCGCGCAAAGCGCTGCAGTGACGCATAGTCACGCAAGTCGTCGGCGGTCGGTACGTCGCTCACGACACGCCGGACGTGAAGATCCCGCCCCTCTTGCAGCCGCGGCCGCTCGGAACGGCTCATGAAAGGAAGCAACTCACTACGCAGAGTGTTCGCCTCGTCGAGTGCAGTCGAGCCCGCCACAATGGCTTGTCGATAGCTGCTGAACGCAAGACGTATCCGATCCAGTGCCGGTTCATCGCCCCCGGCAAGGAACTCCAACGTGGTCATGAAGTCGCGGTAGTGGTCGTCGTCGCTGTCGCCGGCCACTGTCGTGTACGGCTTGTAGGGCGTCGCCGACAGCAGCAGCACCTTGGCATCGCGATAGTTGAAGAGGTGGTGCGCCAGTTCGCTCGCCGCGCTGCCGCTGGTCGGGTCGATCAGGTGCCGAAACCTTTGGAACTCATCGAGAATCACTAAGTCCGGCTCGAGCGATTCGACGCTCGCGGCGGCAAGCGCTCCGCGCAATCGGGCGGTGAGGCCGTTCACGTCGCGGCGAAGTTCGGGCGGGAGAGCTTCACGACCCCGCAGCTGATCACGCAGTCCGTCGTACTGGTCGCGTAAACCGCTCGCTTTGATGGCGGCGGTGAACTCGCGCTGAATCACCGGGTCCGGGCCGGACCCCAACGTCGCCCGCATTGACGCGATACCCGCTTCGAAGCGGTCGACCGTGGCTACGCCACCTTGGAAAAACAACGCCGAGGCCCGCTCGAGGAGCATGTCAGCGCCATCCATGCCGTTAAGCAAGATGTGGAGTAACTGTCGCTCCTCCTGCGATCCGGTCTGCCAGCCCATCTCGAATGACGTTCCCGGCGTGAACGACACGAGGTTGACCTTCTTTCCGGACAGCGTTGCGTCGGACGAAAGGTGCCGCGTTTCGAGCGCGAGCATGGTCAGCCTGCTGGTGACTCCCAGGTGCGGATCGCCGGTGACATTGAGCCGGCGAAGGTTCTGCTTAGCCAGATCGGTGCTCGAGCAGATGTACACGACGTCGATCCGGTTGATGTGCGCAGCGTCCTGCAACTCGGCGATCGCCGACGCAATGACGCCGCGCGCGATAACGCTCTTGCCGAGGCCGGTCTCGTCTGCCACCAAGTAGCGACCGCTGGCGTCCGGCGAACGATAGAGGCGTTCGATGATGTGCTCCACAGCATCGCGCTGGAAGCCCTTGAGCCCGGCGAGTATCCGTTCGACATCCGGAACCGTCACGATGCGGTCACTTGCGCCGGGCTTGCGTGGGCGGCCCACACCTGTTCCCATAGCTCGTCGAATCCGTCGGGTAGCACAGACGGTGCGTCCGGCGAGCGCCGACGGTCCGCGGCCTTCACGTGCTCGATGATGCGCCGCACATCGGCGAGTCCGCCGTGCTCGGCTCCGACTGCCCGAACGAGCGTTTCGAATAGTCCGCTGCCATCCTCGGCCCATCCCGCACCCAGGGCTCCGGCTGGGTCAAACTGAAACACGCCGTCTCCGCCCTCTAGCGCAAGGAGAAGCGCCAAGAGTTTCATGAACGCCGCGCGATCGGCGAGCTGTCGGGCGATCACGGCGTCCTTGCGCCCTTCGATATCGCCTTCGAGCGACGCGGCAACAACCGCCGAGCGGGTCACACCGCGATCATCGGTGAGCCGGATAACTACAAACGGCGTGATGTCCGTGAGCGCCAGGCGGTCGAAGACGACGGAATCGCCCGGCACGGGGGCGGCGTTGGCCGGGCGTGTCAGGAGTGAGACTCTCGCACCAATCTCGGCTGGCACTGGGACCGCGCCCCCTGCGGACAGCGTTATTTGGTAGGCATCTTCGTCGCCATCCTCCACGCGGGCGTAGTAGCGCCGAGAGGCCAGCGATCGCAGCAGCTGTTCGAGCGTATGATCGGCAACCTCGTCGGACGGGATCTCCGCGTTGCCCTCCGGCTCGAACGGAATCGTCAGGGCGCGGAGCCGCGACGGTTCGCCAAGGAGCGCAACCACTCCGAGCTTTGGCTGCGGACCTTCGAACTCCACCAGCATCTCGACATTGCCTCCGAACCCAGCCTCCGTCGCGTTCGCAGATCCGATGAATAGGTGAGATCCGGACCGCCGGTCGAGGATGTAGGCCTTGGCGTGCAGTCCGACAAGGTGCTCCAGCTGGGGCGTCGAATTATCCTGGGAATCTTCGGCGTCGTTGGCGGCGTCATCGAGAACGAGGCCCTCGATTCGGCTAAGTGTCTGGCCGTCGAGCCGTTCGAGTTGCTTACGGCGGGAGAGGACGACGACGGATTCGGATCGCGGCGGCACGACCCGGCGGATGCCGTCGTCGCTCAAGAACGGCGAGATCACTGCATGGCGGAAGCCATCGAAGAGATTGTGCGAGGGCTCGGGCGTCACCCCAGGGATTCCATAGGGATGGAATCGCACTGCCCTCACATCGCTTGGGCGTTCCCACTCGACTGTTGCCAAGGTGTCGCCGAGTTTCACAACCCGGGCGACGCGACCGGCCGGCAGCGGTTGCACAGTCATTGCAGGCAATGCACGAATAAACGCAGCGAGTGGCTCGCTCTGCTCAGGGGTGGCATCGGTCGCTATGCCGTCGAGCCTCGCGACGAGGTCCCAACTTCGATCGTTGGTTAGATTTCTGCTGGCGCAGAGCATTCGGTAGCTTCGAGCGGCGCCATCGGCATACTCAAGCACCCACACCTTCGGATGAAAGAGCATGTGTCGGCGCGGCGCTTGGGCAGGATGGATCATCGGTTCGAGGAGGGCGAACAAGTCTGAGGTGACGCGGGGTTCGAAGATCTGGCCGGCCTGCGCGAAGACGTCGATCTTGTCGGCGGCACGGCGCACCGCGTCGAGAATCGCGATCGGATCCTTGCTCTCCCGCACGCGGTGCGCCGCGAAAGCCAACGGAATGGACAGGGCCGTTTCGAGGTCGAGCGTGAACGTCGTCGCTACCGCGTAAGAGAGATGGAATCCGCTCGGTGGGCGAAGCTGCTCGGTCAGCGCCGCGCGGCCGTCGGGCTCAAGCATCGATTCGCTCCAAGCCATCATGGATGTCGTGGATGATCGGCCGCATCTGTGTCCACCGATAAACCAGCGGGCGACTTCCGGACGAACCGAGCCAGGCCTGGAGCAGGCGCTTGTTGGTCAACCGGGCCTGTGAACGCTTGTGCTCCCGCTCGCGTCGGCCGATGAACGCCCTGATCGAGCTGTCGACCGCGAGTGCCGAAAGATCGGTGTTAGCAATCAGATCAAGCCATTCATCGATGAATCGACGCGAGCGCATGTTGACGTTGGGATTCCTTTGAAGAACTCGCGACCAGAAATCGGCGCGGTCCCACGAGGCGATGTCGTGTGCGAGGTTGGGGGTTTCCGCCCATCGGTCGAGGCGCTCCCGGTAGTCGTCGACGGGATTCTCCACGCGGTCGAACCCCTCGCGTTCGTAGGCTTCGGCCAGGAGCAGGTTGTACACGAGTGATGCGCTGTTCATTAAGGTAGAGAAGCGGCGGGCATCGTCGAGCACCCGGGCCCGTTCCCCATCAGCACCTTTGAGCACTGTGTCGGTCCAGGGGAACTCGCTCTCTTTGTCAGGACGATGCTGGAGTGCGTACTCCAGCATCGTGTCCGGCGAGCTAGCAAGCATCCGATCGCGCAGCCACGCAGATTCGGATTGCCTCATCCTGAAGCCATCGGGCAGCTCCGTCGGAAAGCCTTCCGGCGCAACAGGCAAGGTGGGGTGAAATCCACCGTCGTGCCATGTCGAAGCGACCTCGTCCTCGTACTGGACAGCGACGGGGCGACGGGTGTGGACTCGGTCGACCTCAGCGGCAATGGTGTCATCCCGGCTGAGGGTGGGGTCATTGAGGATGCCGTGCGTCCGCATGCCACCCCAGTACAAGGCGGACGGCAAGTTCTTCACTGCCATGCCGACAGTGCCGCCGATGACACCGTCTGTCTCCTTGGCGGCCTTGAGCGCAGTGATCAGAACCCGCTCGTTCCGGTCCGCGAGCGCAGCCGCCTTGTCGACGTCGTTGCGCGCCTCGGCCGCAGCCCGGAAACACCACGGAATGAAAAGAAAGTACCTCGCACGTGTGAACAGCGTTGACGTACCTGGCCATAGCGCGTCACTGAGCGCGTCGCGGACCTGGCCGATACCGAGCTCGTCGCGGCTCTCCCGCTCGCTGAACAGGTTGACGATCTCGCGCATGCGACGCTGATCCTCGCTCGACGCGTCGAGCCACGCGATGAGGGATGTCACGTCATTCGGCCGGTGCAGGCGCCTCCGGCTGCGCGTCAGGGATCAATGCGATCGCAGCGGCCAACACTGACCGGGCGTTCTCCGTAAGTTTGATCAGGCCGAGCCGGTCTAATACTGCACGAAAGAGCTCGTCGTTAGATTGAAGATCGTTGTCGAGCAGCAGGTCCGATAGGTGATGAGCAAGTTCGGCCGGTGGCACTAGATTCAATGTTCGAGGCCCCAAAACCCTCGGCACCACGGCGGGCTGATGTGGGAGTCGGAATGTCCGGGGCTTCAAACCCGCTTCATTCAAGGGATTATCCGAGACGACGTGGCCATGGCGCTCTGCGATAGCGATGGCGCGGTTAAGCAGTCGTGCGATTTCCCTGCCGACTCGTTGGCCGCCATACGCATCCCGATAGGCATTGTGGATCCGATGTCCGAGAACTGGACCCTCGACCGACACAATCCTGACGATGTTCGCTTCCATCTCGCTGAGCGACGATTGATTGACAGGGGGGAGGGTTTCCCCGAACGCAACGTAGGGCTGCAACGGGGACCCGAGTGCCGGTTGAGTGGTAGGTGCCGCACGTACTTGTGGTACCGCTTCGGCGACCAACGCGGGCCTCTCCAGTGTGTATCGACCGGCAACTTCCTCGGTCGCACCTCGCTCGTCGAGCGCCTGCTCAATGTCGCTCGGCTCTGCCGCACGGTGCCGGCCACCGGACGATGGCTCGCTCTTCACCTCGATAGTGTCAGCTATTGGGCTCGAGTCGATGTCGATGACCGAATTCAGCTCGCCGAGAGCATCTCCGGCATCAGCGACATCAACGATGGCCTCGTCGATGAGAAGATCGTCGATTGCCTCCGCGACCTCATCCGAGACATCCTCGTCGAAGCTCGGATCGATCCAATCGGCCGTTCGAATGTCTAGCTCGTCGAGCGTGTCCCAGAGCTTCTTCAATGAGGACGCCATGTCCGCATAGAAGATGGACTCTCGGATTCGGAAGAACTCCCAGCCACAGCGCTCTAATTCGCGTTGGCGTGCCAAGTCGGCTTCGTAGACGTCCGGGCCGTGCCAGAAGTCACCATCGCATTCAACAGCAAGCTTCCCCTTGGCGCCGATGATGACCATGTCGATGTTGTAGCCCTGAGCAGGGTACTGCGCGTGAACGGTGTACCCGCGATAGACAATTCGGTTGTAGACCCTCTGCTCGAACAGCGAGTCAAACGGGGCAACGAGTACATCTTCAGGGACAACACCGAGAGAGATTCCATCCGTCTCGCTCCCCCTCTGATTGGCTACGCCATAGCAGTAGTCGAGGAGCTGATAGCGCATGTCCTCGGTGTTCGTGAGGTCTTCACGCGCCATCGAGTGGTAGACCCACATCTGATCCTTTGCGCGCGATGCCGCGACGTTGAAGCGCTGCACATACTGCGTTGCTGTTAGCGCGGATAGCCTCCGCGTTTCGGACGGGGCCTTGACCATCGAAAGGAACATAACGTCGCGTTCCGAGCCCTGGAAGTCCGACGCATCGCCACACCGCAACTCGCGGGCGGTCCACTCCTCCGGCGGGACCGCGTCGAGAAGCTTGTGTTCAATGAGCCGCGCCTGCTCCTTGCCAAGCAGTGAAATGACACCGATGGTTTTACCGTCATATTGAGGTTCTGCCAAGCACTTTCGAACCTGATCGACGACCGCTTCCGCTTCCACAGGGTTAGTCTTGTTGTCGGCTTCGTACCCGTCTTTGAGGTGCACAACGCGGATAGGATCAAGACGCTCGGCACCGAATTGGCGCACAGGAACTAGCCGAATGCCTTCGGGTTCGTACGCCACGCGATTGGAGAATCCGATGATCTCGGGCACGCACCGCCTATGTTCAACGAGAGTGATTCGCCCACCGAACCGCATCGATGCCTCGTCGAAGTAACTCCGTCTCGGGTCCAACCAGGATGCGCGGTATGGGTCGGTTGCAAGGTACTGGTTGGCGAGATCGCGAAGCTGCTGCTGATCGACTCCGACTGCCGACGGAGACACCTGCTTGTCGTCGCCGATGACGACGATCTTGGGTGCTAAGTACTGGAGGAATGACGCCTCCAGTCCCGCCTGCGATGCCTCGTCCACGATGACGACGTCATAGAGGTTGGGTTGGACGCGGATCTGTTCCGCGATGCGGTAGATCGGCATGATCCAGACCGGAACCGACGGACGGCAACGATCCATTGCCTCCGTGATCTCAGCACGCTTCTTCGCAGCGTATTTTCCGGTGCCTTTACCGAGGGATGCCACGAGCTGCGCGTACTGAGTTAGATTCGCGCGCGCACTTCCCGTGAGGCGTCCCGGCGCTACCGCATGGGCCCAGGCCCGTTCGGCCGCAAGGCGTTCGACCTCGTTGCGAATTTGACGTTCGATATCGCTCAGTTTTGTCTTGAGGGAGTTGACGTCCTCGTTGTCCTGAGCAAGTACCCAGCGGCTCGTCATCTCCCAACGCCAGGCTTCTTCGTAGCTGCCGAGGCGTTCGTCCCACTCGGACGCACCGGGATCTGCCGCGATAGCCTCCGCAAGCCGTGGGGCCGATTGGACAAGCACCGCGTGTATACGGTCACGCTCTGCGACGGTATCCGCAACGTAGTGAAGGTGCTCGAGCCTGTTGCGTGCCGCATTGAACGCGTTGAGATCCCGCTCCGTCATCGCGCGAACAATCTCCGTAGTGATCGGCACGAGGTTCGGCCGGGGGCGGCCTTCACAGACAGCATCGACCAGCTGGTCGATCGGAGCCGACGCTGCGGTCGCCTCGTCACTGGCCGCCGCGGCCTCGACCAGAGTCGCGTAACGACGGATCTCTTCCAGATCGTTCCAGTTTGGAACAGGAAGCGAGTTTCTCTGAAACCACACTCGTTCGACTTCGACTTGCTCGCCGAGAGCGAGTACCTTATCGAGTTGCTCAACTTCGGTCCGATGCCACTGGACCTGCTCGAGGAGTGTGTCTTCCTGAGGAATCACTACCGACACGGGCCAGGCCTGGTCCATGGCAGTAATGGTGCGGCGCGCCTCAACCCAATCAATCACCGCGGTCAACTGTTCCGTGGTCGTGGCGGGCACGCCGTTGACCTTGACGTTTCTGAAGAACCCATCACTCTGCTTGATGGTCTTCGACGTGAATGCACCGAACTTCGGTGTTCCGTCTGCCTGAACCTTGATCTTCCCACCCGACTGTAGATGCGCCAGAAGTGTTTTAGCGACTTGCTGCTGCACGCTGATGTCGTCGGGCACAACAACGGTGACCGTGGGTCCAAGCCTGGAGATAAACGCCGTGGCGCTATCGGCTAACGCCTTGACTTGTTGAGCTCGTGTGATCCAGGTCTGCTGTCTGCCGGTGCGGACATCACGCAGAGCCTCGTTCATCCACGTTTCGTGCCGCTGCTCCAGCGACAGTGCGCGCTCAGCGAGCGCAGATACGCGTTCTCGTAGCTCGTGCCGCAATGCGGGATCGAGAGATCGCACGAAGTCAAACGATTCGTGCATCAGGAGAGCTCCGAATTGCTCTTTGGCCCAAACGGCTTGCCGCTCCCGAAGCACTATTGCTGTGAAAGCATCCGAGGACGGTACGACGTCGAGTGACGGCAGACGGTTCGCCGCCTCCGCTTCGTTCGCGGCCACATCCTGATCGAGAAGGATTGCGCGCCATCGGTTGACCTCGGCATTCGACACAGTGATGCCGCTGCCCAGCGGGTCTACGTCGAACTCGCGAATCCAGTCGAACCGTGATTCGTCTTGAAGTACGCGGTAGGCGATAGAAGCGAGAGTGCCCTCGACTGGTCCGTCGGTACGCGTTTCAATCTCCAGCTTGCGGACGGCCACTAGTCGCGCGTGTGTCTCAGCACGCTGGCGGCGCAGCACGTCGAGCCTCGCAAGGTGCTGCTCGACAGCTCGCGCGGATTCGGTGGGTTCGAACTCGTCGGCGCGACGCGAGATGTTCTCCACGGCAGTGCGCAAGTCGGCCATGTCCGAGCGGGATTGACCGATCACCGAAACCGCTAGCGATTGGATCTCGCGTGGCAGCTTGGCCCGAACTTCGCGCAGGGCCCGATCAGTGTGCGCCGTGATCAGCACGCGCTTACCCTGTGCGAGCAGATGCGAGACCAGCGCAGCAGCGGTGTGCGTCTTGCCAGTTCCCGGCGGACCTTGCACGACCGTTTGAGCTACTGCGTCGACGCGGTCGATGACGCGACGCTGCTGCTCGTTGACTGGCAGCGGAAGGAAGTCTTCTTCGTCGATGGTGACCACCGCGCCCGGCGCTTCGCTCCTTTCTGTCTCCGGCTGCTGATCGGGATCGACCAGCGGCAGTACACCGGAGGGCACCTGGTTGCTCGCGAGAATTTGCGCAACGATCTGCTCGTAGATCTGGACAAGCCCGCGGTTGGTACGCCGGCGCAGGATCAACGCCGGCGCGAATGCTCCGCGCGGCTCCGCGCCCGTGGGCACGTCCAGCACGTCGTCGTAGACAGCGTCTGGGTCGAGCCGAAAGATGAGTCGCCGGCAAATATCGCCAATTGCCGCAACGTCGAGAACGTGTGCCGAGTACTCGGCGGCGGCTTCTCGGATCTCATCAATCGCGGCAGGAGATGCCACCAGGCTCGGATCCAGCATGTCTAGCTCGATGACGACTGATTGCGGCGACGGGACTTGGCGGACGCTGAGGGTTCCGGAGGCCTCGTCGAACGTGACCGCGACGTGCGCCGTTGCGACGTGCCGCTGCACCTGCTCGTGCCCTTCGGGACGCCATGAGAGGCATCCGACGCCGACTACGAGCTCGAACTCCTCGCTGTGGTCGGTTGACTTCAGATAGATCGCGAAGAGGCCTTTGTATAGTTTGCGCGCTACAGCATCTTCGCGTTCGCGGTCGGCCCAGGACTGCCAGACCGGCAGCCACTCTTCGAATGCCTCCGCGACACCAAGGGCCTCATCGAGAAGGACACGCCGCCGATCGCGTTCGTTGTTCGACGAATCGGCGTCTACCTCGGAATCTGCCCGCCACCTGTCGGGCTCGTCGGTGAAAATCTCCTCACGCAACGCCGGAGGCACCTCGATCTCGTCGAGGGGTCCGCTTACCCACTCGACCAGCAGATCAGGCACTGCCGGCGGGTCGAGGCGAGGAAACCGGTCGACCTCGAGCAGTGGCTCCTCGGCTTCGAGGTTCATGCCGCCATGACGCCCTCGAACGGCGGGATGGCTGGGCAACTTGCTGAACCAAACGGTCTCTTCGAAGCCATCGACGGTGCGTACAGGCTTAACGAGGAGCTGTTGGGTGCGTCCTAGAAACGTGAACAAGTTGACTGCCTTGCGGACTAAGCCATCCACGTCCGATCGCTGGTCAACCAACGTAAACACACTCCTCAGCAACTTCGATTACCCCCGTTGGCGCCCGTGCTAACCATCGGACAGGCACGGCGGCCCCAATTATGGGAGACGCGTCCGACATAGCGGAAGGGTTTGCGGGATTGATCTTGGCCGGCTTCTCGCGCGGTGGTGAGCTGGCTCCCGTTCACTGAACCTAGCCGCCGCCGTCTTTGCGTCGAATGAGCTGATTGATCGCTCCACTTCTGCGAAACTAGCGATTGCAGGGGAGGTCGGACCGGGGAGAGAGTTGCCGAGGTACAAATTCCAATGGGGGAACCTGCCGCGAGATCTACTGGTCACGCTGTGCAATGACCTGCTGCAGAGCTACGACGAGACCGATCCTGCCGACGGCTTGCGTCAGATATACGGAGCGAGGCCGAACGAAGACTTCATTAAAGAGGCTTGGCCGACGCTGCTGCGCGACTGGATCACTCGAGCGAAGGAATCGCGGCAGCGTCTTGTAGGGGAACTCCGCACGCAACGTCACGAGACTGGCGCGCTACGGAACCAGGCCGACCAGATGGAGTACCTCGAGGGCGTTCGCAACACTAAGAGGCTTAGAGCGGCTGTACTGTCCGGATTCATTGCATACGGCCAGACTGAGCATGGGTCAGCAACCGACAGACAGGCACCTAAACCGCGAGGGCGCTCCTCGAAAAAGTCCAATCGCAATAGAGGCCGGAGTAGGCCGACAGCAGGCGGCAAAACAGGCAGCCGACAGCCTCCCTCGCCGCCCCCGAAGACAAGGACGCCACAGGTGACAGTGCAGATCGATAACCCAATACTGAACAGTCCGTACGAGCAGCCGGATCGCCATTACGAGATCGGACCGCACGGCCCGACCGGCGAGATCCGCGACGGCCGGCGGCCAAGCGAATCCTTCGTCCCTATCGCGGCGATCAAGAAGGGTAAGGGGAAAGCCGTCCAGGAGGAGATCGACTTCGACTTAACCGGCGAACGCCGCGAGAAGAACAGCCTGATCAACGACCTGCGGCGAGACGTCGAAAAGTGGCGGCGCGGTGGGCACTACGACGGTGTCACAGCGATCACCCGCAAGCTGCTGCAGCATTGGGCGGACCCAACCAGGGAAAATCGCGTCCTGTTCTGCCAACGTGAGGCGGCCGAGACCGCAATCTTTTTGACTGAGGTCGCAGGTCGTCACGCGCCTTACTCTGACTGGCGGAAGCGGCTCGAGCCAGAAAACGAGGCGCACAACAACGGTCTTCCGCGAGCTGCACTGAAGATGGCGACCGGGTCGGGAAAGACGATCGTCATGGCGATGCTCATCGCGTGGCAGACGCTGAATAAGCAGTACACCCCGCGGGACGCGCGCTTCACCAACCGATTCCTGGTCGTTGCGCCTGGTATCACGATTCGCGACCGTCTCCGGGTATTACTCCCCGAGGACTCGGAGAACTATTACGACCTCCGCAACCTGGTCCCGACTGACCTCAAAGGCAGCCTCGAGACTGCGCGAATCGTCATCACCAACTACCACTCCTTCCTCCTCAAGGACGCAAAGGAGATTCGAGGCATCGCCAAGAACACCCGGCTCTTGCTTCGAGGTGATCGCAAAGATGATCCCTTCAAGGAGTCGCCGAAGGCGATGGTTAGTCGCGTGCTCCGCGACCTCGGCGCGGATAAGCAACAGGTCATGGTCTTCAACGACGAGGCTCACCACTGCTACTTCGCGCGCCCGATCCAATCCGGCGAAAAACGCGCCAAGGAGCAGAACGAGGAGAACGAGCAGGCGGGCGTTTGGTTCACCGGACTTCAAGCCGTAGCTAAACATGTTGGAATAAAACAGATATGGGATCTGTCGGCCACGCCCTTTTACCTCTCTGGCAGTGGCTACAACGAGGGTTACATTTTTCCGTGGACTGTCAGCGACTTCTCGCTAATGGATGCAATCGAGGCTGGCATCGTTAAGGTTCCGCGTACGCCGGTCGATGATGACGCGGACGACGAACTCGTGACCTACTTGCGACTGTGGGAATACGTCGGGCAACAGCTGCCGAAGCGCGCCGCGAAAGACATCGTGAAGGACTGGCTGCCCCCGAAGGAACTGGAGGGCGCTCTACGAAGTCTGTACCGCAGCTACGAGCGGGCATACGAGCACTGGGAGAAGGTGCTCAAGCCGTACGGCGAAACACCCCCGGTCTACATTGTGGTCTGCCCGAATACCGTTGTCAGCAAGCTCGTATACGACTGGATCGCAGGCGAGGCGATCGTCGAGGGAGAGGACGTCGTAGCGCATAAAGCAGGCAACCTCGCACTCTTCAATAACATGATTGACGGGAAACCGGTAGCGCGCCCGTACAGCATTCTTGTCGACTCTGCGCAGCTCGAGTCCGGCGAATCACTCAAGGATGACTTCAAGAAGGCCGCCGGCCTCGAGATCGCCAAGTTCAAAGCGGAGTACCGGCAGCGCAACCCAGGCGCCGACGCCGAGAAGCTCACCGACGAGGACCTTCTGCGCGAAGTGATGAATACCGTCGGCAAGAAGGGCAAGCTTGGCGCCGACGTACGGTGCGTCGTCTCTGTGTCCATGCTCACCGAGGGGTGGGACGCCAACACCGTCAGCCACATCCTCGGAGTGCGAGCCTTCGGTAGCCAGCTGCTATGCGAACAGGTGGTCGGCCGAGGCCTGCGGCGACGCAACTACGCGACAAACGAAGACGGCTATTTCGACCCCGAATATGCCAATGTGTACGGGATTCCGTTCCAATTCATCTCAAGCGACAGGCCAGTCGTCGATCCGGCGCCACCGAAGCCGTCGGTCGAGGTGCGTGCACTCGAAGACCGGGAGCATTTGAGGATCACATTCCCGAACCTCGACGGATATCGTGTCGAGCTCCCGGACGAGGACATCTGGCTCGATCTCGAGGATGCGCCCCCTTTCGAGATCGGCCCAAATACTGTTCCGTCGTGGGTGGAAATGGGTGGCGTGGTCGGCAAGCGAGAGCTCGAGAAGGGTGACCCGACGCAATATCGGCCCCAACAGGTCGCTTTTGCACTTGCAAAGCGGATCCTCGACGAGAGATTCGCGGCTGCCAACGACAGGCGGCCCTGGCTGTTCCCGAAATTGGTTGGCCTTTGCAAGGACTGGATCGAGCAACGCGTCGTGTTCAAAGGCGGGTATGGCCTAGGTTACCTCATGACGATCACCGAGGGTCAAGTCCTCGCAGCCGAACAGGTATGGAACGCAATCATCAGCCAGGTCGGCAACAGGCGCGAACGACTTCGCCCAATGATCAACCGATTCGACCCGGAAGGGTCAACGGGCGACGTCGACTTCGTGACCCGCAAACGCACCAAGTCCACTGAGAAGTCCGAAGTCTCGCATGTCACCCTCGACGGGAAGGACGGCAACACGTGGGAAGAGCGACTGGCCGACGAGCTTGAGTTGAACAAGAATGTTCACGCGTATGTGAAGAATGACCACCTGGGCTTCGCTATCCCCTATGTCCACAAGGGGCGCAGCCACTCCTACGTTCCTGACTTCTTGGTACGGCTGACGAAGCAGGACGAGTCCGATGTCGATCGCACGCTCATCGTCGAGGTATCGGGCAGCCAGAAGCACGCGCACAGTCCAGGCTCGCCGGAGCAGAAGGCGACGACCGCTCGCGATTCCTGGTGCGTAGCCGTGAACAATCACGGCGGATTTGGCCGCTGGGGCTACATCGAGATGAAGGACCCCACTGCCTTTAAAGTTCATCTTGCCGAGGCGATTCAGACGCTGTACGCCGACGCACCGATCATCGGCGACCCCGATCTTCTTGACTTCAACGAAACTGGCAGCGATAGGAGCGCTCGTGGCGCGTAAGACCTCGAACGGCCCAACACCGGTTGAATCGATCACGCACGACGAGAAGCGGACCAATATTCCGACTGCGGATAACGTCGACTTCCACGACAGCAGCATCTTGGACGAGGTTCGTCAGGTCAGGTACGCACGCGACGAATCGCTTGATCCTCAGCTGGTTTGGCGCGGTAAGTACCCATATGTGGACGAAGTTGACGGCTTCGAGAGCAATCTTGTCAGTGACGCACCGCCGATCTACATCCAGGAGAAGATCGATCCGCGAGTGCTTGTCGAGAATCTGCGGCGAACCGCGGAACGGCCCGAAAACGAGCCTGAGTTCACCCTGTTCGACTCGTTCGACGGGCTTGATGATCTTCAGCAAATTGAGTTCTACCAACACGAGGCGAATTGGTCGAACCGAATGATACTTGGAGACAGCCTTCAGGTGATGTCGTCTCTGGCCGAACGTGAGAAGCTGCGCGGCAAAGTCCAAATGATCTACATCGACCCGCCATACGGCATTAAGTTCGGATCGAACTGGCAAGTTTCAACGCGCGATCGCGATGTAAAGGACGGCAAGAGAGAAAGCGCTGCCCGTGAGGTCGAACAAATTAAAGCCTTTCGAGATACTTGGGAACTGGGAATTCATTCGTACCTTTCATACCTCCGGGATCGGCTAATCTCGGCGCGAGAACTGTTAACCGACAGCGGAAGTTGCTTCGTGCAAATTGGCGACGAAAACGTACATCTCGTCAGATCGCTCTTGGATGAAGTATTCGGGTCTGATAACTTCTGCGCTCTAATCAATTACAAGACCACGACTGGAGCCGGCAGCCCGGGCATCACGACCGAGGTTCTTGCTGGCGTTTCGGACTATCTTGTGTGGTACGCGCGGGATCGGTCGAATCTCAAGTACCGCACTCTCTACTTCGAGCGCGATGTGCAGGGTGACGCTAACTATCGGTATGTTAACGAGAATGGCAGAATTCGCCCGCTTTCGTCGGACGAGCTGCGAGACGTCGATAGCTTGTACCGCCGCGGCGTTCGCGTGCTTCGACAAAATCCGCTCACATCGCAGACGGCGGGAGCCACAACGACATTTCCTGTCGAGATCGATGGTGTCACGTATCGACCTAACAAGGGAGGCTGGAAAACCAACGCCGTCGGCATGGAAAAATTACGGCACGCCGGTCGTCTCATGCCAAGTGGCAAGACGCTGGGCTTCGTTCGGTACTTTGCCGATTTTCCTTACCAGATCTATTCGAATGCTTGGGATGACACGCGCCAGAGCGGTTTCGGGGACGCCAAGACGTATGTTGTGCAGACCGCTGCGAAGGTGATCGAGCGTTGCATGTTGCTGACGACAGACCCTGGGGATCTAGTGCTTGATCCGACTTGCGGCAGCGGCACTACGGCAGCTGTGGCTGAACAATGGGGCCGGCGATGGATAACAATTGACACCTCTCGTGTGGCGTTAGCCCTTGCACGGCAACGGGTGATGGGTGCTCGATTTCCCTGGTACCTGCTGGTCGATTCCGAGGAAGGCAACAGGAAGGAGCAGTCGCTGACTGCCCTGCCTCTGCCACGTCGCAATTTTTCCGGCAACATGCGAGAGGGTTTCGTCTATGACCGCGCCTTACACATCACGCTGAAGTCGATTGCGAACAACCCCGAGATCACGGCCGGGATGGGCCAGCAAGACATAGACGATGCAATTAGGCGTTATGCTGATTTCGAACTCTTATACGACAAACCGTTCGAGGATTCGAAAAAAGTTCGCGTTGCTGGCCCGTTCACGGTGGAATCGCTAAGCCCCCATCGAGCTTTATCTTTCAGCGACTGGGACGAGTCAAACTCGGAGGCTGAAGCCGCGAAAGATGCAGACTCTCCTAGCTTTGAACAGTCGATCCTAAGCAATCTTTCGAAAGCGGGAGTCCAGAACGGCACCAGGTCCGAGCGGATTACGTTCACCGCGTTTGAGACATACGCGGGCTCATACATCCAAGCTATCGGAGAGCAGATCGAGACCGGTGCGCACGCCAAACCGACGCGCGTCGGTATCGCGGTCGGCCCGCAGTATGGAACGGTAAGCGCGACGTATGTAAAGAATGCCGCGAAGGAAGCGATCCAGGCTGGCGACATTAATCTGCTCTGCATCCTGGGATTCGCCTTCGATCCAAACGTCACGAACGTTACCGAAACCGATGGCGTGACCGTCGAGGCGACAGACGAGGGCTTCGCCCAAGTCGAAGGTGCGCGGCTTCTCGGCAAGCTGCCAGTGCTCATGGTGCGCATGAATGCCGATCTCCTGATGGGTGAAGAGCTTAAAAAGACTGGCGCTGGAAACCTTTTCACGGTATTTGGGGAGCCCGACATCGAGATCACTAAGACGAAAGAGGGCTACGTCGTCGACCTTCGAGGTGTCGATGTCTACGACCCCACTACTGGCGAGGTGCGCAGCAACGACACCGGTCAGATAGCGCTCTGGATGATCGACACGGATTACAACGGCGAGTCGTTCTTCGTGCGGCACTGTTACTTCACGGGCGGCAACGATCCATACAAGCGGCTCAAGACAGCACTGAAGGCTGATATCGACGAAGAGGCATGGAATTCTCTGTACCAGACGGTTTCTCGCCCTTTCCCGGAGCCCTCTGAGGGCAACAAGGTCGCGGTTAAGGTCATCAACGACTACGGCGACGAGGTCATGAAGGTTTTCGAGGTTTAGCGACGATGCATTCGTCCGGACATGCCAGAAGCCTATGAAGCTGACTCACATCAAGCTGGCCAACTTCCGAAGCTTTCTCGACGAGCACGAGTTTGAGCTCGCAGACGGTGCCAACTTCTTCGTCGGACCGAACAACTGCGGAAAGTCCAACTTGATTTCGGCACTCGAGCTGTCGATGGACCCCGAGTCGGTCTTCGTCCCGGAGCGAGACCGTCCAGTCGCTACCCAGGGCAAAGGTCCCCCGAAGCACACCCGGATCACATTTACTTTCAGGAGCACAAACAAGAGCAGCCCCCAAACGACTCTCCTTGATCGCGCGCGGAAATACGAACTGGCACTTCGCATGAAGCAAGGCCGGGATCCTGGCCGCAGGGCCAAAACGTACGCCGACGATGGCGAGATCCGTAGGGTCGTGACGTTCGGAGCGCAGGGTGCACGCCAAGTCAGCTACCAAGCTAAGGGGCTCGGTGCGGTTTCCCTCCCGATCGACAGCCCGGAACACCTCGCGCTGGAGAGTCAGTTTCTCAAGGTCGTTCGCTTCGGCGTCGTCCACAGTGGCGAGGATCTCGAGTCAGTCCTGAACGGGAAATTTAGGGAGGTACTGCAACTCGTCATTAACGACCACCTGTCAAAACAACTAGCCGACACCGAGAAGCTGAGAGAGAAGTACGTCAAAGGACTTCGTACGGTGCTGCTCAAACCATTGCGGGAGCGAGTCTTTGAGCGGGTCTCGTCCGTGTTTTCGGAGATTAAGATCGTCGATCTTCTGCCCGATGTACCGCCGCTGAATGACACCCTGTCGTCAGTTGGCATCACGCTCGCTGACGCTGCCAGCACAGAGCTGAAAGGCAAGGGCACGGGTCTCCGCGGAGCTGTTCTCATCTCGATGCTTCAGTATCTCGCGGAGCAGAGCAGACGATCTCTGGTGCTCGCGGTCGAGGAACCAGAGGCTTTCCTGCACCCTGGCGCGCAGGAGGGCATAGCACTGCAGTTAGAGAAGCTCGCAGAACGTCCAGAAGTAACTCTCCTAGTCACTACTCATTCACCACACATCATCTCTCGACGAGCTGACGCGCGGGTGACGGAGCTCCGAAAGAGCAAAGACGGTAACACTCATTTAGCGGCTACGGCGCGCGGAGATGAGGATCGAGCGGAACTACTTGGCTCGCTGTTCACTGACCGGGGCCTCGCACGCGTTCTCGAGCAGGCCACGTCCGCGCCTGCCGGGACGCGGGCCATTGTGGTGACAGAGGGCTACACCGATGGACTGTTCCTTCGTTACGGCCTTGAGGCCGCCGGACGCTCAGATCTCCTTCAAGGAATCCACTTCATTAGTGCGGGAGGCGCCAAGAAGGTCGTATTTCAAGCGGTCCTGGCGGACTCGGCGACTCACCTGCCAGTTATCGCCATCTTGGATCAGGACGCACACGGCCGTTCAGCCCGCGACCATCTAAAAGACTTTGGTTGGACCGCGAACGATCACATCATCTATCTCGGGTCATGGCCGAAGGCATGCAACCTAGGGGAACATCCTATCGAGATCGAAGACCTGATACCCCTCGGCGCTGCAAGTGCGGTCAGTCAGGTACTAGGTGATGACGCCCACGATGCAACGCAGAAATGTAAAGGTAGAACTCACTACAGCTACAGCAAGGCGTGGAAGGAGTTAGCGATCGTGCAGCTTCCGAAAGAACTCATCGGGAGAAACCTGGATGATTTTGTCTGGCTCGGTGAGGAGATTTCCAAACGCATCGCCAAGATCGCCGAGCGCCGCTCCCGTGTCACGAGCATCAGCGACGCTGCAGCATCCAAATGACGAGCTACACGCCGTCTCAGCAAGAAGCCATCGGATGCCTAGATGAGACTCTGCAGATCATTGCTTGCGCGGGATCCGGTAAGACACAAGTCATTTCGCAGCGCATCGCAAACATCCTCGGCGAACCCGGGGTCGAGCCACGGAACATCATCGCATTTACCTTTACTGAGAAGGCCGCTGCGGAGCTAAAGGACCGAGTGCTTCGCCTCGTAGAGGAACAGCACGGTGAAGTTGTGGGGATGGCCGAGATGTACATCGGCACCATGCACGGTTACTGCCTAGACCTCCTGCAACGTCTCGTTCCAGACACTTTCAAGTTCTCCGTGCTTACGGAGATAACCGCGCGGTTGCTCGTTGACCGCAACAGCAAGAAGTCGGGCCTTACGACCTGCCCGACGTCTTCCGCGAAGACACCTACACTGCGACGCTTCATCCACTCTCGGCTGTACCTTCAGATCGCCAGCATCTTGCGCGAAGACATCGTCGACGAAGACCTCGTCGACCAGCGTGTTTGGGAGTGTCTGGACTCGTACCTCCGCCTTCTCGTCGAGAAGGCGGAGTTCGACTTCACCGAAATGATCAACCTTGCCGTGTCATTTCTCGAAGCGGATCCTGACGAGGACGAGGACGCCCGCACTATTCACGATCATGTCCAGAACGACATCAAGTACGTTGTCGTCGACGAGTACCAGGATGTGAACGCGCTCCAGGAGCGCCTAGTCGTCGGCCTCGTTAAGTACGGCGCCAACCTCTGCGTCGTCGGTGACGATGATCAAACCATATACCAATGGCGCGGCAGCCAGGTCGCCAACATCATCAGCTTCACGGAACGCCATGAAGGAGTTCGACAAGTCACTCTTGCCGAGAACTTTCGCTCAAGCAAGGGCATCGTCGAATTGGGACGGTCTGTTGCTGAACGGATTTCGCCCTCCGACCGGTTAGCGAAAACCATGGCGTCGGCCCAAACTCAGCCGTGGGATCGTGGCGACATACTTGCTCTGACGTTCGACGACGAGAACGCCGAAGCATCCTGGATATGCGACCGCATCGGAGACGTGCGCGGTGTGCCCTTTTCCGATGCTCCAGGTAGCGTCGCCCGAGGATTGTCGTGGTCCGATTTCGCAGTTCTCTTCCGTTCAGTCGCGAAGGACGCCGGACCGCTAGTGGAGGAACTCCAGCGTCGAGGTATCCCATACATAGTTAAAGGGCTCAACAGGCTCTTCGACAGTCCCGAAATAATCGCGGTCGTTGGTCTGTTCCGATTCATGACACGTGAGATCAACGCCGATACCTTGAGCCAGCTTTGGGTCGATGCCGATCTTGTACCAGACGTGCAGCTCTGGCCCGGTGCCGTAGCGATCCTCGAAGAGGGTCGAAACTTCGACCGCGGCGATAGATGGGGTGTCTACAACATCCAACGTGTCTATCTCGATTTTCTTGCAGCCTTAGAACTCCGTGAAGAGTCGGTGCCTGGGCTACCGGGCCGCGGCGAACTTGTGTTTTACCAACTCGGAAAGTTCAGCCAGGTCATCTCCGACTTCGAGCAGATCTACTTCAACTCCGCACCCGCCCAGAAGTACGAATCCTTCGTAGCGTGGCTCACCCACCAAGCGCCCGACTACTACGCAGAGTCTGACGCCGACGTTGGGTACGCTTCCCCAGATGCCGTCACCTTATCCACAGTGCATCAGGCCAAGGGCATGCAATGGCCAGCAGTTTTCGTCCCGTGTCTGCGTCGGAATCGCTTTCCGTCGAAGCGCCAGGGCGGGCTGAGTGTCTTTCATGTCATCCCCGAGAACGCGGTCACAGATGCTGACCGTTACCGCGGCACGGTGGAGGATGAAACCCGCCTCTTCTACGTAGCAATCACTCGTGCCCAAAAGTACCTCTGGCTGAGCTACTCCCCAGGCCCTAATCAACTGTATAAGAACCGATCTGAGTTCTTCGACCACTGCACCGGCCAGACTTGGGTGTCCACGCGACCGAGCACGAAACCACTGCCGAACAGGATCGAGCAGCAACCGAGACACGATGTTCCAGAAGTTACCTTCTCGTTCTCGGAGCTGAAGTACCTCTTCGAGTGCCCTTACTCCTTCAAACTCCGTTTCTTGTACGGATTTAACCCTCCCCTGCACGAGGCGCTTGGATACGGCAAAGGGTTACATGATGCGTTGTCGGAAGTGCATAAGAAGGCTGTTGCAGGCGAGATCCTCGATGAATCCGTTGCCCAGGATTTGGTTGATCGTCATCTGTTCACGCCCTTCGCCTATCCCGAGCTTCGCGAGACTCTCCATCGATCAGCGGTCGCCGCCATCAAGCGGTACTTCGCAACACACGGCGACGACATCCCGCGAACTGTGCATTCGGAAAAGCAAATTCAGGTACATGTAGCGCCGGGCATCACCGTCGACGGACGAATTGACCTCATCCGGAGACTCGACACCGACGAACTCTCGATCGTCGATTTCAAGTCCACCGACCGCGCTCAACCTGAAGAAGTCACTCGGGATCAGTTGCACGTGTATGCAGTCGGGTACGAAGAGCTAACTGGCGAGAATGCCGATTTGATTGAGGTACTTAACCTCGACGAAGCCGGGAAGAGCACACGCGAGGAAGTCGAGAGTGGCCTGCTTACCGACGTTCGTGAGCGCATCCGTGAAGCTGGGGGATCGCTGCGAGATAACCAATTAAACCGACTCGCTTCGTGGTGCATGCAATGCGAGCGATGTGACCTCGCCGGGATTTGCCGTGATCGCGCGAACGTGTGAACAGAGTGCTCATTCTCGATGACTGCTTGCGAGAAACGTCATGATCGGTGACATCGCGAACATAGCCACCGCGATCGCGGTTCTGCTTGCCGCAGGAGGCCTGTGGGCTCAAACGCGAGCACGCAAATTCGAACTCGCACTTGTTTATGTGCAACAGTATTGGAAGATCGAGGAAGACCTGGCCCGAGAAGGGCCACTGTCGGCCGCCACACCTAACGGCTATCGTTACCTCCGGCTGTGCGAAGACGAGTTTGACGCAGCCCGTCAGGGCTGGATCGACATTTCGATCTGGCGAATCTGGCATGACGGTATGCGCTCAGAGCTGAAAGTACTCCATCCGGACCAGCTCACGAAGTTCGAACAACTACACCTCTGTATGACAGGAGCAGAAGGACATTCTCCAACCGCCTGCCCCGGGCTTCATACGCCGGGCTTGCGTCGCAAAGTCAGCTGGTGGTTCGAGCGATTGCTCGGCAGCTGACTCGGCGAAGTGGATCTGCTCTGTTCGATCGAGCGCGGCAGCGGATCGACCGCCCTTGCTCGACGACCGCGGCCACAAGTCGACGCTTTGGCATTAGCCCAGTACTAGACGGAGCATCTACCAGGCGACGTGGACGCAACTACGGCAACCCCGCGGCCGTTGCACCAAAAAGGAGGTATCAGAGGGCACATATTTCACAGGCGCACCACATTGTGCGACACGATCTCCGTACCTTAAAGATGTCGCCCCCGTGCCCTATGTTGAGGCTCCGGACGAACTCGACTAGATAGAGGGATGGGTGGACAACAACGCGGCGCTGCCAGCAGCCGACCTGCTCGAGTCCAACCGCGACCTGCAGGGCTCCCGCGCCATCCGCTTGCTCGCTACGACCAACCTCAGCCTCTACGCGACGTTGATGGAACGTCACCTCAGCGACGGCCAACTCCCAGAGACCGAGCTCGTCATCCGCCTCGAACGCGATCTGCATGACCTCAACGACCTCCAATCCGGCCTCGCCCTGATCAAGACCTGGGCCGCCCAGGGCTGGCTGCACCGCATCGTCGACAAACGCCACGACCAGAACGTCTGCTACCTCTCCCAGGACGCCCGCCGCGCCCTCGACTTCCTCCGCGGCATGCGCCGCCAGGACACCATCGCCACCGGCGGCTCCATTACCGGCATCGCCTCACGCCTCAAGCAGGTCGCACTAAGAGTCGACAACGACCCCGCCCGCATCCGCAAGCACATCGAGGCCGAAATCGCCGCCCTCCACGAGGAACTCGACCAACTCGACGCCGGCCAACGCCCCCAGCCCGACGTCACCGACTGCTACGACGAAGCTCGCGCCATCGCCCTGCAGATGGAACGCCTCATCACCGACATCGGCCAATACGGCACCATGATCGAGCAGGCCACCGCCGCCCTCGACGAACCCATCGACTCCAACACCGAATATCGCGACCGCCAACGCCAGATGTACACCGACTACCAGGCCGCCTGGGACTCCCAGGGTCGCGACTCCCACCGCGCCTTCCTGCGCATGATCAACGACCCCGACCAACGCGCCGAGTTCGAGGCCGACGTCGCCGCCGTCGCCGAAGCCCTGCCCGCCCTCGACCCCGCCCTGCGCAAGGTCATGGCCGGCTTCTTCGAACTCGTCGGCCACCAGATCGACGAGGTCGAACGCATCCAGCAGCGCTGCGCCCAACGCGTCAAACGCTTCACCGCCTTCGGCACCATGGAGCAAAGCCGCGGCGTCGCCCGCCAACTCAACGACGCCATCGGCGCCGCCCGCGCTCTGCTCAAGTCCAGCTTTACCGACTCCCGCCTCGACATCGACGTCCCACTCACCCGCCACGCCATCAGTTCCGTTGGCGCCCTTAGCTTCAAGATCGGCGACCTGTCCAACCCCAAGCCCGCCGAACATGCCGCCAGCGATGTCGACCTCACCAGCTTCGCCGCCCTCACCACCCAGGTCGACGCCCCCGCCATGTCCGACATGCTCAACCGCGCGCTACGTGATGGGCCCGTCGAGCTCCCCGACGCCGTCGCCATGCTCGACACCGCCTACCTCGGCCACGTCATCGTGCTGTGGTCCTGGGCCCTCACCCAGCCCGGAACCCGCACGGACGAGAAAGACCCGGTGTCGACCACCGTCCGCTTCCGCTCCCTCGACGGCCGCGACCGCGAAATCGCCGTCCCCCGTTTGACCTTCACCGAACCCATCATCACCCTCGCCGGAGCCGCTTCATGACCACCATCGACGACGCCGACTTTGCCGCACTTTCCGAGCTCCCCCAGGTCGACCAACAGACCGCCCGCCCCGTCGGCGCCCGCCGTCCCCGTTTCGACGGCGACGTCTCCGAACTCCCCGACCGCGCCTGCTGGGCCCTACAGCACCTGCTCACCCGCCGCTATATCAGCGCCGAAGCCGACGCCGACGTCTACAGCTGGGTCGTCGAATACCGCAAGGAACTCGCCGTCCGGCTCTCCGAACTCGACCTGATCCTGCGCATCGTCGACGGCACCGACATCGCGTTCATCGAACAGGCCCGCTACGAATCCGCCAGGGGCATCAAGGTTCTGCGCCGCGAGCCGCTCGGCACCTACGACTCCATCCTCGCGCTGCACCTCGCCCAGATGATGCGCGCCGCCGCCGGGCAGAGCGTCCTCATCAGCCGCGAGGAAATGCACGGCCTGTTCTCCGGTGTCCTCAACGACACCGACCGCGACGCCGTCACCTTCGCCGCCCGCATCGACGGCGCCATCGCCCGACTCACCGGCCTGGAGATCCTGCGCAAGAGCCGCGACGACGAGGACAGCTACACCATCTCCCCCGTCATCACCGCCATCATGACCGCCTCGGTCATCACCGAACTGCAGCAGCAGTTCGAACAACTGCTCAACGGCGGAGCACCGCCCGAGGAAGAGATCGATCTCGACTGAGATCCATTGAGGAACACCGAAAGCGTCACTCTGTCGGCGACGCCTCGATGGTGATCACTTCGGCCAGCCCACTGACAGTGAGACTGCGCATCAGGACGGGGTTGGCGATCAGATGAATGGGCTCGGCGAGGTTGTACAACGCGTTGATGGCGGCGCTGTCCAGGTACTCGACCGCGCTGAAGTCGACGGTTAGGGGCGCGCCGCTGGCAGTTGCCTCTGTGGTGGCGTCGACGAGCGCTCGGCTGAAGACATCGATGTTGGTCAGGTCGATTTCCCCTGCCGCGTTGAGCACCAGTCGCCCATCGCCGCCACGCGTCGTGCCAAGGGTGAGCGGTTCGGTCATAGCGGAATCCTCGCGGTCAATTGAACTGTGGTGCCGGCAGCCTCGGAGTCGATGGTGACATCGTGCATGAGCCCGCGCATCACGGTGATGCCGCGGCCCCGGATCGAATTCGCCGCCGGCTGCGCGGTTTTCCACGAACCGGTGTCGGTGACAGTCAGATGCAGTTGGTCGACCAGCGCTGTCGCGCCCAGGCTTATCAAGCCATCCGGTGAGTGGCGGTGGCCGTGCTCGATGGCATTGGCCACGGCCTCTCCGGCAGCGATGAGTACGTCCATACTCAACTCCGGCGTCAGCTGCATTTGCGCCAGCCAGCTGCGCAGGGCGTGTCGAGTGGGCGCGAGCTGACTGACGTCGGCGGGAATCGTCAGGTGGAGCGGCGCAGGATGACGGTAGAGCAACACCACTACGTCGTCCTGATAGCCCTCGCCCGGCGCGAGGCCGGCCATGATCTGGTTCGCCAAATCATCCAGTGTCGAAGTGCGGCAATCTTTTACGACGGCGGCCACGCTGGAGATCCCGAAGTCGAGCGTTTTGCGACGTCGTTCGACCAGACCATCGGTGTAGAGCAGCAGGGTGGCGCGGGCGGGAATGGTGATGCGGGCTTCAGGACGCGACCAGTAGGGCCGCGCCCCCAATGCAATGGTGTGGCCATCCTCGAGAAATTGCGTTGTGCCGTCAGCGTGCACAAGGATGGGCGGCGGATGCCCGGCGCTGGAGTAGACCAGTTCACCGGTGTCCGGATTGAGTACCGCGCAGACGACCGTCGTGCATCGGGCGCCGGGCAACCGCTCGGCGAAGCGGTCCATCGCTGCCAGCGCCGCACCCGGGCTGGGGTCGGCGAACAACAGCGCCCGACACGCGCTGCGCACCTGACCCATCACAGTGGCAGCGCCGAGACCGTGACCGACGCAGTCGCCGACGATCAACGCGATACGCCCGTCCTCCAGATCGACGATGTCGTACCAGTCGCCGCCGACCTCCAGAGGCCGGCTGGCCGCCTGATACCGCGCGGCGAACCCGGCCGGTAACACGGCGGGGCCGAGGATTGCGTGCTGCAGCGCCAGCGCGGTTTCGCGTTGCTGGTCAACCTGATACACCCGCTGCAAACCCTGGCCGAGACGTCCCGCCAAGACGGTCAACAACGTCTGGTCCTCGAGAGTGAACGGGCGCTGCTCCGCCAAATCGATCCAGACGACGAGGACGCCCTCGGGGTGCCGGAGCGCAATGGCGGCTGTTCCTGGCTGCGCTGTGTTGGGGACGAGAAGGTCGCCGTCTCGCAATTCGGCGAGCATCTGGCGTGTATGAGCAGGCAGATCGACCCACCGCGTGGGCGCACCGTCCGAGACGACTCGCGGTGTGCGATCGGCCCTTTCAGCACCAGAGGTGGGCACGGTGACAAAAGTGACAGCGAGTACGCGGCGCGCCCGCCACATGCGTCGCAATTCCTCCACTGCGGCCTGCAAAGCGTCGTCGACCGTGTCAGCTTGTGCGAGTTGCTGATTCAGCGCATGCTCGCGACCCGCAGCCAGCGCCAAGGCAAGTGCGGCATGTCGGGCGAAGTCGCTGACGAGGTCGAGGTAGTCGCTGCCGAACGGCTCCTGCTCGGGTTGGCGCGCGACAGCGATCACACCCAGCACCGTGCCGTCGGCAACCAGCGGAATGACGATCGCCGAGCGTTCACCCACATCGGTGAATCCCTCGATGGGATATTGGAAGGAGTGGGTGATCAGCGGTAGCCCCCGCCGTGCGACACCGCCGGTGGTTGAGCCGTCCATCGGGACTTGTTGACCTATCACCTGCGAGGTGTACCGGCCGGCCGTGGCGGCCACGACAAGGGTGTCCATCTCACCTGCGGGAAGGTCGGGCTCTTTGGGCACCAGCAATATCGCCTGCTCGGCGCCGGCCAGCTCGAGTGCCCGGTTCACGATGAGTTGCAACGGCCCCGTTTGAGGGTCCCCCGACAGGAGCGCGGTCGTGATCTCCCGACTCGCCGTTGTCCACTTCGCCGATTCGCGTTCCCGCTCGAACAGACGCGCGTTGTCGATGGCTGCGGCCGCCGCCGTGGCCAATGCTCGTACGGCGGCCTCCTGGGCATCGGAGAACACATGGCCCGGCCGGTCGTCAGCGACGTAGAGGGTGCCGAAGTCGGCGCCGCGCACGATCAGCGGTATGCCGAGCAGCGCCCGCATCGGCAGCTCGTTGCTGTACGCCCCGTCCGGCTGAACGTCCAGATCATCGACGCGCAGACCATCACCGATCCAAAGGTCGCCAAACCGTCGCGCTGTGTCGGCATCGATTCCGGAGTGGACGAACGACACCAGGGTGCCGTCGTCCCCGCGTATCCCCAGCGCGCCGTACGGGGCCCCGGCAAGCTCCATCGCCGCGTGGACGATTCGGTGCACAGTTGCGTCGAGGTCCAGGTCGGAGCCGATTTCGACGATCGCCCGCACCAGTCGTTCCATCTGGTCACGCGCCGCCACCAACTCGTCGTGCTGTTCGCCCTTGCGGCCGACCAGCTGGCCTCTGCCCAGCCAAGGGAACAAGCCCCCGCTGCGGTGGTCATTCATTTACACAACCTCATCGTCCGGGTTCTCAGTTGACTGACACACCCGGCATCGGCCGATCAGGCGTGGAACCCACCACTACCTGCGCCGTCTCATGGGCTACCCGGTGCGGGGCGTTCTATCCGTAATCCGACAAACCAATGCGCAGGGCCGGGTCCGCGATGGGGCTCGATTTCCAATACGAGGCTCGTCGCACACGCCTCCTCTGCACCGTGAGTTTCATCTGTCACAGGGGCCATTGCGTCATGCGGAGTCGGATGCGCAGATGGCGAAATTCTGTGCCGACACGGCTCCTCCCCGGACCGGAGATGTCGTCGCCATGCCCTAAGTTGAGCGTCCGAGGAACGACGCAACAGATCGAGGAATCCAGGTGTAACCCCACGCCACCGGCCCCGAGGCGCATCGCGCCGCTGCTCCGCTGACCCGCCGACGACGTTGAGGACACCGATGACTGAACAGTTCCACCTGTCCCGGCTGCAGGTCATCAACTGGGGTGTGTTCGACGGCTACCACTCCATCCCGTTCAGCAGCGGCGGCGCCCTCATCGCCGGGGCGTCCGGCAGCGGTAAATCGTCGTTGCTGGATGCCATTTCGCTGGGCTTCCTGCCGTTCAACCGCCGCAACTTCAACGCCTCCGGCGACAACACGGCCGCCGGATCCAGCGCCGGCCGCCGCACCGTCGACAAATACGTCCGCGGCGCCTGGGGCCAGCGCAGCGACGGCGGCACCAGCCGCGTCATGTACCTGCGCGGCGACGGCACCGCCTGGTCGGCCGTCGCGGTCACTTACGCCAGCAACTCCGGGCGCACCGTCACCGGTCTCGTGCTCAAGTGGCTGACCGGTGAATCGCGCAACGACTCATCGAGCCGATTCGTCCTCGGCGACGGCGACCTCGACATCGAAGACGTGTGCAACCGCTGGGCGTCGGGCCGCTTCGACGCCAAAGTCTTCACCGAACACTGGCGCTTCTCCACCAAGGTCGAATCGCAGTACCTCGCGCAGCTGTACGCCACCATCGGCATCCGTGCCTCCGATGCCGCCCAGCAACTGCTCGGCAAGGCGAAGTCGCTGAAAAGTGTTGGCGGACTGGAACAGTTCGTCCGCGAGTTCATGCTCGACGAACCCGACAGCCTGGCCCGGCTGCCCGAGGCACTCAAGCAGATCGACCCGCTCGTCGAAGCCCGCGAGCTGTTGGCCGTCGCGCAGAAGAAACGCAAGATCCTCGGCGACATCGAGAACATCCACCACCGCTACACCTCTGAGTCCTCCGACCTCGGCATCATCGACCTCGTCGACGCGCCGATGGTGCGCGCGTTCACCGACCACGTCCGCCTCTCCCAGTGCCCTGAGCAGATCGCCACGCTGGACAGCACCATCGACCAACTCGAGAACGAGTACGAGGACGTCACCCGCAGCCTCAATCTGGCGAAGGCCGAAGCGGATTCGCTCAACGCGCAGATCAGCGGGTCCAGCGCGAACCTCGCTCCGTTGCAATCGCAGGTGACCGCCGCCGAGACCGAGGCCGAGCAGGTCGAGCGCCGCCGCTCCGCCTACGAGGACATGCTCACCGCCCAGGACATCGAGCACCCGGACACCGCCGACGAGTTCTGGAACCTGCGCGAAGACCTGCTCGGCCAGGCCACCGAACTACTCGCCAAAGTCGAACGCAACCGCGAGGCCTCCACGGACGCCGAGTACGCCCAGAAGTCCGCGCGCATCGCCCGCGACGACGCCGCCAAGGAACTCAAACGCGTCGAGCACGTCGGCTCCGCACTCCCCGAGTTCGCCATCGCGATGCGCGACCACATCTGCGCGGCGGTCGGTGCCGACGCGACCGAGCTTCCTTATATCGCCGAACTTCTCGACCTCAAGCCGGACCAGACCCGCTGGCGCACCGCCGTCGAGAAGGTCCTGCGCGGCGCCGGTCTGCGGCTGCTGGTGCCCGACCAGCACTGGGAGAAGGTGCTGCGGTTCGTCAACGACACCGACATGCGCGGTCGCCTGCAGCTTCACCATGTGCGCACGAAGATGCTCGGCGCCGAGCCGGTCGAGCCGGAGCCGAACACGTTGGCGGGCAAGCTGTTCGCCGTCGACCCGTCGCATCCGTGCGCGGCCGAGGCACTCGACGTCATCGCCAACGCCGGTGATCACATCTGCGTCGACACCCCCGACGTGTTCGCCCGTTTCCGCCGCGCGGTCACCGACACCGGGCTGTACAAGGACTCCGATCGGCTCGCCATCAAAGACGACCGCGGAAAGGTCAGGCAGTCCGAGTATCTGTACCAGGGCGACGTGACCGCCAAGATCAACGCGCTGACACTGGAACTCGCTACCGCCGAAGACGCGTATCAGAAGGCGCGCCGTGTCGCCGACGACATCGCCGCCCAGCGTCAGCAGTGGCGCGACCGGGCGACCGCGTGCAAGGCGATCTGCGAGCAGTATCCGCAGTGGAGCCAGATCGACACCGAGACGGCCGACGGGCACGCGGAGCGGCTGCGCGAACAGTATGAGTTGCTGCTCGCCGACAACCCCGACCTCGACGCGCTGAACGCGCGTGCGGACGAATGCTGGTCGCAGATCCAGAGATTCATGACGCGCCGCGGGGCGATCCAGACCCGGCGCGACGGCCTCGACGAGCGTCGCACCCGGCTGATGGAGCTGGCCGAGCGGCTGTCCCCGGCGTTCGTGTCCGAACCGCTGACTGAGCTGCTGAACCGCTACGCCGCAGCGCTGCCGGTGTCATTGGAGCTGCTCGACCCGGAACCGCACCGCGACGCCCTGTTCTCGTCGATCAAGAAGGATCGTGAGAACTTGCGCGAGAGCCGGCGCCGCTCCTACGACGAGTTGGCGCGCATCCTCAACACGTTCGACACGTCGTTTCCCGACGCGATCCCCAACGACAGCGAGGATTTCGACGAGCGGGTGCACGACTACGTCGCGCTGTGCAAGCACATCGATGAGCGCGAACTGCCCGAGGCCTACGAACGGATGATGCGCTTGGTGACCGAGCAGGCGCCGGACGCGATCCTCACCTTGCACCGCGTCGCCGAGCAGGAGGCGCGGCGCATCGCCGAGCAGATCGACCGCGTCAACACGGGGCTGGGGTCGGTCGAGTTCAACCGCGGCACCCGGCTCACGCTGCGCGCCACCCCGCGGCAACTGCCCGCGGTCGCCGAGCTCACCGAGATCGTGCGGTCCATCTCGCGGCGCATCGCCGAGGTGGGGCTGGGCGACAAGCAGGCGATCCTCGATCAATACGCCGACATCCTGCGACTGCGCAACCGACTGGCGTCGACGGCGCCGGAGGACAAGGCCTGGACGCGGGACGCGTTGGATGTGCGCAACCGGTTCACGTTCGACTGTGCGGAGTGGGCGGGCGACGAGTTGATCCGCACGCACAGCAACGCGGGCGACAACTCTGGTGGCGAGCAGGAGAAGCTGATGGCGTTCTGCCTCGCCGGCGCATTGAGCTTCAACCTGGCCAGCCCCGAAAGTGCGGACAACACACCGGTGTTCGCGCAGCTGATGCTGGATGAGGCGTTCTCGAAGTCCGACCAGCAGTTCGCGCAGCAGGCGCTGTCGGCGTTCCGAAAGTTCGGCTTCCAACTGGTGATCGTCGCGACGGTGCAGAACGCCACAACGATCCAGCCCTACATCGACAGCGTCGTGATGGTCTCCAAGACGGAAGCGACCGGTCGCAATGTCCGCCCCGTCGCGACGGTCGCCACCCGAACGATCTCGGAGTTCACGTCGATCAAGCAGGAGATGCGCAAGAGCGCGACGCAAAAGGTTCCTGCCGGGGTCTAGGCCCTTCACCTGGCCGTCACTGAACCATCGGCTCGGTGCACCTGTTCGACTATCTCCACCGATCCCGCTACGCCTCGCCCATGCCGCCGCGACCCAGCAGATCGATAAGGCAGTAACGGCCGAATGGCATGCCCTCCACGTGAGCCCTCCCGACAGAACTTTGGCTTAGGCACGATATAGAACCGCACGACGCGAACAGCCGTGGTTTAACGTTCGCGGATGGAGCGGCACTGTCAAGCGCGCTTCCTACGGTCGAGATTGCACACAGGGTTGTTCATACGTCAACAGCCCTCGCTTCAATCTCGACCGTAGGAACGACAACAGGCCATGGTGCCCCCGGCATGGCCTATCGACGGGTGACCAAGCGTCACCCCGCGGCTGTCATCAATTGATGACACAGTCGCGCTTCTCAGCCCGGCAGTTGCTCGAGCCAGTCCGAGTTTCCGTCGACGGGCCCGCCACCGTTGATCACGACGGTCGGAACGCCGGGCTCGGGAAACTGCCGCAGGACCGCGAGGTTGTTGGCCGCGATGGCGTGGGCGTCGTAGCCAATCGGCAAGCCGATCCTGATCAGGTCCTGCGCCAACGGGGATGCGCCTACTCGGTTGGCCAGTTCGGCAAGCTGATTGTTATCCAGATCCGTCGGCCCACCTTCGTGCGGCTGCTGCTCAGCCGAGAAGATCTGCTCCACGAACCGCCACGTGATGTCGCTCGATCGCGATTGGTCAGCCACCACGAACGCCGCGTAGATCGCTCGAATGTCGTATGTCTTGCTGGCCGAGTACTTGTCGAGGAAGTTCACGAATCGAAGGTTCACGCGAAGCCTGCCGTTCTCGATGCGTTGACCGATTTCGTCGCCCCGCTCCTGAATCATCTGCCCGCTGTACGGGCACATCGGATCCACGTACATATCAACCACCCCGAGCGCGTGCGGATCGCCGATCGCGATGGCATCCCCCGCCGGTGCCGCCACGGCCGCCCGGGCTGTACCCACCGTCGGTCCGCACATCAGCAGTGTCGCGATCACACCAAAGACCGCCGCGAGGCCACGCATACTCCGCTTCACCCGTGTTCCGTCCATGCCTCCCATCATGTCCCGCCATCGGGCAGTAGCACATTTTCGCTATCTTCGATTCGTGGCGAGATCCATTCCGGAGCGAGAACTGCGCAACGAGAACGCCAAGCTCATGGATGCGGTGTCCGCCGGCGAGACCTTCGTGGTCACCCGCAACGGAGAGCCAGTCGCCGAACTTCGTCCCGTGCAGTCTGTTCGCAAGACCTTCATCACCCGCGACGACCTGGCCCGCATCTCCAGCGCGGGTGTCCGGATCGACCCCGGCGGGTTCTGCCGCGACCTGGACGACGCCGTCGATCAGAGCCTGTAGCTGGGCTGCACGACCCGTCGATCGCGGACAAGCTTCCGGACGAGGTGGCGATCTCAGCCGTCACCGCTGCTGAGCTGGCGGCCGGTCCTCTACTGGCCGGCACGCCGGTTGAGGCCGCCAGGCGCCAGGCGCGGCTGCAGGAAGTCGAATCTCTGATGGAGCCGATCCCGTTCGACAGCAGGGCAGTTCGCAGCTACGGACTCGTCGTGGCAGCGATCGTCGGCAAAGAACGTAAACCCCGCAGCCGCTTTGCTGATCTGCTCATCGCCGCTACCGCGCATGCCAACGGCCTGGACCTGTACAGCCGCAATGCGGACGACTTCGTCGGTCTTGGGGATCTGGTCCAGGTGGTCGCGGTGTGACGTGCCGGCAGGCACACTCGACGTGTGGCGGAGTTGGTGATCGCGCTCAATCCGGATGAGAACTCCCGGCTGCCGTATCTACTACGGCTTCCACAGCCGGGCGGTGACCTGCTCTTTCGGACATCGGGGACATGGCCGCGCGTCAAGGGCTTGTACTGCCACCCGGTCAGCCTCGACGAGTGGCCCACCGATGCGGCGATCGTCGAACGCCTCGAACTGCGCTCATGCCAGCGCCGCGGCGCGGCGATCGACGTCATCCTTCAGCGGTCGCGCGAGAACCGCTCCCAACTTGTCTTCACCACCGCACGGGGCCGCGACGCCGTCTTCTGGCAGGCGCCGCGCACCCGCAAACAGGCGCGCCCCAACGTGCGTACTCCGACCGCGCGCGCCCAGGGCATCGAGGGACTGCAGATCCTCGTCGACTCCCACGAGCGATACGCCTACCAATTCGGCACCCAGCAGGCGAACACTGTTCAACGCGCGCTGCCGTGCGGAGACTATGGTCTGGATGTCGACGGACGACTGGTCGCCAGCGTGGAACGCAAGTCTCTCGCCGACCTGGTCTCCAGTTTGACGAGCGGCAAGCTGCGCTATCAAATCGCCGATCTGGCGGCACTTCCCCGTGCGGCTGTTGTCGTGGAGGACCGCTACTCACAAGTCTTCAAGCTCGATTGGGTCCGTCCCGCCGTCGTCGCCGACGGCCTCGCAGAAGTCCAGATCCGCTGGCCCAACGTCCCGATCGTGTTCTGCGAAACCCGCCAGCTCGCCGAGGAATGGACCTATCGCTTCCTCGCCGCCGCACACACCTGGGCAATCACCGAAACTTCTGCACTACAACGCATCTCAGCGGCTTCGGGCAACGTCACCGAGCTCGATCTGGCGGCCGCGGCACCCGAACCGAGCACCGCCGAAGTCCGCGCCTGGGCCCGCACCACCGGGCTCTCAGTACCCGACCGCGGCAAGCTTCGTCCGGACATCTGGCAGGCATGGCACGACGCCAACGACGCACGCTGACCGCTGCCGCAAAACGCGTCGATGACCCTTCGCCGACGGCGGTAAGCTCACGATCGTGGAGTCCGACGGCCTTGAAGCCCGCGTCGAAGCGCTGGAAACGCATGTGCGCGACCTCGATGGACGGGTTCGTGCCAGCGAGCAGGATGCCGCCGCAGCCCGAGTCCTTGCCGGCGCGGCCGACCGCGACGTCACGCAGTTTCACTCTGAGCTTCGCGACTTCCGTCAGGCGGCAGTGTCGAGCTTCAACGCCATGCGCGAAGACATGACGGATCTGCGCACCGAGATGAGGACACGCTTCGCAAGCGTTGACAATGGCTTCATAGAGGTTCGTGGCAAGCTCGACGCTGCTGCTGCGGGCCAACAACAAATCGTCGACATCCTGCACAGACTCATCGACGATCAGGAACAAAACCGCTGAGATCTATCCGGCACGGTCGGAGCGGGGCGTCGAGTGGCCAAGGAAGCGAATCGATGACGGACCAGAAGGACTTCGGGCCAGAACCCACCGGCGGGAGCGCCACAGTGGCGATCGCGTGGCTGCCGGCCGGAGACTACGAGCAGGCGACGACGCTGTGGCCTGACTTCGCTGGAAGCGATAGGGTCGCCGGCCCGGACGGGCGGCTGCCGCACACGCAATACTGCCGGACAATGCAGCAGATCCTTGTCGACTACGCAGAAGCCGGCATACCTGGAGGACTGGTCATCGCTCCGGTACGGGTGGCGCCGTTTACTGCGTGGTGTGCCGAACGACGGTATCAGCCCGATTCAGCCGAGAGCCGGGCCGAGTATGCCGCCCACCTGGCGCGCACCGCGGATCCGGCCCTGATCGCCTGGCCGCCGGACCGCAACCAGCCGTGCTGGTGCGGGTCTGGGCGCAAATACAAAAAGTGTTGTGCTGCAACGATATCCGTCGATATCGATCAAGACCGGTGAAGACGACGCGCCTGCAAGTCACCTTGCGCGACGTCGAACCGGCGGTCGCCCGGGTGATCGATGTGCCCGCGTCGGCGACCCTGCCGGAGCTACACGAGCTGCTGCAGGCCGCCATCGGTTGGACCGACTCCCATCTGCACCAGTTCGTCAAACCGCAGACGACGTACGGAATGGAGATTCCCGGGGCGGACGTGTGGTCCGAGGACCAGCGTGACGAAACCGGTGCCCGGCTGGCCGATCTCGGCACCGAATTCGAATACCTCTACGACTTCGGCGACGGCTGGACCCACGACATCGAGGTGCTCGGACGCGGCGGCGCCGCACCTGGCTGCATCGACGGGCACGGTGCCTGTCCGCCCGAAGACTGCGGTGGACCCAGCGGGTACGCCGAACTGCTGGAGGTGCTTGCCGACTCCGCGCACCGCGAGCACGAGCGACTGCGTAGCTGGGTCGGCAACCGGTTGCGTCCGTTCGACCGTGCCGCAATCGACCAGGGGGTGCGCCGCATTGTCGGGCAGGTGCCCGAAAGTGTCCGGCTGCTGCTGGGTTTCGTTTCCGACGGGGTCAAACTGACCTCGGGTGGACGACTGCCGCGGACGGTAGTGCGCAGCATGCAAGGGCACCGCCCAGACTGGCACTTGCTCGGACGGCCCGCGGCCACCGAGGACGACCTACCCCCAGTCGCCGCGCTACACGGGCTGTTGCGCAGCGTCGGCCTACTGCGGCTCAGCCGCGGCGTGCTCACCCCCACCCGCGCAGCGAACGACGATCTGTCCATCGTGCGCCGGCTCAGGTCGGCGTTCGACCCCAACACTTTTGGCACCGAGATCACCGAACTGACGATCGGGGTGCTCGCCGCGCACGGTCCGCTGCCGCTTGCCGAGCTCGCGGTGCGCGTGCATCCGCTACTCGGCTACGGCTGGCAGCTCGACGGGCAACCCCTTACCGAGGAGGACGTGAGGATCGCGATCGCCCGGCAGTATCCGCTCTTGACGGGACTCGACCTGATCGACAGCGCGGATTGGCGGGTGTGGGCCACGGGCCCTGCTGCCCTATCCCTTCTTCCCCGCGCCACCATGCTTGCGGAACTCTCAAAGAACGAGTGAACCGCCCGTCGCGTCGCACGCACGTGCCCTATGGCTCGCCGGTGCGCTCGGACCGTTCGAGTTGCCAAACTACGAGCGACACATTCGCTGGTGATGGGACGAGCCGTAGCACTTGAGCGACAGAGTCGCTGTGAGCTTGGCAACTCGGATAGTGGCTCCAGTCCGCGTCGCACCGCGTCGCCTGGTCCAGCGGCCAACAGCCCTCGCTGCGAGCCCGGCTGGTTTTCCCCGGGTCGGTCGTGGGCATCCCGGCAGGCATGAACAAAGTGACCCGGCTTCGGCATGCAGAACAACGGGTCGTCAAGGTCCAACGGCGCATCTGGCTCGCTCAGGCCCTCGCGTGGCCGACGGTGATTGCGGCCGGGGCGACGTCGGTGACCGCGCTGGTGTGGTTCCTCCGACGACGATCGGCAGGTAATCGTCATGCGATGCCGGACCTGCCGGGCGCCCATGAGGACGGCACCGTGCGCGTCGAACCTGACGGTCAGCTCACGCACACAGCTGTCCCCGGTGACGCGCAGGACCCCCTCTAGGCTCGCCGACGAAATCGCCCTCGTTAACGCGTTTGGGCAGCGCGTGGCGGGTGAACACCCGAAGTGCATGATCAGCCCAAGAAAGGAAATCATCATGGCACTCGACGATGACGACATGACGACAGCAGGCGGCGGTGGAGAAGGTACCGCCGACGGCGGCTCCAACCCAGAAGGCCACGACGGCGGCGCCGACGGCACCGCGAGCGAGGGCGGCGAAGGCACGGCCGACGGCGGCTCGAACCCCGAGGGTCACGACGGCGGCGCCGACGGAACTGCCTGAGGCCACCATGCTGAGCCGGTGCGTATCCACCGATACCGGTGCATTCGCCACCGACCATTGGGGCCGCAAACCCCTGCTCAGTCGACACACCGCGCTACCCCGCGACTTCAGCGATCTCCTCTCACCCGCTGCGGTTGATGAGCTGATCGCTGAGCGCGGGGTGCGCGCGCCCTTCATCCGGATGGCCAAGACCGGTGATGTGCTCGCCCGCAGCTGCTACACCGGACCCGCCGGCTTCGGCGCCGAGATGCCCGACCAGGTCGACTCGGCCAAGGTGCTGGCCGAATTCGCCACCGGCGCGACCATCGTCCTGCAGGGGCTGCATCGACTGTGGCCCCCGCTCATCGACTTCGTGCGTGCCCTCACCGACGACCTCGGCCATCCCGTCCAAGCCAACGCCTACATCACCCCACCCGCCGCCCAGGGCTTCGAACCCCACTACGACGTCCACGACGTCTTCGTCCTGCAAGTCGCCGGAGAGAAGCGCTGGACGGTCCACGAGCCCGTGCACCCGCACCCGCTGGACTCACAGCCGTGGACCGACCACCGCGACGCCGTCACCGCACGCAGTCGCGATAACGCAGCCATCGACACCGTCCTGAACGCGGGCGACGCGCTCTATCTCCCCCGCGGCTGGGTGCACTCCGCACGGTCCGAGGACACCACCTCGATCCACCTGACCATCGGAGTGTCGGCGTTGACGTACCTCGACGTCGTGCGCGCGGTCGTCGACACACTTGCCACCGACGACGAGTTCCGCAAATCTCTACCCATGGGCATCGACGCCACCGATCGCAGCGAAATGGCTTCGACGACAAGCAAAGTGATGGCGCAGCTAGCCGACGCCCTACGCGAGAGGACGTCCGACCTCAGCGACAGCGCAGCCGCCAAATTGTCGGATCGTCACGCGCACAAGACCCGGCCCGTCGCGGTACGTCCCCTGGCTACCCTCGACGCCATGAACACCGCCGGAACCCTGAAGGTCCGCTGGCGCCACGGGCTGATCGGCACCTTGCATCCCCTCGACGCGAAAATCAAACTCCGGCTGCCGGACAAGACCATCACCTTCCCCGAGTCCTGCGCCACGGCGCTCGAGGCGCTGCAACACGGACTCGTCGCGGACGCAGAAACACTGCCGGGCCTCGACCACGCCGATGCGCAAGTCCTCATTCGCCGGCTGTTACGCGAAGCCGTCGTGGTGGCGGCGCAGGAGTGAGCCCCAAACGCACGCCGTGCAGCGACTCATCGCTCGCACGTAGCGACCCCATTTACGGCACGGCCGGCGCCGGCAAGGCCTGGGCAATGCTCGAATTGTCCGGCGGCTGGGGGCAATCGGCGTTCCTCGAGTCTCCCTCCCTCATCGACCGCGAACTCGGACGCAGCATCTGCCGGCGCATCGAGAAAGAAGGCATGCGGGTCACCGCGATACGCCGGCCGGGACGCCGGGACGAGACGCCGCGCTGGCGCTGGTTCATCGCGCATTGCGAGGAGGGCAGCGAGGCGCTCTACGCCGGAGAGGTCGACGACGCCCGCGGATACCTGGACATCGCCCTCGACGGCTCCGACGGCGAGCGCATAGACGGCCCTCTTGTCGCGGTCTGCGCGCACGGTAAGCACGACCAGTGCTGCGCCGTGCGCGGACGGAGCGCAGCGTCGGCCATTGCAGCTGAATACCCCGAATTCACCTGGGAATGCTCACACTTGGGCGGCGACCGGTTCGCCGCCACGATGCTGATCCTGCCCGAGGGCCTGTGCTACGGGCGGGTCGACTCGACTGACTCCGCCGGCCTGGTGACCAAGTATCTCGAAGGCAAGATCGACCACAGATTCCTGCGCGGACGTACCTCTCTCCCCCACCCTGTGCAGGCCGCGCAGTACTTCGCGCGCGAGTCTCTGGGTGACGACCGCATCCACGCCCTCTCCCCGGTGAAGGTCGAACACACCGAGCATCAAATCCGCGTCGAGCTGTCCAAAGGCTCCGGCTCCGTGAAAGTCGTTCTCGCCGAGAAGATGTCGGAGCCGCTGCTGTCCATGTGCCGCGCCTCGGTCCCGGGCTCGGTGCGCACCTTCGAACTAGTGTCACTCTCGTCGGACTGAGGAGGTTCTGCAATGGCGGACATCATCGACCTGGTCTACGCCGACCACGACTGGTTTCGTCGCCAGTTCTTCCTGCTGGACGACGCGAAGTCCGAAGCCGAGCTCGCCGCGATCTGGGACGCACTCGGCGACCGCCTCGACGTCCACGCCGAAGCCGAAGAGGCCGTCTTCTACCCGGCGCTGCTCAAACACGGCGGCAGCGAGGACCGCGGCAACCCCGAAGGTGACCCGGAAGACGAAACCGAGGACGCCATCACCGACCACAACGCGATCCGCGACGCCATTCGCCGCTCACGCCAACACAAGCCGGGCACCGAGGAATGGTTCGACGCGGTGTTCGAGGCCCGCAAGCAGAACGGCGAACACCTCGACGAGGAGGAGCGCGAGGCGATGCCGGACCTCATCAAGAGCGCCTCGCTGGAACTCCGGCACGAGTTGGCGTTGAAGTGGCTGCGGTTCTACGCCGACCGCGAGACGACGGTCAACGTCGACAACCGCGACAAGGACGCCGACGACTACATCGCCAAGCACTCCTGAACGATCAGCCGTCGTCGTCCATCGCGTTGCGCAGGAACGGCAGTATCCAGCCCGAAATCGGCCACACCGCCGCAAGGGCGAACGCACAGACCGTGCCGATGATCCCGGCGATCGCGCGGTGCTTGCGGCGATCCTCGCCGGCGAACGCGCCACTGCGCAGCAGCAGGAACGTCACCGTGATCCAGCCCGCCAGGTAGAGGGCACCGAGCGCATATCTCATATGTCTCCGTTGTACCCGCCCGCAGACGTTTACGCCGTTTCGGACCTGCCCTGCACGTGCACGCGCAGCCGCGCGCCGAGCTCGGCCACCGCAAGATCGGCTTCGGCCGGCGCACCGGCTTTCAAATGGATGTCGTGCCACAGCCCGTCCAACCGCTGATGCTCGACATCCGTTGCGAAGCTGGTGATTTCCTGAACCAACGGATCCTCGCCAGTGCTCTGCAACACGATCGGCGGCAGACCCGCGACGTCCCCGAACGACGGAGACACCGCCGGCGCGGTAACCGGATGGATCAATCCCAACGCCCCTGGCAGCGCGATTCCTCTGTCCCGCAACGTCATCGCCAAAGCCAATGCCAACCCGCCGCCCGCTGAGTCGCCTGCGATCACCGTCGTCTGGGGGTCCATCCCGGCGGACAGCAGTGCTGTGTACATCTCGACCAGCTCCTCGAGCGCCACCGCCTCCGACACCAATGAGTAGTCGGGCATCACGGCCGCCATCCACGCCGCCTCGGCCAGCCTGCCGACGACACCCCGGTACCCGTACGCACTGCCCCGCCCGTACGCCCCACCATGCAGGTAGATCAGCGTTGCGGTGGCACCGACGCCGACCGTTCGTTCCACCGGTACCCCGCCAACGAGCTCTCGCTGCCACTGCAGGCCTTCGACGGGTCGCGTCAGCGCGGTGACGGCGTCATACATCACCGAGATCCGATGCGGCGCCAGCGGCGAGCGACATCCCCTCAGTGCCGCCCGCGCGATCGCACGACGAATCCGCTCCATGTGGGAGGTCATGCATCGAGAATGGCGGTCAGCACGCCCGCGGGTCTTGACAGCAGACGACAACTTTTTATCAATTCGCGACAAGGGGGACGATGGGCAACCTGATCCGGGCCACGGCGATGTGGGGCTACCACGGGCTTGTACGCGAGCTCGGGGCAGACCCGGCGGCCTTTCTGGACCGTTTCGGCATCCCGTCGGGTACCGAGCGCGAGGAGGACACATTCATTCCTTTTGCGTCGTTCATCCGGGTACTCGAGGCCACGGCCCAAGAGCTGACGTGCCCCGACTTCGGGTTGCGCCTGTCAGGTCGCCAAGGCCTGCACATCATCGGACCCGTTGCGGTGATCGCGCGCAGCGCGTCGACGGTGCTCAGCGGCATCGAAGCCGTCGAGCGCTTCCTTTACGTTCATTCCCCCGCGCTGACGCTGACCGCCCGGCCGCGCGACGATGGCGGCGTCGAGTTCCTTTACGAAATGATTGAGCCGGGAGTTCCTTACATCCAGGGATACGAACTGAGCATGGGCGTCGCCGCGCAAATCGTCCGCATGCTCGGCGGCCCGTCAGCGCGTCTGGACGCCGTTTCATTCCCGCACCCCCAGCAGGGCACCGACGCGGCCTACCGTGACGCACTTGACTGCCCGGTGCACTTCGAACAGCCGTGCTCCTTCGAGCTCTCGGCCGAGCTGGCCGCGCGTCGCAACGAGAACGCCGACCCGCAGACCCATCGCATCGCCACCGAATACCTCGAGGCGACATACCTACCGGTGAGCGCGTCGCTGTCTGACCGGGTGGCCGAACTGGCACATCGACTGCTCCCCACCGGGCAATGCTCCGTCGAAGCGATCGCGGACGAGCTCCACATGCATCCGCGAACACTGCAGCGGCGACTCGGTGACGAGGGTGCCCGGTGCCAAGACATCATCGACCGCGAACGCCGAGCCCAGGCCGCGCGCTACCTCGCCGAACCTGACCTGCACCTTTCGCAGATCGCCGGTCTCCTCGGATATGCCGAGCAGAGCGCGTTGAACCGCTCGTGCCGACGCTGGTTCGACAAGACACCGAGGCAGTGCCGCGCGGGTGCGTTGGTGTAGCGGCTCTACGGGGCCGCTATGCCCGAAACACGGCCTGCGCAGAAGCTCCCAGGGTCTTGGTCTCTTTGATTTCGAAATAGTTTCGCCGTTCGGTGACGAGGGCACAGACCTAACGGACCCCGATGCCACCAGCGATCAATTCTGACGGCAGCGGTCCCAGCGAAGCCCCCGAAGCGCCCGACGTCCAGCAGAGCGGCGTCGTCCTGTGAGCCTCGGGGGCTTCGTCTGTCAGTGTGGACCACCCCACTGACAAGTCCCTGTGGCTGATCTCGCGCTGAGACGTCAGAGTCGGCCTTTGAGGATGAGATTCCAGTACATCTGCGGCAGGCCGTAGCGGTCGAACGCCCACGCCGACCAACGTGGTTTGAGTGGATCGACGAACGACGGCATCGAACTGCTCAGCGCGCCCGTCCGGTCGAACTCACCGAACATCAGCCGGTTTCTGTCGGTCGCGATCGGCGCGACCGTATAGCCGTCGTACTCCTTGAGTCCACGACCGCTGCGCGCCGCCATCAGGTTGTCCACCAGGATCGCGGACTGGCGTCGTATCGCGCCGCCCGACGGATCCGTGCCGACGTTCGCTGCGTCACCCAGCGCCCACACATTGTCGTGAACCCGATGCCGGAACGTCTTCGGGTCGATGTCGACCACTCCGTGTGCGCCCCTGTCGGCCAGACCCGACTCCTCGACCCATCGCGGCCCGCGAAACGGCGGTACCAGATGCAACAGGTCGTACGGCAGGTTCTGCTCGACACCGTCGCCCACACGGACCGTCAGTTTCTGCTCCGCAGGACGCACTCCGGTGACGGTGGCGCCGTTCAGTATTCGCACGCCGATCTCGTCGAGGTGACCCCGCAGCCGGTCGTCGATGTCCGCGACACCCAGCAGGTCCGGCCGGTCGACGACCAACGTGATGTCGACGTCATCGATTCGCTCCATCCGACTCCAGTACGCGGCAGCCAGGAACAGCGGCTTGAGCGTGGTACCTGTGCAACTCACCGGCGGCCGCGGCACCGTGAACACCGCATGCCCCGCTTGCATGGACTCCACCAACTGCCAGGTCTTCTCGGCGTGGTCGAGGTAGTTGCTCGCCACCGCGTCGGTGTCGAGCACGGTGTACACGTCGGCCAGCTCGTCCTCGTCGGGCACGAGGCCGGGTGCGAGGACGAGGTCGGTGTACCTGTAGACGCGGCCACTGCGGCATCGGACCGTTTGCGTCTCGGGAGCCACGCCGACGGCGGAGTCCTGCAGCCACCTGCATCCGTCCGGTGTCACCGACGCTTGCGTGCGTTCGGCGCTGCTGCGCGACGCCTGACCACCGCCGACGTACGACAGCAGCGGCCGATAGGTGTGCACCGCAAGCGGTTCCACCACCCCGACGCTGACGACTCCGCGCCGCAGCAGTCGCGCCGCCACGCTGAGTCCCGCGTTGCCGCCACCGACGACGAGAACGTCGAACGAGTCCTCGTCGTACTCCGGCGTGACATCCATGAATGAGCACTACCCGCTTCGGCGCCCGCCAATCCGCGGAAAATGTGACGGCCTCGGCGTCGGGTGCGAGTGCACACTGTGTTCGTGGTTCGCACGGGAGCGCGCGCGAAGGCGCTGGAGGTCCTGATGGTCCAGGCCGGTTTCCATGTGGCAGCCGCTGGTCCGCCGGCACCCCGGATCGATGCCTTCGACGAGCGGGCCCGCGACAGAGTGTCCGAGTTGTTCGGCGCCTTGAGCGAGCAGACGCCTGTGCCGCCGTTGCGGCCCGGGGCGTGGGACCTCGCCTTCGCGGACGGACTAGTGGTGGAACTCGATGAGGAGTTGCACTTCAACCGCTATCGGGCGCGAACACTCCAACTTTCCTGGGCTAGCGACTTGCCGTGGCATGACACCTATCTCGTGCACTGTCGGGAGCGAGAACCCGAGTGCCTCGCGGCCGGACGGTGGGGCAAGCGATGGACGAACCCGTCGTCCGAGTCGATGTTCGGGGCATCCGGTAGACCCGGGATGCTCGACGGGACCGGATCGCCTCGGTGGAAGCAGCGTGCTCTATACGACGGGATGAAGGACGTCATGGCGCTGCACTCGGCGACACTGCGGCTGTGCCGGTTGTCGGTGTGGGACCAGATCGGTGGCGTGAGCCTTGGCGACGTCCTCGCCGGAGCGGAACTCGAACCCGCTGAGCTCTCGCAATTGGTCGCGCGACGGACAATTTGATTGCATGCCGTCATCAATTGATGACGCGATCAGACCGACACAGACGACGCAGAAGGGAAGATGACGGCCACGCCGTCCATTGGCAAACGATCTGAATCGTCCCGCTGAGCACCGGCGCGGCCATTAGCATCCACTCGTGTCGACAGATCTGCCCGCTGAAACCGGCGATCGCCACGTATCGGGGCTCGCCGCCGCGATGACGGTGGCCGCCATGGGCATCGGTTACGGAATCGCCATCGGCGACCCGACCACGCTCTCGGCCAACCTGCAGGTCGTGTCGACAGGTCTGCACATCACCGGCAGCACGCCCTCCTTCGTCGCCAGCCTGGCCACGCTGACCATGGCCGCGACTGTGCTCAGCGCCGGCGCGCTCGGTGATCTCTACGGCATGCGCCGCCTGTACCTCCTGGGCATGTCGGGCGTGATCGTGTTCAGCGCGCTCGCCGCGGCGGCGCCGGCAGCGGCGTTCCTGATGATCGCTCGCGCCGGCGTTGGCATCGCGTTCGCATTCCTGATCGGTTTGTCACTTGCGATCACCAATGCGGTGTTCCCGCCGCGAAGACGGGCCGCGGCGATCGCAGCCTATTTCGGCGTGGGATACGCCATCGCCACGCCGATGCCCGCGATCAGTGGTGCCTTGGGACACGCGATCAACTGGCGCGCATGCTTTTTCGTGGTGCCGCTCGTCGCGGTCCTCGGACTGTTGATCACGTGGCGATTCGTGCCCGAAACACCCCGCGCCACCCGACGCCTCGATCTGCCCGGCCTGTTCCTGTTCGCTGTTGCGTTGCTAGGCCTGATCTTCGGCGCTTCCCGGATGGAGACCGGCATAGATCTCACCGGTCTCGTCTCCGTCGGAATCGGCATCGTGGCGGGCGTCGGGTTCGTGATGCGAGAGTTGCACACCCCCTATCCGGCGCTGGACATGCGGGTGTTTCGCTCCGGCCGGTTCAACGCGGCGGTGACCGCTGGAGTCATGTTCAACATCGTGCTCGGCGGGTCCATGGTGCTGCTGGCCTTCTACCTCGTGACGATCCGCAAGGAATCCCACGAACTGTTCGGCTTCCTGCTCATCCCCGCCACACTGATGGCCGCCCTCGCCGCCACCTCCGCGGGACCGGCCACGAACAAGTTCGGTCCCCGCACGGTGATGATCACCGGACTTCTCACCATGCTGGCCGGCCTGCTCGTGCTGAGATTCTTCGACCTGAACACCGGCCGCACAGTCGTTTTCGTCACTACGGCTCTGCTCGTCGTCGGCGGTGCGCTCGTCACTACCCCGCAGGCGACGATCATGATGAGTAGCGCGCCCGACGATCTCGGCGGCGCGGTATCGGCGGTCAAGAGCGCGCTCAACGAGGGCGGCTACTCACTCGGCCCGGCGCTGTTCGCGCTCATCGGAATCAACCTCTTCCTCACCGACAGCGTGCACGACCTGTCCCACTCCGGCATCAGCCGCACGGAAACGCGCGAAGCGTTGATGACCGCGCATGGTGGCCAGCAGGCCCACCTCGTCAATCCCGAGCAAGCGCGCCTGGTGGTGGAACAGGCGCCGCACAATGCGATCGACGCGATTCACACGCTCAGTATGGTGATGGCCGTCGGCCCGATTGTGGCGATCATCCTGGCGCTCTGGCTCATCAAGCCGACCGTCAAATCGTGATCGCCCGTCCGCCGAGCGTACGCGTACTGAGGGGAAGGGCCGCATCGCTTCGCGACCTCACGCGCTTGGCGTGACCAACGCGAACAGTCGCTCCAGCGTCGCCAACTGCTGCTCATAGTCGCCGTCCAGTTTGGTCAACAGCGTGGTGATGCCGACCGCCCGATACGTCTCGAGTCGCTCCGCGATACCCGCCTGCGTACCAACGAGATTCGTCAACCGCCCGAGGTCGATCGGCACCGCAGCTCGGGCTTCCTCGCGCCTCCCGCTCTGCCAGAGCTGCGCGACTCTGCTGACGTCATTCCCATACCCGAGCCTGCTGAACGCATCGTTGTAGAAGTTGCGACCGCCCGCACCCATCGCGCCGATCGTGAAGGCATACCCGTCTGCATGCTTGCGCGCGGCGGCGTCGGCGGCCGCCTCGTCGTCATGAATCTCGACCGCCACCGGCGCGACAAGATCCAGATCCGCCAGCGTGCGCCCCGCTGCCTCCGCGCCCTCACGCAACGGACCCAGCACCACCTCCGCGGCCTCCGGGATGAACGCGTTGCCCAACCACCCGTCCGCCGTCTCACCGGTCAGCCGCAGATTCCGCGGACCCATCGCCGCCACGTACACCGGCACGTGCTGCGGCCGCACCATCGGTCGAAGCGCCGCGCCGCTGCTGTCCGGCAGCGGCAACGGATAGATCTCGCCGTCATGTTCGAGCCGATCGCCGCGGCTGACGATGCGGACAATCTCGATCGTCTCCCGCGTAGTCTCGACCGGCTTGCGGAACCGGACGCCGTGCCAACCCTCCATCACCCGCGGGCCTGACGTCCCGATGCCCAGCACGAACCTGCCACCGGACAGCTCTTGCAGACTCAGCGCCGACGTCGCCAGCAGCGCCGGACTGCGCGAGCCAAGCTGCACCACGAACGTTCCCAGCTTGATAGTCGACGTTGTGGCCGCGATGTACGCCAGCCCGGTCAGCGCGTCGTAGCCCCACACCTCCGGCACCCACAACGAATCGACGCCGATCCGCTCGGCCGCGACGGCGAAATCCACCGCGCCCGACAGCCGGGGCTCGATCATCGTCCCGATCTTCACCCGCCCTGCCTTCCTTGGCATGCTGCAACTGTGCGCTACCGCGATCAGCCCACCATAGAAGTCACCCAGCGGGTCCGCTGCGATGTGGCCACCGCTTGGGCTCAGGTCACCGACATCGCCCTATCCGCGCGGTGCTCCGCAGAACTGCAAACCGTCCAATGGGTTGACGGCGCAGACGGGGTCCGCGTCGGCGCCCGTTTCCGTGGCCGCAACCGACACGACGCGTTCGGGGAATGGGAGACGGTGTGCGAAGTCGTCGAGGTCGAAGATGAGCGCCGCTGGGTGTGGAATGTCCTGGCGGCGGACGGAATTGCGGCGACGTGGGGGTTCGAGGTCGAACCCGCCAGCGACGGCGTGCTCATCCGCCAGTGGGGTCGGATGGGGCCGGGGACGTCCGGACTGAGCGTCGGCATCGCGGCTCAACCCGACAAAGAGGCGCGCATCGTCGCGCGCCGCCTGACCGAGTGGCAACAGAACATGCAGGCCAACCTTGACTGGATCCGGTCGCAGGTCGAGACCTGAGAGTCCTAACCGGGGGCGGCGGGCGTACGGACAACCATCGGCACGGCGGGGAAATAGCCCGCCATCTCCGAGCGCGCTTTGCGCAGGGCCGCCGTACCGTAGCCGTGCTTACGGTGATCGGGATGAATCCAGATTCGGACGTTCACCTCTCCGTCGACCAGCTCGCCGAACACCATTCCGACTGTCTGCGTGCCGATTTCGGCAACAAACCACACCGCATCCTCGTCGTGGATCCGTCCGAGAGCTGAGCGAATCTCCTCGTCGAGACTGCCTGCGGGCCCGCCCGACCCATCACCGGTGGCCCCGACGTCTGCCGTTCGCACTCCGAAGAGGTCTCGATCGACCCTGCCGGAGAACGGCCGCAGCACGAGGTGTTGTCCAGAACTCTCCGGCCGCTCGATCAGGGTGAAGGTGAGCTGACTGTTGAGGTCGTCCAGCTCGGACTTGATTCGCTGGCGCGCATCCTTGGTGAGCTGGTGCAGAGGCATCCCCACTACCGCTGCGGCGGCCGTCGACGTGGCGCCGAGCAATGCGGCGACCGCGTCGATCGCCGCTTCCTGGTTGTCGGAATCCACGATCGCATCGAGCACTTCGTGCCGGCGGTCCAGCGCGGTGATCAGCGCGTCGGTGATCTCGCGGCGTGCAGCGGCACGGTCGTGGTCTGCCATGGCGCCAAGGATAGGCCTCGGCCGGAGAACCCGCTGGCTGCACAGAGTGCCATGCACACGCTGAGCGTTCGCGCCGCCATCAGTACGGCGTGACGACGGTCCCGTCAATCGAGACGTTCATGCCATGGCTGTTGCCTTTGCGGGACAGTCGCGTGCCCTCGATCGTCAACAGCAGGGTCCATTTGTGGGAGTGATACGGCTGGCCATTGACGATGGTGATCTCGTTGCCGGTCCCGCCAAGAGGGGCCGCTTCCCAACTGAACTTGCCGCTGGAGTCCACTGATGCGACAGGAGCGTCGACCGGGGCGCCGGCGAACCCTCCGGGAACCATCCGTTCGCAGGCGGCCTTCTCCGCGCTGACCACACACCGCACATTGCCTGCCGTTCGGTAGATGGTGTAGTCGGGGTTGTAGCCGTTCTGGTCCGCCGAGGCTGACGGGGTGATCCCCGCCGCCATGGCCATCCCCACCAAGCAGATGACTGCAGCCGATTGTCGTCTCATGAAATCCCCTTTGCCGAGCAGGCGGCCCCTAGGGGATTGTGCGCCTTCCTACGTCCGCCCATACGCGCTTTGCCAACGTGCGCATATCGAACGTCATCCGCGGGCCGTTCGGCTCCGAATACGTTATGAAGATTTCGTCCGGGAGGAGACCCGTCGTTGACCGTTGCACAGACCAGCAGGAACGGACCGTCGGTGAAGACGTGGCGCTGGATCGCCGCCGCCTTGGCGTTGACCCAGCTCGCGGCACCTCTCATCGCGAGCACGCTGGCAGGCGACTTCCTCAAGTCCGGCGCGACGAACCAGGCACTCATCACTCCGGCGGGCTATGCGTTCAGCCTGTGGGGCTTGATCACGGTGCTGAGCGCGGGAACGGCGCTAGCAGTGTTGCGCTACGGGTTGGGCTCGTGGTGGGAGGCGAGTGTCCTGATCGACGCCAGCGTGGTGTTCGTCGGATTCAGCGTATGGCTGCTGGTGGCCGCGCAGGATTGGCTGTGGGTCAGCGTCGCGGTGTTCGCGGTGATGGTGTCGGCACTCATCCACATCATGCGATTGCTGGTGCGACGTCGTCACGACATGACGTGTCCGTCATGGGTGGCAGTGCTGGCCACGATCACGTTCGGTCTCTACCTGGGGTGGAGCAGCATCGCCGTGTTCGCGAATGTCGCCGCGGCACTGATCGCGAGCGGCGTCTCAGCGTCGGCGCCCGGATGGCAGTTCGCGGTGCTGGTTGCCGCCGTCGCGGCCGCGGTGGCCCTGACGACCATGCTGCGCGGGACACCCGGCTACGCGGCCGGCGTGGTGTGGGCACTCGTCGCGATCGCGATCGGTGCGCACAACCGGGGCAGCGCGTTCCTGTCGACGACGGCCGTGGTGGCCGTGGTGCTGGTCGTCGCGGCAACCGTCGCGGCGACGCGACGTCGTCCCATTCGGTGACTGCTACTCGTCGGAGTAGTCGAAACTCAGCCACCGCTTCGGCCGCATCCGGATGACGATCGACGTCTCCGTGAGGTTCGCGTCGGTGAACTGGTTGCCCGCCTCGTCGCCGAGGTACCGGATCGCGAGGTGGCGCACATCGGCGTCCGCCGCAGGGCCGATGTCGGTGACGTCACCCTCTGCGGTGACATACCTGTACGGGGGCGCCTCGTCCTGGGCGGTGATGGAGAACCGACCGGCGTCGCGAATCAGCCGATGCTTGAGCGAGTCGGACTCCGTCCACAGGAGCACATCACCGCCAGGCTCGTAGCCATACCAGATGGGCACGCTCAGCGGGGCGCGGTCAGCTCGCTCCACCGCGATCACGCCAACGTGCACATCGGACAGAAACTTCTCTCGGTCGTCACTGCTCATCTTGGCCATGCACGGGGCAACCGTGTCCCGCGCGAGCGCATTCCCCGACCGTCAGCGCAGCGAGACGAGATCGTGCACCGAATCCTTGGGCAACGGGCCGTCGACGACGGCAGTCACCTCCATGTTCTTGAGCGTGATAGCGCCCTTGAAGTTGTCGAGGAAAGCGGTGTCGGCGGCATCGCGTCCGGTTGCGATGCGCACCATGGACTGACGCGGCGACAGACACGTCGCATCGACCACGCGCCACGCACCGTCGACGTACGCCTCGGCCACGGCATGGAAATCCATCGGGTCGCAACCCGGGGCGTAGACCGCGACCAGACGCGCGGGCACATTCACCGCGCGCAGCAGCGCAACCACCAGATGGGCGTAGTCGCGGCAGACACCTGAGCCGGCGAGCAGGGTGTCCACGGCGCCGTCGATCGGGTCGCTGGATCCCGGTACGTAGTTCAGGCGGGTGCCCAACCAGGACGACACCTTTTCGAGCAGGGTCGTTGAGTCGACATATTCCTCGAATTCCGTTGCTGCGAAACCGAAGAACTTGTCCGCCTCGGCGTAGCGACTCGGCCACGAATACGTGATCAGGTCGATGTCGCGCACCGGCGCAGGGTCGGCCTGGCCGAGGATCGTCGCCTGGTACGACGCGGTGACGGTGCCCTCGGGTGCGGCGAACCGGTGGATGCGGTTGCCATGTTGGCCGATGATCTCGTCGGGCGTGATCGTCTTGCCGTTGCTCGTGAAGGTGAGCGACTCGGTGATGTGCGCACCGGGATGATCGGTGACGGCGATCTGGAAGGCGAGTGTCGTAGGCGCGGTCACGGCCACCTCGAGCTCTGCCCCAACGTCCCGCTTGAGCTCTGCCGCCGGGGCCTCGTCGGGGGTCGCATCTTGTGATCGTCGCCAGAGAGCCATCGCGCACCGCCTCCATGAAACTTCGAGAGTGATCCGCAACTCGACGGCAGTCTGCTGAACCGTGCACGCGGGTGGATGCCAACCCTAGCGGCGTACACGGATGTCGGCAGCGCTAGCGACGACGGCGTTCACCCCTCGCCGCGACCGGTCTGTTGCTGCAACTCGTCGATCAGCTCGGACGCCTGCGCCTTGGTCAGATCATCGGGAATGTCGCGCCCGGCCTCCTGTGCCAGGGTGCCGAGATAGCTGCGCTGCGGACCCGTCATCGGTTCGTCGCCGGTCACCCATTCGGACGTGTCCTTCTCGGCGTTCTCGAGCGGAGCTTGTTGAATGTCGTTGGCCATGACGCCGGGATAGCCATCGCACATGCGTTCGAAACATCCGAAGCGACGGCACGCTTCGAGACCGTTCATCCCTTCACAGCAGAACTCCCAGCATTCGTTGCGCATAACCCGTGTCCACGCCGGGTAGCCGAAAACCACCGGTTCAGCCGAAGCTCGGGAGGGGCTCATGCCAGAAGTCCAACTGCATCACGACGGACATCCGATGTACCGCCGCATGGTGCGCTTCGATTGGTCGCAGACACCGCTGCACTGGGTGCCCGACGATCCGTTTTCCACCCACATGATCAACGTCCTGCACCTCTTGCTTCCAGAGGGTGAACGGCACTTCATCAAGGCCGTGTTAGAGGCGTCGTCACTGGTCGAGGATCCCGAGTTGGAGGCGGCCATCAAGCCGTTCGTGCAGCAGGAGTCCTGGCACGCCTGGGCACACCAGGTAGTGCTCGACCATCTCGGCGACCAGGGCATCGACACCAAGGCCTACACCGACCGCCTCGGACGCCACCTTTCCACCATGCTCGGCGACCCGCCGAAGTTCTTCCCGTCACCCTTGCGACGGTGGTGGCTGTATCGGCGGCTGGCCGACGTGGCCGCCCTCGAACACTTCACCGCGATGCTGGGGCAGTGGGTGCTGACCAACCGTGCGCTCGACGAAGCCGGCGCGGATCCGATGATGCTCGACTTGCTGCGCTGGCACGGCGCAGAGGAAGTCGAGCACCGAGCACTGGTCTACGACGTCTATCAACACGTCAGCGGCAACTACTTCATCCGGGCCTTCTCGATGCTGATGACCACCCCTCTGTTCGTCGGCTGGTGGGTCGCCGGGGCCCGCTATCTGATGCGCGCCGATTCGACCATCGATCAGAAGTGGCGCTGGCGCGACTGGGTGTCCGCGGCGCGACGAAACCGACTGCCCGGGCCGTGGACCCTGCTGGTGACGGCGCCGCTGCGCTACCTGAAGCCCAGCCACCATCCCAACGATGAGGGCTCGACCGAGATGGCCATCGAGTATTTGGAGTACTCACCGGCAGCCAAGGCCGCCCGCGAACGCGCCGGCGGCCGGCAACGGCCGCAGGGCGCCGAGATGACCAGCGGCCAGCAGGTCACCGGCACGGAACAGGTTGTGGCGCAATGAGAGTAATGGTCGACCTCGACACCTGTGACGGCAACGGCGTGTGCATGAGCATCTGCCACGAAGTGTTCGACGTCCGTGAAGACGGCCTGCACGTGCTCGTCGAGAGTCCCGGTGAGGATCTGCGCCAGCAGATCAAGGGTGCCGAAGTGTCGTGTCCCACCCGGGCGATCACGGTGGAGGATTAACCGCATGCCTACCGACCTTCACGAGATCGTCGTCGTCGGTGCGGGCATCGCGGGAATGCGTGCCGCCGAAACGCTTCGCCAGGAGGGTTACGACGGCGGCCTCACCGTTGTCGGGGACGAATGGCACGCCCCCTATCACCGTCCGCCGCTGTCGAAAAAGCTTCTCAGTGGGCAGATCCAACGCGCCGGAGTCGACTTGGCACCACAGTTCGACTTCGACGCTCGCGTCCTGCGCGGCGCCACGGCACGCAAACTGGACCCGTCGTCACACACAATCGACCTCGACGACGACGGCACGCCGCTGACGCTGCACTACGACGGCCTGGTCATCGCCACCGGCGCCACCCCGCGATCGTGGTCCGGCGGCGCGGTGCCCGACGGAGTGATGCTGCTGCGCACCGTCGATGACTGCCTCGCCATCCGCGAATGCCTCGCCGGCGGTCCCCGCGTCGTAGTGGTCGGCGGCGGGTTCATCGGCGCCGAGGTCGCGGCGACCTGCCGGATGCTCGGGCTCGACGTCGCACTTATCGAACGGGGCGACGGCCTGCTGCTGTCGGCGCTTGGCGCCGAAATGGCCACCTGCTGGGCGCAATTGCACAAGTCGCACGGCGTCGACCTGCGGGTCGGCGTGAACGTCGAAGAGTTCGTCGGCAACGGGCGCGTCAAAGGTGTGCGGCTGAGCGACGGTTCACAACTCGCGGCGGACCTCGTCATCGTCGGATTGGGCGTCAGCCCCGCGACCGAATGGCTCGACGGGTCCGGTCTGCGCATCGACGACGGCCTCGTGTGCGATGCCACCGGAGCGGTCGAGGGCGGGAGCGACGTCGTCGCCGCCGGCGACATCGCGCGGTGGTGGCACCCCCGCTACGAGCGCCATCTGCGCATCGAGCACTGGGACCACGCCGGACGCCAGGGCGAGACAGCGGCCCGAACCCTGCTTGCCGGGCCCGACAGCGCCGAGGCGTACGACGGACTTCCGTATTTCTGGTCCGACCAGTACGACGTCAAACTCCAGATGCTGGGCGTGCCAACGGACTACGACGCCTTTGCCGTCATCGAGGGACGGACCGAGGACTGGAACTTCACCGCCGCCTACGGACGTGGCGGCGCCACCATCGCGGTGCTGTCGACAACTCCAGGCCGGGTGCAGGCCTACCGAGACGAGATCGCAAAGGCGGCGGTCTTTCCTCCGAAGCCGGCGTAGCTCCGATGCGGGTCGCCATCAGCGGGGCGGGTGTCGCAGGCACCACGCTCGCGTATTGGCTGCACCGCATCGGACACACCCCGGTAATGATCGAGCAGGCTCCCCAGTTCCGCACCGGCGGCTACGTGATCGACTTCTGGGGTGTCGGCTATCGCGTCGCGCAACGTATGGGCATCGAAGACCACATCCGCGACGCCGGCTACGAGATGGACCGGGTGCGCTCGGTCGGCCAGGACGGTTCGAACCAGGCGGAACTCGACGTCGAGGTGTTCCGCCGCATACTCGGCGAAGGCTTCACCAGCCTGCCTCGAGGCGAGCTCGCAGCTACGATCTACCACACGGTCGAGGGCGAGGTCGAAACCCGCTTCGGCGACAGCATCACCGCGATCGACCAGCACGGCGACGGCGTAGCGCTGACATTCGACCACGCTTCGGCTGAAACATTCGACCTCGTCGTCGGCGCGGACGGCCTGCACTCGAACGTCAGGCAGCTGGAGTTCGGACCCGAGGCCGACTACCTGCATTACCTGGGCTGCAAGGTCGCCGCATGCGTGGTCGACGGCTACCGGCCTCGCGACGACCTCGTCTACGTCACCTACAGCAGGCCTTGCCGTCAGATCGCGCGCTTCGCGCTGCGTGGCGACCGCACAATGTTCCTCTTCGTGTTCCGCTCCCAACACAACACCGACGAGTACTCGCCAATACAACAGTTGCACAACGAGTTCGGAAACCTCGGCTGGGAATGCCCGCAAATCCTCGCCGCGGTCGACGAGGTAGATGATCTGTACTTCGACGTCGTCAGCCAGGTCAAGATGGACCGATGGTCACGGGATCGCGTACTGCTGATCGGCGACGCCGCGGCATGCATTTCGCTGCTCGGCGGCGAGGGCACCGGCCTAGCCATGACAGAGGCCTACGTCGCCGCCGGTGAACTCGTTCGCGCCGCCGGCGATCACCGCCGCGCCTTCGACGAATACGAGGGCCGACTGCGTCCGCTGATCAGGACAAAGCAAGACGGCGCTCGGCGACTGATCGGGTTCTTTGCCACTCGGACGCGCTTCGGCTTGTGGTTCCGAAACGTCGCGATCCGCACCATGAACTTCTCACCACTGGCGACGCTGCTCTCCGGCAGCGTGCGCGACGACATCGAACTTCCCGATTACGCCATGTAGTCCCGGTTTCAGCAAATCGCTTAGTTAACGCGCATTGCGGCATAAGCAGGCGATTGACGGAAATTGCGCTGATCCGTCGCTACGAATTCCGTCGTATGAAAACGCGATTTTCGACGGTCGCGCAAATTCACAGTTAGCTCAGCTGACCAAAAGCGCTGCACTGAGCCAATTCTGGAAGTTTCCCAAAGCCATACACTCACGACGAAATCCGTATTATTCTCAAGCATGGTTGAGCTCCCAGCCCGCCGGTAGCGCCTCAATATGCGCAGCTTCGGCCTGGGCCCTCATCCAGGAATTCCCCGGCGACACCTATACAAGACGAATCTTGGGGTTGTGCGATGGCGGTTGGGACCGTGCGGATCGGTAGTCCAGATCCTTCTATAGTCGACGAGCACCGACAGTGCGGAAAAGCGACGTTCGCCGTGCGCCGGTTGTCGCCGTCGCGGCACGCGGTCGCGGTCATCGGCGACATCGACGCCGAGAACGGACGTAACCTCGGCCGCTTCGTCGAGGAGCACACCGGCATCTCGCGCCAACTCGTCCTCGACCTGCGAGCCGTCGACTTCGCCGGCACTCAGGCCTTCACCGCGCTGTATTACATCAGCGTGCACTGCTCCCGTAACGATGTCGACTGGATCATCGTCGGCAGCCACCCGGTGCGACGACTGCTGTCGATCTGCGACCCCGACGGTGAACTGCCGTTTGTCGATGACCTCACCGCCGGACTGAATCATCTGGAACGCTCAGCGCGCTGTCATCAGGCCGTGCGCGCTGCGGTATAGCCCGCCCGCCACGCGCACGTCATCCCGCAGATCGCCAACGGTCATCACGGCGTCAACTCCAATCTCCTGAACCCGTCCACCTGAGCGACGTGCCCAGCAATACTCAGTTGGTCAAAGGCGTGCCCTGCCAAGTCCGAACACCCTGAGGAGTTCTCGTGGCCGCTCCGAATCTGCCTGTCGGTTTCGACTTCACCGATCCCGACATCTACGCCACCCGTGTGCCGACCGAGGAGTTCGCCGAAGTCAGGCGCGCCGCCCCGATCTGGTGGAACGACCAGGCCCCAGACGTCGGCGGGTACGGCGACGGCGGCTTCTGGGTGGTCAGCAAGCATCGCGACGTCCGCGAGGTGTCGTTGCGCAGCGACGTGTTCTCCGCGGCCGCGAAGACCGTGGTCCCGCACTTCAAGCCGTCGGTCGATGTCGAAGGACAGATACAGGCGTCCAAGTTGTCGCTGCTGATGATGGACGACCCGGAACACGCCCGGCTGCGCAAGATCGTCTCGCGCGGATTCACTCCCCGTGCCGTCGAACGGCTGCGGGCCGAACTCAACGAGCGCGCGCAGCGGATCGCCGCCGAAGCAGCGTCGCACGCCTCCGGCGACTTCGTCCTGGAGGTCTCGCGTGAGCTGCCGCTGCAGGCGATCGCCGGACTGCTCGGTGTTCCGCTGGAGGACCGCGAGAAGTTGTTCGACTGGTCCAACAAGATGGTCGGCGGTGACGATCCCGAGTTCGAGGAACACAACTCGCTGGAAGCAGTCATCGAATTGATCGGCTACGCCATGGAATTGGCGAAGCTGAAGGAGAAGGAACCGGGCGAGGACATCGTCAGCACGCTGATCGACTCCGAGGCCGACGGTCAGCTCACCGAGGCCGAGTTCGGAATGTTCGTCGTCACGCTCGCGGTGGCGGGTAACGAGACGAGCCGCAACTCGATCACCCAGGGCATGATGGCGTTCACCGATTTCCCGGATCAATGGGAGCTGTTCAAGCGTGAGCGGCCGAAGACCGCTGCCGATGAGATCATCCGCTGGGCCTCACCGATCACCGCGTTCCAGCGCACGGCGCTGGCCGACACCGAGCTGTCGGGTGTGCCGATCAAGAAGGGCCAGCGACTGGTCCTGTTCTACCGCTCGGCGAATTTCGACGAGGACGTCTTCGACGATCCGTACACGTTCGATATCTTGCGAGACCCCAACCCGCACTTGGGCTTCGGCGGCACCGGCGCGCACTACTGCGTCGGCGCCAACCTGGCGCGGATGACGATCGACCTGATGTTCAACGCGATCGCCGACCACATTCCGCATCTGAAGCCGGTCTCGGAGCCGCAGCGGCTGCGATCGAGCTTCATCAACGGCATCAAGCACTGGCAGGTCGCGTACCAGCCGAGCTAGCCGTTTCGCGGAGTGGACGCGGTCGCGGGGGGGTATCGATCCGTGTCAACTCGTACTCTCGCCCGCGAGCCCGCGTGTGATTTCGGTGCGCGTACGGTCGTTCAGCGATCGTCAGCGCACCGAAATCGCAGAGTAGGTGCGGCCACGGGGCTCGCGCTCCCACAGCTCGCCGTCGCCGGCGGTCACACCCTGAGCGATCAGTTCGCGCTTGAGGATCTTGTTGGTCGCGGTCTGCGGCAGATCGGCGTTGATCCGTACATATCGCGGCCATGCCTTCGGGGACAGATCAGGCTGCGCGTCGAGGAATTTCGTCAAGTCGTCAGGCGTCAGCGGTTCGTTGAGCACGAGCGCCGCCATCACCTGATCGCCGACGTGCTCGTCGGGTATCGCGTAGACCGCGACGAGGCGGACGGCAGGCAGCCGCTGCAGGATTCGCTCGACGGGTCCCGCCGCGAGGTTCTCACCGTCGACCCGCATCCAGTCGGCGGTGCGGCCGGCCAAGAATATCCATCCGTCGGTGTCTTTGTACGCCAGGTCGCCCGACCAGTACATGCCGTGCCGCATCCGTTCGTCGGTCGCGACCGGATCGTTGTAGTAGCCGGTGAAGCCGCCGACACCGTAGGTGTTGACCAGTTCGCCGATCGCCTCGTCGGGGTTGGCCAATGCGCCGTGATCGTCGAAAACTGCTGTCGCACACTCGGTGACGCTGTCGGAGTGGTAGACGCTCACACCCGGGTAGCCCTTGCCGATCGACCCTGGCGGGCAGCCGTCCTCGCGCATCACGACCACGGCGAACTCGCTGGAGCCGAAACTGTCGACGACCCGGCAGTCGAACCGCTTCGCGAACTCGTCGATGTCGCGCTCGGTGGCCTCGTTGCCGAACGCTGCCCGCAGCGTGTTGTCGGCGTCGTCCGGACTCTCGGGCGTCGCGAGCACCAGCGCCAGCGGCTTGCCGACGTAGTTCATGTACGTGGCGCCGTAGCGGCGGATGTCGGACAGGAACCTCGACGGCGAGAACTTCGCGGGCACCATCGTCGCACCGCACGCGATCGCCACCGTCCAGCCCGCCGCGACGCCATTGGAGTGGAACAGCGGCATCGACAGATAGCAGACGTCGTCGGGTGTGAGCGCGAAGCGTTCGGCCAGGCTCGCGCCGCATAGCACCCCCATCGCGTGGGCGAAGCGGACGGCTTTGGGGTCGCCGCTGGTGCCCGACGTGAACAGCATCACGACGGGGTCGACGCCCTCGACTTCCCGATGCGGGACAAGAGGTTCCGCTGATGCGACCGCTTCGAGATACGTCGGGGCCTCGACGTCGAGCACGGTAGCGCCGCCGAGGTCGAGACCGTCGAGTAGCGGCTTGTGCTCGCCGTCGACGAGAACAAGTTGGCAGTCGGCCCGCCGGATGTCCCCCGCCAGACCCTGACCGCGACGGGTCGTGTTGATTCCGCACAGTACGTAACCGCCGAGCGCCGCGGCCGCCATCGACCGCAGCATCGCCGGTGAATTGCCCAGCAGCGCACCGACATGCATCGGCCGCGACGGGTCGGTCAGGGCGATGAGCGCCGACGCCTCCGCGGCCGCCTCGCCGAGGTGCTCGCGCCACGTCCAGCTGCGATCGTCGTATCTCATTGCGACGGTGTCGTCGTCCATCCGCGAGCGCAGCAACTGCTGAATCGTCTCAAACATGGTCAGGCCGATACTTCAGCAGCGTGATCCCGTCCTCGTCGCAGAACACCGGCGCCACCCGCATCCCGATGCGGATGTCGTCTGGGTCGACGTCGACGAGTTCGGTGCTCACGCGCGGGCCGACATCCCACTGCACGACCGCCAGTAGCTGCGGCACCTTTTCGGCCCACGGCGGCCCGGTCGGACGCCGCGCGATCGTGTAGGTGTACAGCGTTCCCGCACCGTCGATCTCACGCCACTCCAGATCGTCGGCCAACGTCCCCGGTGCCAACGTCCTCGGATAGAAGACGTACCTACCCGTCGACGGCGAGTACTGGATCCTGATTCGGTGCTCGCGCAACGCATCCCAGTACGGCTGCGACACCGGCGTCGGCTCGGGCAGCGTACTCATCAGTCACCGCCCAGGATCAGCGCGACCTGTTCGCTCATGATGCCGCCGTTGCCCGTCACGAACGCGGTGTCGCAATCGGCGACCTGCGCATCACCGGCACGGCCCATCACCTGCCGCGCACCGTCGACGACGTGATGCATACCGCCCGCCATCCCGGCCTGGCCGTACGACAGCTGCCCGCCTGCGGTGTTGATCGGGAAGTCGCCGCGGAACGTCAGGTCGTGCTCGGCCAGCCACGCCATCCCTTCACCCTTAACGCAGAACCCGGCGTCCTCCAACGTCATCAGCACCGTGATCGTGTAGCAGTCGTAGATCGAGGCCATGTCGATGTCCGACCTCTGCAGTCCCGCCATCGAGAACGCGCGTTCGGACGCGCGGGCGATCGGGGTCCGAAGAAGGTCGTCTGCGTACGTGGGTGTCTTGAACCGGATGTGCTCGCCGAATCCCTTGATCCACACCGGTCGATGGCGAGACCGACGTGCCAGGTCGGCGTTCACGACCAGCACAGCCGCGCCGCCCTGCACGCGCATCACGGTCTCGAGCATGTGGATAGGGTCCGCGATCACCGGGCTGTTGAGCACGTCGCCGACGGTGATCGGCTTGCCGTGGAACACGGCGCCGGGATGGGCGCACGCATTCTCGCGCTGGTGCACGGCGATACGCGCCAACGCCGCAGCGTCATAACCGAATTCGGCGGCGTAACGCTGAGCGATCTGCGCGTACGGCCCGTTCTGCCCGACATTGCCGTAGGGGATCTCGAACTCGGCCTGCGGCGAACCGTAGTTGTTGCTCGACGCGCCGTACCAGCCGAGAGTGCGTCCGGGCTTCGCCTCCGACCGCGGGATCTCCAACGATCCCGGTACGACGGCGAGCACCGCATCGCAGATGCCCAGTTCCACCGCCGCGGCGGCCCGCCACACCATGCCCGCCGCGGTGGCGCCGCCGAGGTCCACGCGGTCGCCGAAATCCAGCGGAAGGCCGAGGTATTCCGACAGGGTGGCGGGCGCGAACATGTCCGACTCGGCGATTCCGTTGGTCGACAGCCCGTTCACCGCCGATGGTTCGACGCCGGCGTCCTCGATCACCATCTTCGCCAGCCGCGCGTACTGGTCGAGTGTGAACGACGGCGGTGCACTCTGCTTCTTCTCGGCCGGCAGTTCCGCGATGCCGATGATGGCCGCGTCGCCGCGCAGACCCGTCACGGCGCCTCCCGCCGCGGCAGCGCCACAGTGGCGGTCCCCGGCATCAGCACGTCATCGCCCCGCTTGCAGAAGATGTCAAGGTCCACAAGACGTTCCGGCCGCTTACCCGTCACCACGCCACCGAACGTCAGCTGCTGGCCGGGGTGGGCGACGGCACGGTTCTGCACCGAGAACATGACCAGTCGCCCGTCGCCGCCGACCCAGTCGGTCAGCGCACGCGACAGCAACGCCGCCTGCAGCGGGCCGTGGACGAGCACGTTCTCGTAGCCCTCGGTGTCGCGAACCCAGTCCTTGTCGTAGTGGATGCGGTGCCCGTTGTAGGTGGCCGCGCTGAAGAAGAACATCTGCGTCTCGTCGACGGTCACCGTCAGCGCCGGGATGGCATCACCGACGCCGACGTCCTCGAAGAACACACTCATGCGGGCCGCGCGATCATCGACGTCGAGGACTCGGCGAGCAGCTCGCGGTCCTGGTTACGGTATTCCGAACGCCAGGTCACCAGGACGAAACTGCCTGACCGGCCTTCCTTTTCGACGATCGAGTCGACGGTGCGCGTCATCTCGACCTCGTCGCCGTGGTAGGCGGGCAGATGGAAGGTCGTGCTCTCACCACCTGCCATCCGGCGCGGTGCACGCGGAAAGGCCATGCTGCCCGTCACCGCCCCCGAGGAGCCGTCGGGCCGCAGATCTCCCAGCCGGGCCACACCGAGGATCGCGTACTGCAGATAGAGCGGCGGGCAGATGATGTCGCGGTACCCGTGTCGGCGCGCGTAGTCCGCGTCGAACCACAACGGGTTGTGGTCGCCGACCGCGGCCGCCCACCGCTGCCAGTCGCGGCGATACACCTCGCCAGTCGCGACCGCGACCACGGTGCCGATCTTTTCGGCCGACTCCGGATCGATGAGACTGTCCGCAGTCATCGACTCCCCCACCTCATCTCACCCTCGAGCCACTGGGCGGCGATGTCGGCGCCGCCACCAAGCGTCGACAGCACGCGGGCGCGTTCCGAGTACAGATGCAGTCCGGTATCGACGACATAGCCCATGCCGCCGTGCAATTGGTGCGCATCGAGCGTGATCTTCTTGACCTCCGCCGCGCGCATCCTCGCGACGGCCGTCTCGCGGGTGGCGGTGCGACCCTGCCCGAGCCAGTACACCGCGGACTGCGCCGCCAGCCTGGCCGCTGCCAGCGCGATGTGCATGTCGGCGACCATGTGCTGCGCAGCCTGGAACGACGCGATCGGCCTGCCGAACTGCTCGCGCATCGTCGTATAGCCCACGGTGCGGTCGATCACCGCCTCACCGACGCCGACGAGATCCAGACAGTCCAGGGCCACAAGAGCATTGGCGACTCGACGCCACTGCCGTTCGTCGACCGCCACCACATCGTCGGCCGTGACATCGTCGAACCGCACGGTGAACGCCGGGTACCCGCCCATCGCCGGTGTCGGCTCGATCGAGACGCCGGGTGCCGAGGTGTCGACGACCGCGACACCCGCCACGCTCTTGATGACGATCACGTCGGCGACGTCCGCATCGGCGACGAACTCCGCCACGCCTCTTACTCGCCACGCGAGGTCGGCGGCGTCGCGCGGATTGAACAACGCCGTTGTCGCTCGCTTCTCACCGGAGGTCAGCTGCGGCAGCCATGCCGACCCGAGACCGAGCCAGGCATGAGCCAACGTGGAATACAGCGTGCTTTGAACCGCCCTTGGGCACAACGCTCTTCCGGCTTCGACGCAGAAGATGCCGACATCGTTGATGTTGCCGTCGACCGGCAGACCGAGCACACCCGCATCGGCGAGTGCCTTCCACTGTGCCGTCGGCTCGAGGTCGGCAGCCAACAGGCTGCGGCACATCGCAGCCAGATCGCGCTCGTCCTGATCGGGAATCACTCGCATGCTGTCACCGACCGTACGACGGCATCTTGTGACCACGCTGTGCGATGACGTCGCGCAGCACTTCGTTGGTACCACCACCGAACCTCATCAGCGGTGACACCCGGTACAGCCGCTCGAAGAAGTTGCCGACCCGCAGCCCGTCCGGACCGAGCATGTCGATCGCGAGATCGGCGATGCGCTGACGCAATTCGCTGGAGAAGATCTTCTCGACGCTCACCTCGATGGTCGGGATGCGGCCACTGTCGAGGATCGACGCGGCCTGGTATCCCATCAGCGTGGCGATCTCGACGTCGGCCTCGGCTTGTGCCAGTCGCCGCCGAAACGCCGGATTCGCATTGCCGGCCAGCGCGGTCAGGTCGTCGATTGCGCGGCGCAGGTCGCCGGCGTTCGTCAACGCGCCGCGCTCCAGATCCAAAGCGCCGGTGATGTAGGTCCAGCCCGCGTTCTCCTCGCCGATCAGGTTGGTCACCGGGACCCGCACGTCGTTGAAGAAGGTCTCGTTGGTGCGATAGCCCGACCACGCGATCAGTGGGTGGATGTCGATACCCGGACTGTCGATCGGCACGGCCATCACAGAAATCCCGCGATGCCGCCCGGCGTCGGGATCAGTACGCACACAGAGCCATTCGTGCGTCGAGCGCTGCGCCCCGCTGTTCCAGATCTTCGAGCCGTTGATCACCCATTCTTCACCGTCGCGTACCGCCCGGGTCCGCAGGCTGGCCAGGTCGGTTCCTGCATTGGGCTCGGAGTAGCCGAGCGCGAAGATGATCTCGCCGCGGGCGATCCCCGGTAGGAATTCCTTCTTGTTCTGTTCGGTGCCGTGCCGCATGATCATCGGCGCGACCGACGTCACCGTGAGGTCTGGCCCCGGCACGCGTGCGTATTCGAACTCGGTCATGAGCAGGTGCTGATGCATGGCCGTCAGGCCGAGGCCGCCGTACTCCTTCGGCCAGTTCAGCCCGAACCAGCCCTTCTCACCGATCTTGCGACGGAACGCGGTGAGCTCGCCGCCCTGGAACTCCAGACCGTGCTCGGCCATCTCCGCCTGCAGGGCCGGGGTGACGTTCTCGGCGAGGAACTGCCGGACCTCATTCACCCATGCGCGTTGCTCGTCATCGAGCGCGAAGTCCACGCAGGCGACACTATCGAGAAAGTGTCTACTAGGCGGGCAAAACCTCCAGTAGGTTGCGCGCATTCGGTTCCGGGTAGTCCCCGTCGCAGGGGAGGTAACTCGATGCGGATCCGATTGATGGCCGTGCTCGCCGCGGCGACGCTGGCGTCCGGGTGCGGACTGAGTGGACCGACACCATCGGAGCGATCCGAGCAATCCGGGAAGATCACCGTCGGGGAAGTATCACAACAGACGCAGTCGGTGAAGTGCACGCAGGATCAGTGGGCACTCACGATCGACGCGTCCACCGGTCCCGGCCGTGCCCGCGCCTACCTGCAGATCGGCGGCGTCGAGCCCGTCGTCAGAACCGTGAACCTGGAGAACATCGACGGCCTCAACGGCATCGCCGGAGGCGACGTCGGCAGCGCCGAGGCGTCGGTGAACGGCGGCAACACCTACAAGATCACCGGTACCGCCGTCGTGTCCGACCCGAACAGGCCGGGAATCACCAACGACATGCCGTTCGCCATTGAAGTGCCCTGCTGACCGTCCAGCGAGACGAAAAATCACTTTTGTATGACTGTCTGCCGTGCCGCTTCCGCGAATTCCAGGCGGCGAGCGCACGACAGTCATACACTTTCGTGAAACTGTCTGTATGCCGCTGAAGCGAGGACGCGATGACCGTCGACGTACTTTGCCCGAATGTCTTTGACGCCGGACTTCCGACGTTGACGTACGACGTCGACGAGACTCCCGCCGACGTGTACCCACGAATTCGCGAGGCCCAGGCGCAAGCCCCCATCGCGATCGGCCCGTTCGGACCGGAGATCATCTCCCACGAGCTGGCACGGACGGTCCTGCGCGATCCGCGCTTCACCATCCCGCCCGGCATGAGCCTCATGGTCCAGGGCATCACGTCGGGACCGCTGTGGGACAAGATCGTCAACAGCCTGCTGTGCATCGAGGGCGACGCGCACCGCCGACTGCGCGGCCTGGTGTCCAAGGCGTTCACACCGCGGGCGAGCGCACGGCTACACGACACCATCGTCGAGGTGATCAACGACCTGATCGATCGTGTTGCCGGCGAGGGACGTTGCGACATCGTCACCGACATCGCCCGGCCGTATCCGGTGCCGATCATCTGCGCACTGCTCGGTGCACCCCGCGAGGACTGGGAGCGATTCTCGCGCTGGGCCGACGACATCTTCACCGCCTTCACGTTCAACCCCGACGGCGTCGACCAAGCGCTCGTCATGAACGCCTGGGGCGAACTCGACGACTACGTCGACGAGATGGTCGCGCGCCGCCGCCACAGCCCGACCGACGACCTGCTGTCGGACTTGATCCGCGCAGAGGACGAAGGCGACCGGCTCAACGCCGCCGAACTGCGCATGCTGGCGGGCGGCTTGCTGCTCGCGGGAACCGACACCACCCGCAACCAGCTCGCCGGATCCGTCGACGTGCTCGTGGACCATCCCGATCAGTGGGCGTTGCTCGCCGAGCATCCCGAGCTGGCAGCGGGCGCGGTGGAGGAAACGATGCGCCACGCCGCGATCGGATCCGGCACTCTTCGCACCGTCATCGACGACACCGAGCTGGCGGGCATCCTGTTCCCCGCCGGGACGATGGTGATCGTCAATACCCTTGCCGCCAATCGCGATCCCGCCGTCTACGACGAGCCTGACCGATTCGACATCACCCGCACCGATGCACCCGCGGTGCTGACCTTCGGCGGCGGAATCCACTACTGTCTCGGCGCGAACCTGGCACGGCTGGAGCTCGCCGAGGCACTCAGGATCGTGACCCGCCGGATGGTCACACCGACGCGCAACGGGCCGGCGCCGTGGAAGCCGATGATGGAGCTGAGCGGACCGAAGGCCCTGCCGATCGAGTTCTGCGGTGGCTAACCGCGGCTGGTCGGGCGATCCGCCTGCGACCGACGAGGAGGCGATCGACCGGATCCTCGATGTGGCCGACTCGATCATCGCCGAGCGCGGATCGGCCGTGCGTATCGCGGATGTCGCGCGCATGCTCGGGGTCACCCGACAGACCGTCTACCGGTACTTCCCGAGCTCCGAGGAGCTGCTGCTGTCCAGCGGAATGCGCAGCGCCAACGGCTTTTTGGACCAGCTCGCCGAGCGCACCAGCGGCCTGACCGAACCCGCCGCGGCCATGGTCGAAGGCATCGCCTTCGCCGTCGAAACACTCTCCAACGATCCTCAGTTCGCCAACCTGCTCAGAAACGGATCCAAGCGCGGCTCGACAGTGTCGCTGACCTCCGACACCTCAAAGGCATTCAGCCGTTCGATGCTGCACCGAACCGACGTCGACTGGGAGAGCCACGGTTACGACGAGGCCGCACTCGACGAGCTGGCCGAGTTGGGCCTGCGCACATTTCACTCGCTACTCGTGGACCCCGGCCCCGCGCGTGACGGTTATGTCCTGCGCCGCTTCATCTCTCGGTGGTTGGGTCCGGCGATCGTGTATCCGCGGCTGACCCAGGTGATGGAAGCGCTGCAGCCCGTCGGGACGCGCCCGCAGCGAAGCAGGCCCACCGCCGCGTCCTGACGTACGGGACCTGGTTGCGGCGTGCTGTGTCAAAAGTTCAATTCTGTGTAGACCTCTTTGAGGATCTTCGGCAGCATTGCGTTTGCGGTCGTCTGGTCGTCGGGTGACAGTGTCAGGTTCGTCCAAATGACCAGCGTCACATCGTTATCCGGGTCGTGACCCATGAACGAGTTGAACCCCGGCAGCTCACCGCCGTGGTAGTACATGGCCGCCTTCGGTCCGAACCGCTGATAGCTGATGCCGTACCCGTATTTCTGTCCGTCAGGAGCCGCCGGGTCCTCGGCTTGCAGGCTGTTCAACCACTGCTTCTGAAAGTCGGCGTTGAACACCGTGCCCGACACCAGCGCCTTGATCCACGTCGCCAGGTCGTGCGCCGTCGAGATGGCGCCCCCCGCGGCGGTGGCGTACGACGGGTTCTGGTTCGTGTAGTCAACGGGTTGGAGCGTTCCGGCCCGGATGGCGGCCACCATGTCCGGCGGATATTGCTCGTCGCGCAACGCGTAGCCGGAGTCGCCGTACATATAGCCATGCGAGGACGGCGGCGGAATGGATGTGTCGTCGGCAGCGGGTATCGACGTCTGGGTGAGGCCGACCGGCCCGAACAGGCGCTCCCTGAACTGCTCGGCCAGCGGACGCCCACCGACCTTCTCCGCGATCAGACCCAGCAGCGCGAAGTTGGTGTTGTTGTACTCGTATTCCGCGCCGGGCGCGAACTCGCGCGGATGGGAGAACGCGATCGCCAAGCCCTCCTGCGGGGTCCAGGCTTTCGCGGGGTCGGCGTCGAGTGCTTCCGCGAACTCGGTAGCGGCCGTGTAGTTGAAGAGCCCACTGCGCATCGTCAGCAGCTGAGCGATCGAGATGTTCTCTCCGTCGGGAACGCCCCGAACGTACTTGGATACCGGATCGCTGAACGCCAGCCTGCCCTCCTGGGCGAGCAGCACGATCAGCGCCGAGGTAAACGTCTTGGTGTTGGAGGCGATCCGGAAGTGCGTGTCCCCGGAAGGTGGCGTCTGCGCCCCGAGTTCCGTGGTGCCGACGCCGGCCTCGAAGTCGCCCTGCGGGGTGCGCAGTACGACCATTGCACCCGGTACGAACAAGTCCTTGGCTGCCTTCTCCACGACTTCTCTGAACGAGGTGGGATCGATGGGCTTCAGCGCGGGGTTCGACTCCGTCGACGAGCAGCCGGCGAAGACGAGACCGACGCACATCGCGAGCGATGCCAACCGGGCCGTTCTGATCATGGCCGCACCCTAGAGCTTGATTCAGCCGAGTGTGGGCTTATGTCACGTCTTCTGCGCTGTCGGCGTGCGGGTAACCCACGTTCGGCGCCAGACATGGCGTTGGTCCGCGGGCCACGCGTAAGTCAGCGCCCCGTCGCCGACCAGGCGCCGCAGACGTGGCTCGCCGAGCACGTGCGCCGACATCTCGTACAGAGCCTCGGCACGCGGCGCGATCACCCCGAAGTCGACCATCCGAAAGAGTCTGTTCTCAGAGGCGATGATCTCCCCGACCGTCACGCCTTCGATCGGATAGTTAAGCGGTAGAACATCTTTCATCGAAAGCAGAGTTTGCGGCCCGCGCGCCCGCGGATGAGCGACGAACCTGGCGACACATGCGAACCGGCCCAGCGCCAGCCTGGCGTCGACCACCAACGCGTGTGCATACAGCACCCGCACCAGAACCACGTTCATGAAGAACCGCTCGGCGAGGGATTCCGCATCGGCGAGTTCGGCGTGCGCGAGATAGCCGGCGACGACGCTGGCGTTGTGCGCCAGGTACCAGGCCCGGGCCGACGGTGCGCGGAAGAAGTCGACCCAGTGCTGCACCCTCGGACCAGATGTCGCCACGTCCTCGCGCTCCACCAGAAGTTTCGCTTCCAGCGCGTCGCGGAGCAGGTCCTCGTTGACGGCACGCCACCACGGACTGCCGGGGGTCTGGGCATCCAACGCGTTGAGGACGCCCCGAGTCTGCTGCCACCGCATGAACGCGACGACCGCGCGTCGGTACGGACGGTAGGGCCGACGCACACCGTGGAGCGCGTAGGTGTCCGCCGCGAGGCGGATACGCGCCGCGGGATCGTCTCGAACCCGCGCCACCGTCCGCGCGGCCTCGCGTGCGACTTCGGACATTTCCGCACCTCCACTATGTTTACGGTGTTCACTTCGCTGGATGTTACCCTTGTTAACATGGCCCGTCCAGGTGGAATTCCCGAACCGGAGAATCCGAAGCGCGGGACCTACCACCACGGCGATCTCAAACGCGCGTTGACGGCCGCGGCATTGCAGTTGGTCCAGGAAAAGGGCCCGAAAGGCTTCACTCTGCGCGAAGTTGCACGTCGCGCGGGGGTCAGCGCAGCGGCGCCGTATCGGCACTTCGCCGACAAGGCGCAGTTGCTGGCCGCCGTGGCCACCCAGGGGTTCGTCCAACTCCACGAGACGTTGGCCGCGGCGGCGGACACCACCATGACCGATCTCTCCGCACAAGTGCTCGCGATGGGCCGAACCTACGTCCGGTGGGCCGTCAGCCATCCGGACTACTACCAGGTGATGTTCGGCTCCGAATTCGACAAGACCCAGAGCCCCGAGGTGGTCGTCGCCGGCGAGCGCGCCTTCGGCGATCTGCTCGACACGATCGTGCGATGTCAGCGGTCGGGGCTGCTGCCCGCAGGCGACCCGCGCGAGATGGCGGGGCCGATTTGGTCACTGCTGCACGGTGTTTCGATGCTGACGATCGGCAGCGATCTCGTCAACGTCGGCATCCGTGAGGATCCCGAGGCGCTGATCGAGCGGTCACTGCGCAATTTGCTGCTTTGAATTCTTATGAGTGACCGCAATTTCTTAGACCCTGCTCAGAGATGTTCTGCCACAAGCGGAATAGCGTCTTAATTGCTCGCCATATTCTGGCGAGCAAACGCGATGCATGCTAGCTTCGCCCGTATGCGGTCATACGCGAAAGTTCTCGTCGCCTCCGGCGGTCTGGTGTTGTCGTTGACCGCTGGCGCGGGCCTGGCGGCAGCACAGGATCTCAGCGCGATCATCAACACCACATGCTCCTACCCGCAGGTGCTCGGGGCGCTCAACGCACAAGACCCGGCAGCTGCGGCCGAGTTGACCAACTCCCCCATGGCCGCCGGCATTGTGCAGGACTTCCTCGCGTCGCCGATCCCGCAGCGTCAGGCGACCGCCGCTCGCCTTTCGGGAATGCCGGCTGCGCAGCAGTACCTCGACACCATGCTGATGGTGGCGGGCAGCTGTAACAGCTTCTGAGGCTGGCGTTTCGGCTACTACGCCGGACCCGTCAGGTTGCCGTCGCGAATGTCCCTGCGGCATTCGAGTCTGGTCTTCCCCGTCTGACTCACGCAGACGCGTACCTGTTCCTCGATGCCCGCTGGGTACACCTGGTCCGTGGGATCGGGCGTGGCCGTCGGAGCCGGCACAGCCCCCTGATAGACCGACCACAGGTGGTCACCGGTGGACGGCAATCGCGAGCAGTAGGCCTGCTGCCCACTGATCGCGACACCCGCGGCGCCGAGAGGGTCGCAATCCGCGCCGATGCGCACCACCGGCACGACCGGAGTGTTGACCGGCGGCGAGGCCGGCGGACGCTGAGCGGTCGGTTCATCCCGGTTCGCGACGAACAGGCCCACCCCGACCGCGACACCGACAAGCACCGCGAGGATTCCTCCCACCAATAACGCGACCCGCAACCGGCTCGATCCCCCGGCACCCTTCGAAACGTGTTTGGGCTGCTTTCCCGACGGCAACGCCGACACCGTCGCGTCGGTGGCGCCGAGCGCGTGCGCCGCGGTGGTCAGTCCGTGGGCCATGGCATCGGCAAACTCGGTGCACGTATCGAATCGGTCGGCCGGCGACTTGGCCAAGGCGCGTTCGAACGCCGGCCCGAGCCCGGAGAGTTCGGGGATGCGGTCGCCGATGGCCGGCGGGCTGGCGGTGAGGTGGTTACTGATGACCACCGCGGGATTGTCGTGTTGGAACAGCTGCTGACCGGTGAGCAGGTGGAAGGCCGTCGCGGCGAGCGCGTACTGGTCGGCTCGACCATCGAGGTCAGTTCCCATCAGCTGTTCGGGTGCGGCGTAGGCCACCGTGCCGACCGTCATGTTCGTGGCCGTCAGGCCCGCGGTGTCCTTGGCCATCCGCGCGATGCCGAAGTCGGCGAGTAGTGCACGACTAAATTTCGAGTTCGACTGCGCCAGAAGGATGTTCGACGGCTTGACGTCGCGGTGCAGTAACCCTTGAGAATGCGCGTAATCCAGCGCGTCGGCCACGCCGGACACGATGCGCACGACGTCCTCGGGCGGCAGACCGCCGCCCTGACAATCCTGGAGCAGCTTGGCCGCGTCGGTGCCCTCGACGAAGTCCATCGTGATCCAGAATTGGCCGTTGTACTCACCGCGGTCGTGCACCCCGACGATGTGCGGATGCCACAGCCGGGCGACGAGGTCGGCCTCGCGGTTGAAGCGTTCGAGATATTCGCGGTCAGTGGTCAGCTCAACCGGCAGGATCTTCAGGGCGTCATAGCGCGGCAACCGCGGATGTTGAACGAGGTAGACCTCGCCCATACCGCCCGCGCCGAGTTGACGCACGACCGTGTACCCGGCGAAAACGTCGCCTTCGGCTAACGGCATGGCATCACACCCGTCATGATGCGGCTATCGCCGTTTTGTGGCATCCCGAAACTTTCGCACGCTCGCGTGCTGCGGTTGCTGGTGGGTCTTCGCTCTGGTGGTGATATAGGACCGGCGCCCGCCTATCAGCGAAAGAATCGCTGGTAGCGAAAGAATCGCTCGGAGGCGGGCAACCCGCCCACTAACCCCTGCTGGACGCGTGATCAGCTCACTCGACGGCTGCCGCGGGCACGTGCCGCGCCACCGTGTCGTCCAGGGCTTCGCGGAGCGGACGGATATCGGTGATCAGACGTTCGAGATCGTCGCGCTCGATGTGCAACACCTCGGCCCTGCCGGTCGTCGTCACCGTGGCATTGCGCAGTTTCCCGCGGCGAAGCGAGGACTCTCCGATGATCTCGCCCGCCCCGACGAGGGCGATGCGCTCGTGTCCGACGTACACACCCGCTTCTCCGCTCAGCAGGATGTAGCAGGCGTCCGACGGGGTCCGCTCGCGAATCAACGGCCACGGCCCCGACGTCGACGTGCGGTGCGCGGCCTCGACGAGACGCTTGAGGTCGTCGTCGGTGAACTTCGAGAACGTCGGAAACTCCCGGAGTCGGCGAGCGCTTTCCTGCTGTTCCTGCCGCAGAGCCGCTGCACTTTCCCGCTCATACTTGCGGTTGTCCATAGTGGGTCCCCCGATCCGCGATGTGACCCTGACGCCGAGGAGCCTATCCATTTGACGACAAGAATTTGGCAAGAATCCCTCAAGCGTGGTGCGCGAATCTTCGGTCATCACCATCGCTGACCACTGAGGAGTGCTTCTGATGATCGATCGCATCCGCGCCATCGCCGTCGCGGCCACCGGAGCCCTGATGCTGGTCTCTGGCCTGGGACTGGTCGCGGTCGGACTCTCCGGCATGGCCTAGCCGCCGGCCGCTCCGCGAATCGCCGAGGTCGAGTCGCCCGCGCGCCTGGTCGCGGGCGGCCCGACTCCGGCGATCACCGCTGATCCGAGCCGTACTCCAGGGCGGGCTCCGCGGAGTCCACCCCACCCCTGCTGGAAATCGTCAACATGTTGGGCTGCACGTCGTAGCGTGCGCCGTCGGCGGGGTTCGTGACCGTGTACCCGCTGCCCGACGGAACGGCGTTCGAGAGCTGGAGATTGGCGCCGTCACGCAGGCGTTCCCCGCGGTAGTAGTAGCTGCCCGGCGCCGACTCGCACACCACCGCGAGCGAGTTCGACGTGCGGATCGCCGCCGCGGGTGAGCTCCCGGCATCACAGCGCGCGGAATGGCCGACAAAGCCCTGTGCGTCGGTACCCGAGACACCGGAGATGGGTTCCGATTGCGACGTCGTCGACGAGGGCGACTGTTCTGTCGGCGTCGTGGTGACCGTCGTGGTCTCGGGCGGCGGCAGGGCGAGGCGGGTCTGCGGCGCCGACCCGCCTCCGTGGTCACCGAAGATCAAGACCGACGCGAGGACCACGGCCGCAGCGAACATCACGATGGTCGCGGCCACCAAACCGACTTGCGCCGGGCTGAACCGCTTCTTCTTCGGCGGCTCCAGTGGCGGCGGAATCGGTGCGTACAGCTTCTGATAGCCCGTCCCTGCAGGATTCGGATCGACCGGCGAGAACTGCCTGGTGTGGTTCGGTGGATACACCGGCATCGGCGCGGGCGACGAATCCGCAAGCGCGGCCGCCGCGGCCTTGGCCAGTTCGCCGGCCGACGCGTACCTGTCGGTCGGCTGCTTCGCCATCCCCTTGGCGACCACGTCGTCGAACCCGCGGTTGATCCCGCGGCGCATGATGCTCGGCCGCGGCGGCGGTGAGAACATGTGCGCGCCCATCATCTGGCGTACGTCACCTGCCTCGAACGGCGCACGGCCAGTGAGACACTCGAAGAGAAGGCATGACAGCGAATACACGTCCGCGGCCGGGCCGCCGCGCCCACCGCTGAACCGCTCAGCGGCCATGTAGGCGCATGAGCCGATGACCAGTCCGGTGCTCGTCACATTCGCCTCGCCGCCGCCATGGGCGATGCCGAAGTCCACGAGGTAGGCGAAGTCGTCCGGCGTGAGCAGGACGTTCTCTGGCTTGATGTCGCGGTGCACGAGCCCGCTGGCATGCGCAGCGTCCAGCGCGGCCGCGACCTGCCCGATGATCGACACCGCGCGCGTCGGCGGAAGTGCGCCCTTGACCCGCAGTTCGTCCCTCAAGCTGGCGCCCTCGACCAGGCGCATGTCGATGTAGAGGACGCCGTCGATGTCGCCGAAGTCGTGCACCGGGATGACGTGCGGTTCCTGCAGTCGCGCGGCGACTCGGGACTCGCGCCGGAAGCGCTGCTGGAAACTCTGATCGGCCGCCACCTCGGTGCGCAGGAGCTTGATCGCCACCAGACGTTCCCTGACGGTGTCATATGCGCGATAGACCTCGCCCATACCGCCCACGCCGATCAGCGATTGCAGCTCATACGGCCCGAATTGCGTGCCCACGCGAGTCCCGCCGTTCGGGGAACCCATAGGAATCCTTCCGTCTCCAGGACAAACGTCTTGACCGTTCGAATCGCTGTGCGCAACGGGTTCCCGCCCCGCGCGATTCCTTAACCCGCTCCCCGCAGCGGGCAGTATGCGGCCGAATACAGCCCGTAGAATACAAAGCAGCACAAGCGATTTGCTTCAGCGGCGAGTCTACAAAGGGTTGAATCGCATTGCGAATTGCCCATCGCCAGAGCATCGTTGTACCAACCCCGCCTGACCTGCGAGGCCGACGCTTTTTGCAGCTTCCCCAAGAAGTTGGTCACAATCCGCAGGCGTAACGTCGTCCGGGAGGGGTACACCCCATAGTCGGGGTCAGGTCGGGGCCGGTGGCAACGCGGACAGGAGGCTCAATGGCTGATTCACATGAGAACACCCGGGTGGACGCGCCCAACCCGCAGTCCAAGTGGCTATCCGAGTCAGCGGCCCAGACCCGCGGCTCGGACAAGGACGAAGTCCAGTTTCACTACGACATCTCCAACGAATTCTTCAAGCTGTGGCAGGACCCGACCCAGACCTACAGCTGCGCCTACTTCGAACGGGACGACATGTCGCTGGAAGAAGCGCAGATGGCCAAGGTCGATCTGGCGCTCGGCAAGCTGGGGCTACAGCCGGGTATGACGATGGTCGACATCGGCTGCGGCTGGGGTTCGACGATCATGCGTGCCGTCGAGAAATACGACGTCAACGTCATCGGGCTGACGCTTTCGGAGAACCAGAAGCAGCACATCGAAGACCACTGGTTCGCCAACTCCACGAGCAATCGCAAGATGGAGGTCCGGCTGCAGCCGTGGGAGGACTTCGACGAGCCTGTCGACCGTGTCGTGTCCATCGGCGCGTTCGAGCATTTTGGTTTCAACAAGTACGACGACTACTTCAAGAAGACGTTCGACCTGATGCCCGACGACGGAGTGATGTTGCTACACACGATCATCATCCCCGAGGACGAGGAGATCAAAGCCAAGAAGCTGCCGCTGACCATGTCGCGCGTGCGCTTCATCAAGTTCATCATGGACGAGATCTATCCAGGTGGCCGTTTGCCACTGGCATCGATGGTCAGGAAGCACGCCGTGGACGCGGGCTACAACGTCACCCGCGAGCAACATCTACAGCCGCACTACGTCCGCACGCTGGACACCTGGGCGGCAAACCTCGAGTCGAAGAAGGACGAGGCGATCGAGATCACGTCCGAACAGGTCTACGAGCGTTTTCACAAGTATCTCACCGGTTGCGCGGACCTGTTCCGCAACGGGTACACCGATGTGTGCCAATTCACTTGTGAGAAGACATAATTCATTTGCATTCATTGAGTAACCTGATGCCCTAGGATGACTCAACAGATGAAATCCGGACCCACCGACATGCAGCCTCATTTCGAGGAGGTCCAGGCCCACTACGACCTGTCGGACGAATTCTTCGGACTCTTCCAAGACCCCTCACGGACCTACAGCTGCGCTTACTTCGAACGCGAGGACATGACGCTCGCGGAAGCGCAGCTCGCGAAGATCGACCTCGCTCTCGGCAAGCTCGACCTCGCGCCCGGCATGACCCTGCTCGATGTCGGCTGCGGCTGGGGCTCGGTCATGCAGCGCGCGGTGGAGCGCTACGACGTCAACGTCATCGGCCTCACGCTGAGCAACAACCAGTACCGCTACTGCAAAGAGCTCTTCGCGAGACTTAACACCGAGCGGACCACCCGCGTCGAACTGCACGGATGGGAGGAGTTCGACGAACCCGTCGATCGCATCATCAGCATCGAGGCGTTCGAGGCCTTCCCCAAGGAGCGCTACGGCGCCTTCTTCGAGACGTGCTACCGATTACTTCCCGACGGCGGCCGCTTGGTGTTGCAGACCATCATGGGTCATCCGCTGAAGCGCTGGCCTGACCTCGGCATACCCATCGTGATGTCCGACCTGAAGTTCATGCGGTTCATCGCCAAGGAGATCTTCCCGGGCGGCTCCATCCCGTGCGACGAGGACATCATCGGACTCTCCGCCGCCGCCGGTTTTTCGATGCAGCACTTCGAGACGCTGAATCCGCATTACGTCCGCACGCTTCAGACCTGGGCCAAGAACCTCGAGGCCGCGCACGACGAGGCGGTCGTCGCCACCTCCGAAGAGGTCTACCAGCGCTACATGAAGTACCTGACCGGATGCGCCGACTTTTTCCAGCGTGGCATCAGCGAACTCGGCCAATTCACGCTGACCAAGGGCTGACCGCGGCGTTGCAGCGGCGCTTGTTCCGGACGTCCGCTCGATTCGGTCAGGTGCCCATTTGGCCGCCTCGCGCTGATGGCTGTCGGGTAGGTAGTAGCTCGCAGTTGGCCAACTCCAGATGATCATGGTTTGTCTCTGCCACCATTGCCGTCATGGGGAGATGGGGCGCGATTGCTGCAACCGTCGTCGGCGTGTGCATGTGGATGATTTCAGCGCCGGTAGCGCAGGCCGACCCGATCAGTCCCGACGACTGGGGGATGGACGACGGCATCGGAGTGGGTGTCCGGACGCCAGGAACGCCTTGCCTGGCGTCGGAATCCCATCACTGGGCAGAGAACCCAGTCGGCGACACAGCACTCTGGTGTCCACCTCCCGCGTTCGTCTGGGTGCCGGTCACACCCTCATCGGGGTAACACTGAACTCATGGCACTGATCGCCCTCGGCGATGAGATTTGCAAGTAAGGGTGTCGATATCTCTCTAGTTGGAGGTTCGGCTGTAGCCGGTATCCGTCCGGGGCGTAACCGAACTGGTTGGGCTTTGGTCAGGGCGCACCGAATGCCAACACGACATTGTTGCCGCCAAGCCCGAACGAATTGGACACCGCGTAGCGGTAATCCCCATGGCGCGGCCGGTCGGCCACCACGTCCAGATCGATCTCGGGATCGAGTGTCTTCAGGTTGCGCGTCGCCGGAATGATGCCGTCGCGCAGCGCCTGCACCGTCAGCACCGCCTCGACCGCACCCGCAGCACCCAAGGAATTCCCCAGTGCCGCTTTGGGTGCGTACACCGCCGCCGGATGGTCGCCGAGTGCGCGCCGGATCGCGTGGGCTTCGGCGAGGTCGCCGAAGGTCGTTCCGGTGGCGTGCGCGTTGACGTGGTCGATATCGGTCGGTTGGATGCCGGCCAACGCGATCGCGCGGGTGATCGCATCGCCGGCGCGCTCCCCACTCGGGTCCGGGTTCACGACGTCGTAGCCGTCGGAGGTGATGGACGCGCCCATCAGGCGCGCGAGGATCGGGGCGCCGCGCGCCTTGGCGTGTTCTTCGGTCTCGATGAGCATCAGCGCGCCCGCCTCGCCGAACACCATGCCGTCGCGGTCGATGTCGAACGGCCGGCACGCTCCCGCCGGATCGTCGTCGTTGGCCGACAGCCACCCCAGGTTGGTGAACGCCGCGACAGGCACGGCCTCGATGACGTTCTCCACGCCACCGCAGATGGCGACGTCGGCTTCGCCGAGGACGATGCCCTGCCAGGCCTCCGCGATCGCAGCGGCGCCAGAGGCATCCGCAAGCACCGGCGACGTGATCCCCGCCCTGGCCTTGAGGTCCAACCCCACCGAGGCGGCCGGCGCGTTGGGCATGTGCATCTGCACCGCCAACGGGTTGGCCGCCCGCACGCCGCGTTCACGAAAATCGTCGTAAAGCTTGATCATCGCCTCGGTACTGGCGAGCGCCAGCCCGATCGAGACGAGAAGGCGGCGGGTGTCCACTTCGGGCGACCCGGCGGCTTCCCACAGGCGTCGGCCCAACACCCGCGACATCTTCTGCATGTACGACAGCCGGCGCAGCTCGACTCGGTCGAGGTACTGGTCGAACTCTTCGCGAAGCTCACCGCCGATGCGGACAGGCATGTTGTATTCATCGACGAACGGTTTGTCGAGTCTGCGGATCCCGCTCTGCCCTTCCAGCAGTTGCTGCCAGGTGTCTTCCGCGTTGGTGGCAAGGGCATTAGTCGACGCCAAGGCGGTGACGACGACATCGGGAAGGCCGTCGCCCGTAGTCTTACTCGACATGGGGTACCAAAGTCCTTCACTCAGCTAGCTGACCTGGTCCAAATTCCCCAACTTATGAAGAATATGCGCCCTCGCAGCGAGTTTTTCAACGGCTGCTCCATCGGCCACGTTGTCGCAGGCGAGTCGGACCCTCAGATCGTGGGACGCGCGCTAGAGGACTGACGGTGCCCCGTCGCGCATGCGTCCCGCCCACATCGCACTCTCGGCCTTCGCGACGCTCACCACGTTGCAGGCGGTCTCCCACTGCTGGCTGTCGCGGTCGGTATGCGCTGCCGGCAGACCCGCCGCACTGCGCATGACCATCGAGCCGAGGTTGGGCGAGGTCATGTAAGGCACGACGAGCAGCTTCGCGCAGGTGCCACGGCCCTTCACCACCATCAGGCGTGGACGTCGCGGTCCCGGCCTGTCGATCTTCCGGGTCCCGGTGACGATGGAATCGAGGTCCACCGGCCCGTCGGTGGGCGACCAGTTGATGCAGATATCCACGATCTCGCCGAGCGGCGCATGCAGGACGCCGATCAACTCGGGCAGCTCCGAGGCGACCGAGCCGGTGTGTGGCCACCATGCCCCGTCGATGTCGGCGCCCAACTCGCGAGCGAGTACCAGTCGTACGGGGCGGGCCATTCGGCGCGTCCCCGAGAGACCGTTCACGCCGATGGTTTGGACTTGGGTGACTTCTTCTGGTCTTGATCCGAGAAAGCCGGCATCACCGTCGACTCGTTGGAAGTCGCTCGCTTCTCGACGATTTGGGGCTCGTACGGGTGTGAAAACAGGTCCGACGAATCCATAGAACACGTCCTTAAAAAGTACGGGTGAACCCCATACATACGAATTGGGCGAACGGAGATCCGTTCGCAGGCAGATCGCGAGAGCAACGGAAAGAAGAAAGCTGGGCGAAACGGCCTAGCTCCAATTTACCCGATCATTGACGTCCGCAGGAACTTGCCTCCGTATTGGCGAAACCGGGGGCCCCTCAAACGCGATGTGGGCTGGTGGAGATTCCCACCAGCCCACACACGAAGATCTCGTTATACGGCGGTCACACCGACTGCCTGCGGGCCCTTGGCCCCCTGCTCGACGGTGAATTCGACTCGCTGGTTCTCCTCGAGCGACTTGTACCCGCTGCCTTGGATCTCGCTGAAGTGGACGAACACGTCATCCGCTCCGCCATCCGGCGCGATAAAACCGAAGCCCTTGTCGCTGTTGAACCACTTCACAGTTCCCTGCGTCATACTTTTCTACTTCTCTCATTGGAATTGGAATGTCGACAGACATCCTTCTAGAGGATAGCACGGTAACGCCTGTATCCGTATTCGATTGTGCTACACCACTTTTGGGGTGATATCCGATCTTGGTCGGCGAGTTCGAGGGATATGTCCATGTGGTCATATCGATTTCCTCTGGGCACGAACGCTTCTGAAGTCCCGCCGTCCCGCAGTCGATGAATGATTGCGACACGGTAACGGATGCGTACCCATCAAGATCTCAGTAATCACATTCGTCCCGTTCGTCACTATCGTCACATCAGCCAGCTATGACGTCGATGGACGTCTCGCCCTGAAAGGTGTGACATGCCGCCGCGTCTGCTCATCGCATCGGTTTCGGTCGTATCGGCGACCGCACTCACGATCGCGATCGGCGTCCTGCCATCCGCATTAGCCGCCCCCTGCACCGGTGCCGCTGCGGGTATCCAACCTCCCGCGGCCTCGAACACCGGCGAGACCCCGGCGCTGCCAGGCGGCGGTCCACCGCGAGGGCAGCGGCCCACCGGTACCAACGACGGCGCACCGCTGCCCAGCCTGGGCCAGGTGCCAGGGGTGTCTCCATCCGCCCAGATCGAGCAGCAGGCGGCGGTCGCGACCCCCGGCCAGCCGGTGCCCGATGCCAACCCCGTCCGGCCGCCCGCACCACCCGCCCCGCCGGCGCCGCCCGGCACATCGCTCGTTGGCTGGGTGACCGGACCGGAGAGTCCGAACAACACGGTCAACCGGTTCGCCATCACCGGCACCGACCTCGGCATCATGTGGGACAACGGCAGCGGTGAGGTGCTGATGGCCTTCGGCGACACCTACGGGTATTGCGGTGTGCGCGGCCAGCAGTGGCGCTACAACGTGTTGTTCCGCAGCAATGACCGCACGTTGTCCAACACTGTCACCGCGTCGAGCTCGCCCCTTTGGACACAAGGACTTTCGAAGCAGATCATCAACAGCATCAAGTTCTCGCCGACGGAGAAGGGAATCATTCCGACGGCGGGCATCTCTGTCGGCGGCACCCAGTATGTCAACTTCATGTCGATCAAGAGCTGGGACAGCGACGGTCGGTGGACGACGAACTACTCGGCCATCGCGGTGTCGCCCGACAACGGCGAACGTTGGGGTGTCTACCCGGACTCCGTGCGTCCGGCTTCGCCGAGCAGCACTGATCGCGTGCGCTACGTCGCAGGCAATGAGAACTTCCAGCAGGGAGCGTTTCTCAAGCCTGGGCCCGGTGATCCCTACATCTATTCGTTCGGCACCCCCTCGGGGCGTGGGGGTGCCGCATTCCTTTCGCGGGTGCTGCCGGCCGGTGTGCCCGACCTTCGCCGGTACGAATACTGGAGTTCGAACACCAACTCGTGGGTGCCGGGCAATCCAGGTGCTGCGACACCGGTGATTCCCGGACCGGTCAGCGAAATGTCGGCACAGTTCAACACCTACCTCAACCAGTATCTGGTGCTCTACGGCAACGGTGCCAACGACATGGTCATGCGGACCGCGCCCGCGCCGCAGGGGCCGTGGAGTCCGGAGCGGCTGATCGTGCCGTCGATGCAGTTCCCCGGCGGCATCTACGCCCCGTTCCTGCATCCGTGGTCGACGGGCAAGGAGTTGTACTACAACGTGTCGCTGTGGTCGGCGTACAACGTGATGTTGATGAGAACGGTTCTGCCGTAACCGCTGTTTGGTGGTCCCTTTCTCGGCCCTATGCGCCAGTTTGATGTCACGGCTGTTCATATGGCGTTCGGTACCTGCTCCACAGCCGTGACGTCAATCTCGCCGCCAGCACCGCAGCGGTTACCTATGGTGGCGGGCATGGGCTTGGTTCGACCGTCCGACAACGGCGGGGACTGCACGCGTCGTCGGCTGCTGCAGTGGGCAGGGACCGCCGGGCTGGCAGTCGCCGCCGCAAGTGTGGCGCACCCCGCCGCGACGGCGGCGCCGACAGTCGATCCCGCGTCGCGCGTGGTGTTGTGCCGTGATGCCTGGGGCGCACAGCCCGCCCGTCCCGGCGGTACGCCCAACACGCCGGTCCGCTTGACGGTCCACCACACCGAGGTGGTTCTCGGCGACAACGCCAACGCACCTGAACGGCTGCGCCAGCACCAGCGCTACCACCAGGACACCCAGGGCTGGATCGACATCGCCTATCACTACAGCGTCGACCGCAACGGCAACATCTATCAGCTGCGTGACCCTCACCTGGTCGGCGATACCGCAACCACATACGATCCGGCAGGCCACTTTCTGGTCGTCTGCGAGGGAGACTTCGACAAGGAAGCGGTGTCCGAGGACCAGCTGAACGGAACAGCGCTGATATTCGCCTGGGCTGCACAGCAATTCGGTATCCCCACGTCGACTCTCAAGGGTCACCGAGATTTCGCTCCGAGTACGACGTGTCCCGGCACCAGCCTCTACGACCACGTCGCGTCGGGTGACCTCCAGAGTCGTGCCGACAGCCTGTTGGCCAATGGGCCAGTCGACCTCCCGACGATCTGCGGGCCCGAGGCGGACGAGATCATCACGGCCATCGAAGCAGGCCGGCGCTAGCCCTACCGGGGCCCGTCGACCTCGTAGGTACCGGCGTCGTCCCGGAAGACCACCTGCACTTTGCGTTTCGCACCGTTGATCGTCACGTCACACGAGAAACCCTCGCCCTGCTTGACCTCCGGATCCTTGCCGCCGTTGCACTTGACCGACGAGACCTGGTTGGCGCCATAACCGTTGATCGGATCGCTGAGAATTTGCTTCACTCCGGCCTCAGCCTTGCCGACGTCGAGAACGGTTCCGCTTCCGAAGGATCCGGTGACCCACAGACCACCGACAAGCGCGAGGGCGCCGATCACGGCGACGGCAAAGATCACGCCCGCGATCATCGGTGCACGCGATGGCTGCGACTTCGGCGGCAACGAGGCGGGCGGCTGCTGCTGAGGCTGTTGGTAGTACTGCTGCTGCGGCCATGCCGGCTGCTGAGGTGGTCCCGGTTGCCAACCGTGCTGTTGCGGCGGCGGCTGGTACGGGGGTCGCTGGGGTGGCGGGTATTGCGGTTGGTGCGCCGGCGCAGGATATGACGGCCGCTGGGGTGGCGGGTAGGGCGATCGACCGGGCGATGGCGCACCGCCGGGACGCTGCCACCACGGCTGCCCTGAACCCTGATCCGGCGGGCCGGTCATGAGAACCGCTCGAAGCACTCGTCGGTTCGGCTGGACAGCCCGAGCCGATAGGCCAGGATCCGCGAGAACCCCGCGGGCGCCGTGACCCCGTTCACGTCGCTGGCGGCCAGGCCGTTGGACAGCAGCCCGGCCACCGCCTCGTCGGTGTCCCCGGGGGACAGGACGAAATCGGCGCCGGACGCGCTGGTCATCTGGCCCTGCGCCACGCCGGTCAGACAGGCCGTGCGCAAGGCCGCTATGGGCGTATCGATTTTGACGCCACGCTCCTTCTGCACGGCCAACACGTACCGAGACGTCACCATCGACAGCGCGGTGTTGTCGCCTTGAACCAGAACCTCGTCCTCATCCTCGTTCTTGGGTTTACCGGCCGCCTCCAGCGCAGGCATGTCCACGAAGATCTTGTTGGAGTCCGGACAGTACGACGTCGGTTCGGTGACCGTCGCTCCCGCACATTGCGCACGATCGGTGGTCAGTGTCGGTTTCGCGTCCGGCTCAAATGTCTTGTCCAGCACCTCGATCAACTTCGTCAGGGTGTCGTCGTTGATCGGGCTGTCCAGCGATTGGGTGTCGTACCCGGACGTCACGTTTTCCGGGAGATCGCCCTGGCGCCTGGTGATCTCATCCATGTCGATGGCTGCGCACTGGTCCGCGCCGCCGGTGAAACCCAGCTGGAAGGCGCTGACCCGGTCCAGCGCCGAGCCGTGCGGGTCCCCCGACGGACCGCCTTCGAGCCGGTCCCGGATGTAGATCACGCCGGCGAGCACATGGTTGAGGCCGTCGCCGGTGCTCAACGTGAATCGCGGCGAATCTCCGGCCGCCACCCAGTGCAGATATACGCCCGCGAAGCAGTCGGCCTGCTGTTCTCTCACCAGGCCGGGAGTTTCGTCATTGGCGAGTCCCGCCATCCACTGCAGTGCATGTCCGTACTCGTGGGCGATCACCCCGACGACACCCATATCGCCGAAGTACTGCTGCGCAACCGGCAGGAAGACGCCGCGGTCCCAGATCATCGTGTTGAGGTTGAAGCAGAACGCGGCGTTGGGCGCCTGGTACACATCCGATCCGCACAGCGGCGGCGTATTCGGATCCGTTGAATCGTAGGAGATCAAGGTGGCCACCGGTACGAATTCGCCGGGCAGATAGTTCGCGTAGTTCTTGGCCCAGAAATCCTGAATGTCATTGACCGACAACAACGCCAACCGATCCATCGGACCGTTGTCGGTCTGCTCGACGGTTCCCTCGGGTTCTGGCGCATTCGGCCGGGGCCCACTCGGCCCCTCGGTGACGGGTAGGCCACCGACCCGTTCGGGGTTGAAGAGCATGGACGTCGCCCGGCCGTCCACCACGGTCGATGTGCAGGCCGTCAGCAGCATCGCCGCGCATACGACGGCGATCACGGACCTCGCGGCGCGGCCGGGCACCAGGACGTTCACTCGCGATTACTCCTCGTCGTTCCCACGTGTCGTGCCTACTTTGCCTTCTCGATCACATTTCGGCAGAAGGAATACGCGAACATTCTGCTCACGCGCGACGGATACTCGTCGAGAAGGAGGAGATCGCGGTGGCGTCAGGGAGCTCACGTGTCGGCCAGATGTTCGGCCACTACAGACTCACCGGGCTGCTCGGGCGCGGCGGCATGGGCGAGGTCTACCGAGCGGAAGACACCCACAAGGGCCGCACGGTCGCGCTGAAAATTCTCGCCGAGCAGTTCTGGCAGGACGAGAAGTTCAGGACACGCTTCCAGCGCGAATCACGCGCGGCCGCTGTTCTGCAGGAACCCCACGTGATTCCCATCCACGACTGGGGCGAGATCGACGGGCACCCCTACATCGACATGCGACTCGTCGAGGGCCAGACGTTGCAGGAACTGCTCAGCGACGGGCCGCTGGCGCCCGCCCGCGCGACGTTCATCATCGGCGGGGTCGCCGCAGCCCTCGATGCCGCACACGCCGCGGGTCTGATCCACCGGGACGTCAAGCCGCAGAACATCATCGTCACGCCGTCGGATTTCCCATACCTCGTGGATTTCGGCATCGCCGAAGCCAAGGGGGAAAGCGGTTTGACGAACACCGGAATGCAGATCGGCACCTTTGCCTACATGGCTCCCGAGCGGTTCCGCGACCGGGAGGCCACACCGGCGGTCGACGTGTACGCACTCGCGTGCGTCCTCTACGAAACCCTCACGGGCGTCGCACCGTTCGCGTCGGGCAGCCTCGAGCAGATCATGACCGCGCATCTGTTCACTCCGCCGCCTCAGCCCAGCCTCGCGAACCGGCGGTTGTCGCCGGCGTTCGACGATGTCATCGCCCGCGGCATGGCCAAGGAGCCCGACGACCGCTACGGAAGCTGCGGTGCGCTCGGGCGAGCGACACAGCGAGCACTGGAATCGGACACGATCGTCGAATCGGCACCGAGGCCGACGGCGCAGGCGCCGCCCTATCGTCCCACCGGTTATGAGGGATTCGCGGGGCCGACGGTCCAGCGGCCGACCGATGTCGCACCGCCTCAGCCGTCGTACGGCGGTGCTCCGTCCTACGTCCCTGCGCCCTCGTACAACACTCCGCCCCCGTCGCCCTCACCGGCGGCACCCGCTGGTGCGTCACGCAAATGGTTGATGCCGGTCATCGCTGCGGTCGTCGCGGTGCTGGTGTTGGGAGGCATCGGGATCACCATCGGCATGCTGAGCAACGACGACAGCACACCGACCCCAACCGAGCCCGACACACCCGATGCGCAGCGACCCGGCACCAATACGGATACCAAGGGCCCGACATCCGATGCGCCGACACCCACGCAGGATCCGCTGGCCGTCGGTTCACCGCCCCCGCCCCCGCTGGTCGGCAATGACACCAGCGCCAACCCGCAGAGCTGCACAGGGGATTATTCGTTCGACGGGCGCAACGACGTCGGCACGCATGCCCGTAGGGGTTCGGCCGACACGTCCTGCCTGTTCACCGAAAGTGTCCTGAACTCGTACTGGCAGAAATACGGCGACGCCACCCGCGACCTTCGAAAGGTGTCGGCGCCCGGCGCCGTCGACTGTCGGTCGATTCCGGGAATCCCCTGCGACGGGCCGAATTTCGTGATGGAGTGCCAAGCCCGTCCCGGCAATGCCTACATCACCTGCACGGGCGGCCGGGACGCCGTCGTCTACCTGTACTAGCAGTTGCCTGCCGGTAGCAGGGTTGCGTGTTCGGCCATCCAGCCCGCGATCCGCGTCAACGCCTGCGCGCCGTCGTCGAACGAACCCGACCTCGGCTCCACCGCCACGGCGACGACCGCGAAGCCGTCATTGACCGGGATGACCCCGATTTGGCGGACGAGATAGTTACCTTCCGGTGAAGGGCCCCACCCGCCTTTGAATTTCGCGCCGCCGATCATGCCGAGGCCCCAACTCTGGTCGGGCGCGATCTGCCCCATCAGGTCCATGATCGGCTGGTCGGCGGGGGCGCATGCTGCCGAAGCGAGAAAGGTCGCCTGGTCGCCGAGCGACCAGTTCGTCTGGCCAAAGGCGGTGAATTCCGGTCTGACCTTTCGCGATTCGACGGTCGTCGGCGCTCCGGCGTCCGCGAGCACCGCCTCCACCTTCTGCGCCGCAGTCACCGGATCGCCGAGACTTGCCCAGATCGCCTCGGCGGCATCGTTGTCCGACTGCGTGATGGCGGCGCGCATCGCCTCGGTGACCTCGGGCGGGTCCGTCGCCCGCAGACCCGCGATGGCCAGTGGCACTTTGATCGTCGACCATGCGGTGCCCGTCGACCAATCACCCGCGGTCACCGGGGCGGGTCCTGCGGCGCCCACCGGGCGAACGACGATGCCGACGCTGGCGTTGAGTTCGGCGGCCAATGCGGCGAATTCGGTGGCGAACGGTCCGGCGTCGACGGGCGCGCCGGCAGTCGGCGATGCGGAGGGAGGCGGCGGTACCGCCGGTTGCGTCGGCGCACTGGTGCTCTGCGTCGACGTCGGTGTCGACGCGAGGTCTCGGCCGATGACGATGCCGCCGCCGACGATTCCGATGCCAAGAGCGACGATCAGCACGACCAGCAGAAGACGCCGGCGCGGGCGATTCTCGTCGGGGCTCGGGCGCCCCTTGTCCGGGGCGGGTCGGCTGTTGGTCGTCGTGGCCATCTCCCCCAGTATCACCGCAGCAGATGCGCAGTCCGCGCAGCAAGACGGCGCGCTGTTGATAACAATGCCATCACCGCGCCGCGGTCGACGAACCTCAGACCGGGCGAATCATTTCGAGGCGCCGTTGATCGTCGGCGTGAGAATCATGCCCTTCTCGACGCCCCACATCGTCGCGATCGTCTTGAATTCGCCGGTCTGGATCAGGTGTTCGAGCGCCTTCAGCAGCGATTGCGACAAGCCTGATCCCTTTTGAACTGGCCACCCGTAGGGGGCCGAGTCGAACGTCTCGCCCGCAGGCTCCAGCGCACCGCCGGACGTCTTGATCGCGAACAAGGTCACCGGCGAATCCGACGACATCGCGTCGACTTCACCGTTGATCAGCGCCGCGGTGAGATCGTCCTGATTGACGAAAACCCGCTTGTCGATCGGCGGCTGTCCGGCGGCTTCACATGCGCCGCTCTTGGCCGGGATCTCCGAAGACTCTTGCAGCGACGGATACGTCACGCCGACGGACAACCCGCACGCATTGTTCGGGTCGATCTCGACACCCGGTCGTTGTGCCCACAGCGTCCCCGCCTCGAAGTAGGTGACGAAGTCGACCGCCTCTTCGCGTTCCTTGGTGTCGGTGAACGACGACATGCCGACGTTGAAGTCGCCGCCGCGCACCGACGGAATGATCGCCTCGAACGCCGTCTCCCGGTAGTCGGGCACCAGCCCCAACGTTCGGGTGACCGCGTTCATCAGATCGACGTCGAAGCCGACGATCGCGCCGCTGGCATCCTTGAATTCGTTTGGGGCGTATGGCACATTCACACCGATGATCAGCCGGCCCGTCGACCTGATCTCGTCGGGAACGGTGGCCGCAATCGATTCCACCGCTCCCGGCTGCGGCTCCGGAGTCGCCGTCGACGAGCTCTCCGCCACGCTCGCAGGTTCGGAACCACCGGAGCCCCCGCGCCACTGCCAGACGCCGATACCGCCCGCCACCAACACCAGAGCCACCGCGACCGCAACCACCACCAACCGCGGTGACACCCGCCGACCGGCGGGGGCGGCGCGTCGCGCCGAATGCCGTCCGCTGCCCGCCATCCGCACCGGTGCGTTGAGCGCACGCCGCGCGGCCGCCGCGAGTTCGCCTGCCGACTGATACCGCTTGCCGGGGTTCTTGGCCATCCCCTTCGCGATGACCTCGTCGAACGCCGCGAGCGTCGGGTCGACTTCCGACGGCCGAGGGATCGGCTGGGTCATGTGCCCGGCGATCTGCTGTTCGAGGCTCTGCGCCGGATAGGGCCTGGCGCCGGTCAGGCATTCATAAAGCACGCAGGTCAGCGCGTAGATGTCGGACGTCGGGTCGACCGGCTTGCCCTCGAATCGCTCCGGGGCCATGTACGCCATCGTGCCCAGCGTGCTGCCCGCCGTCGTCAGGCCCACCTCGCCGGCGCTGCGCGCGAGGCCGAAATCGATCAGGTAGACGAAGTCGCGAGGCGTGATCAGGATGTTCGACGGTTTGACGTCGCGATGGATCAGTCCGGCATGGTGAGCGGCGTCCAACGCCGTCGCGACCTGCTCGGCGATCTTCACCGAGAATTCCGGCGACAGCGGCTTTTTCGTGTCGAGCAGCACGGTTCCAAGGTTGCGTCCCTCGATCAGCCGCATGTCCAGGTAGAGGCGGCCGTCGATCTCACCGAACTGGTGGATCGGCACGACATGCGGGTCGTTGAGTCCCGCGGCGGCCTGGGATTCGCGCCGGAACCGCGCCTGGAATGTCTCGTCGGCCGCCATGCTGGGCGGCAACACCTTGACCGCGACTATTCGATCGGTCTTGGTGTCATAGGCCCGGTAGACCTCACCCATTCCCCCTCGGCCTATCAGCTCCTGCAGCTGATAGTGGCCGAATGGTGTCGCCTCCACCGTCGTTAGCTCCTCGGCAGCGGACCCCGCGTCGCTGTGTCGATCGAAACTACATCAGGTTTGCCAGAAAGTCTTAATAGTGGTCGGCGGGCACGGACGGTGATCCGTCCACCGCGCTCCGGCGTCATGATGACGTGCTTGAGCTTCGTCTTCTCTCCTGGCTCTGTCGTGGTGCTCAACTCGACGCGCCGAAGGATCTCGCGCAACACGATGCGCATCTCGACCATCGCGAAACCCGCACCGAGACAACGACGGTTGCCTCCGCCGAACGGGAACCACGTCGCCGGGCTCAGCGTCGCGCCCACCATCCGATCCGGGTCGAACGCATCCGGATTCGGGTAGACGGCCGGATCGGAATGCACCGATGTGATGCTCGGAACGACCATCACCCCGGCCGGTATCCGGTATCCCGCGATCTCGGTGGGCTCCTTGAGGATCCGGCCCACATCGGGCACCACGGGGCGGATCCGCAGCGTCTCCTTGCAGATCGCATCGAGGTACTCGTCGCCGGCGTCACCGGATTCGGCCGCGGCGACCGCCTTTTCGAGGACTTCGGGGTGTCGGGTCAACCGCTCCAATGCCCACGCCAGGCCGGTCGCTGTGGTGTCGTGACCGGCGACGAGCAGGGTGATGAGCTGGTCGCGCAGCTCCTTGTCGCTCATCCCGCCCGCCTGGACCAGCATCGCCAGGGCGTCGGTGCGCTCGGCGAGGTCGGGATCGGCGCGGCGTTCGGCGATCTCGGCGTAGAGCAGCCGGTCGGATTCGGCCATATGTCTCGCCAGCCGCCGCCACGGCCACCTGGTCAGCAGTGACGGTTTGGCGATGGCCAGCGACTCCCACGGGCCGACGCTGAGCAGCTTCGGCATGACGTCACGCAGCGCCGCCAGCCGCGCAGGGTCGCTGGCGCCGATCACGGTCCGCAGAATCACCTCGAGCGTGATCTCCGAGGTCTTCGGCGCCACCGCGAAGGCGCGTCCGACTGGCCAGCCCGCGACGTTCTCGGCCGCGATCTCCGCCATCAGGTCGGCCTGCCGAGCGACGGCATCGCGATGGAACGGCGCCATCATCAGTCGACGGCGTTCGCGGTGGACATCGTCGTCGACCACCAGAACCGAGGTGTCGCCCAACAACCCGCCCAGCATCGAATTGGCTTCGCCCGCATGGAAGATCCGAGGGTCACCGGCGAACACCGTCTTGATGGCATCCGGGTCGGCCAGATAGACCATCTTGCCCATCATCGTGTTCTGGATCGTGAACACCGTGCCGTACCGGCGACGGCACGCCGCCACGAACTGCGGCCACCACCGCATCATCATCACGAGCTGTATCGCGGCGGGAATCTTGGGCCCGCGGGGCAGGCCATCCCGCTCTGTTGGACGCATGCCAAATAGACTACGTAGAGGGGCCGCCGCGGCGAAAGGGTCTGAACGACCTAGTCGCGTTCAGACGCCGACGCAATGTCGTGCTGACAGCGCCGTCGCGGCTATATATGCACGGCTACGCTCTCAGGCCGACATTGTGATCCGATGCCGACCTAGTCGCGCTTGTCGACGCCGGACGGCAGCTGGCCAGGCCCGTGCGTGCCCGGCGCGAGCGAGGGCGCGCTCCGCTGGCCGACGTTGCCGCGCTGCGACGACACGACGGTTCTGGTCGCCGCCGCAGAAAGGCGCTGGTCTTCGGGTTCGGAACCCTCCTCGACGGACTCTTCGGTGTGGACGGTCAGCGTGCGACTACGCCTCATCGAGAAGTGGACTTCCTCCTGCTCCTCGAAGATTTGCCGCACACCGCGCAGCGGTTTCGTGGCCGTTTCGACCGCGGTTGTCACGATCGGCGGGACGAACGGCCGGATCCAGCGGGTCGCGGCTTTCGTGATCCCAGGGATCGTGGGGACCAACGAGCCGCCACCGTCGCGTCGAGGCTCGAGCTCGCCGGCCGATTCCACCTGGGCCAGCTCCGCCTTCGGCGACTCCGGTTGCGGCAATTCCGGCTCCGGCACCCGCGAGGCCTCCACCAGCGTCGGTTCGCTGATGGCCTCGATGACCCGGCGCCGGTGCTGCTCGCGGTCGATTTCGGTCTGCGCCTCGACGGCGAGCCGGGCGCTGGCCAGCTGCTGTTCGGCCCACATCGTCTCGACAGCCGCCCGGACCTCCGCCTTCTTCACCGCGATCGCCGTATCGGCTGCCATGTCGGCTTGCTCGCGGGTGGCGCGTGCGGCCGCACCGCGATCGTGGGTGGTTTCGCCGCGCCACAACTTGAGAATCAGAGGAAGCAGATACACCAGCACGCAGAACCCGATCGCCAGGAGTCGCAGCAGCATCGCGGTCGGGGTGGCCAGCGTCTGATCGTTCATGACGGCCCACCGCGCACCAAGACCATGGTCCACCTCCGCGGCCGCCGTCTCGCGGGCCTGTGTCAGCGTGCGCTCACCCGCGGCGATGTCGGCCTCCAGCGCGGGCGCGCGACGGACGCGTTCGGCGGTCGCACTGTCGAGCTGACGTGTCGCGTCGTCGAGAAATGCGTTGGCAGTGCGGTTTTCGGCTCCGGCGCCGGGAAGCCCGGTGATGCGCGTCTGCGGACATTCGGGCGAGGCGTTGAATTCGCAGCGCGCGACCACCAGCGCCTCGTCGCGCCGTTGCAACGCGCGGGTCACCGCGTCGTCGAGGCCGGCCCGGGTATCGATGGTGCGCTGAAGACCAGCGGCGGCCTGTGCAACGGCGGGCGTGGCGTCAGCGCGAAGGGCAGCTTGGTCACGCAGTGAGCGGTCCACCGTGCCGGAGAGCAGCACGACGGTCGCGAGTTCGCCGACGATGACGCCGAGCGCCACACCGACCGCAGCGCGACCCGCCACACCTGCCCGATTTCGTGTCGGACGACTGGAGATCGCCCAGCTCACCGCGGCTGCCAACACGCCGAAAACCGAGGTCACCGTGATGACGGTCGCTGTCGGCGCATCCGTCGAGTCGGCGACGGCCAGCGCGGCGACGAGCCACGCCAGCGCCGCGCCGAGAAGCACCGCGACTCCGGCAGGCGTAATTCTGTTGGCGTACATCAAAACTCCCCATTTGTGGCGCGACGGCGCAGCGACGACACACCAAACCGGCGACATGGTGTGGTGTGGTCAGGCGGTGCGGAAACCCCCCGCGGGTCGCGCCGTCACACTGGCTGCGAATACCCCGAAATCTTCTCACAACGGCAACAGCGGCGCTGTGCTCGGTGGCCGGTGCCGACTTGTGACCGTCTTGCCGGGCTAAGGTATCGGCGAGTCGCACACCGGCGCGCCGCATCCGAAAGATCCTTGATACATGCGAGTTGACGGACGGGACATCACCGTCACGGGCAGCCTGCTGCAGCCGTTGACCCGCCGGACCAACGACATCTTCCGCGTGGTGCTGTCCGGGGTGTTCCTCGCCGTCGTCATCACCAGTTCGCTGATCACCCGCAACGAATGGGTCGCCCTCGAGCGGTCGGTCTCCGAGATCGTCGCTGTCCTCACCCCGACCCAGGCCAACCTGGTCTATCTGGCCTATGGCGTGGCGATCCTGGCGTTGCCGTTCGTCATCCTGGTCAGCCTCATCGTCGGCCGCCAGTGGAAACTACTCGGCGCGTACGCCGCCGCCGCAGCGATCGCCGGTTTGGCGCTATCGATCACCAATGCGGGCATCGCGGCACCGCAGTGGCATTTCGACCTCCGGGACCGCTTGGACACGCTGCCCTCGCAGTTCGTCGACGACCCGCGGTGGATCGCGATGCTCGCCGCGGTGCTGACCGTCTCGGGGCCCTGGCTGCCCGCGCGGTGGCGGCGCTGGTGGTGGGCGCTGTTGCTGGCGTTCGTGCCGATCCACCTCGTCATCAGCGCGATCGTCCCCGCGCGCTCGCTGTTCGGCCTCGCCGTCGGCTGGTTCATCGGCGCGTTGGTGGTTCTGGTCGTCGGCACCCCCGGACTGGACGTGCCGTTGGAAGGAGCCGTGCGCGCGATGGCCCGCCGCGGCTGCCAGGTCTACGAGATGAAGGTGCTGCGACCGTCCGGCGCAGGCCCACTGATTCTGCAGGCCGCGTGTGAGGACAAGCAGACAACCCTGGTGATGGAGATGTACGGACCGCACCAGCGCGGCGGCGGTGTGCTCCTGCAGCTGTGGCGCAAATTCCGGTTGCGCGACCGCGAGACCGCGCCCCTGCACGCCTCGATGCGGCGCGCCGTCGAACACCGTGCGCTGATGGCCATCGCGATCGGACAACTCAAGGTCGCCAACATCTCGACGGTGGCCGTCGCCGCGCTCGAGCGCAGCTGGACGCTCTACGCGCACACCCCCGCGCGCGGTACACCGATTGGCGACTGCACCGCGGCCATACCCGTCAACCGGGTCTGGGAGTCGTTGCGCGAACTCCACGACTGTCAGATCTCGCATGGGGACCTGCGCGCCAGCGAGATCACCGTCGACGACACCGTGTTGTTCGGCGGATTCGACAGTGCCGAGTACGGCGCGACCGAGGCGCAGCTGCGGTCCGACATCGCGCAGTTGCTCGTGACGACGACGCATCTGTACGACGCACCGTCGACGGTGCGGGCGGCGATCGACGCGTTCGGCAAGGACACCGTGTTGTCCGCGTCGCGCCGATTGACGAAAGCGGCTGTGCCCCCACGTATCCGGCAGGCGGTGCGGGATCCGAAGACCGTGATGTCGACGGTGCGTGACGAGGTGAAGAGCCAGACGCGCGTCGACGAGATCCGCACCGAGACCGTCACCCGGTTCACGCGCGGTCAGTTGATCCAACTGGTGCTGTTGATCGCTCTGGTCTACGTCGCCTATCCGTTCATCAGCTCGGTGCCGACGTTTCTCACCGAATTGCGTACCGCAAACTGGTGGTTCGCGCTACTGGGACTCGCGGCGTCGGGGCTGACGTATCTCGGTGCCGCAGCGGCACTCTGGGCGGCAGCCGACGGCGTGGTCACGCTGTGGGGTTTGATCGTCATGCAGGTGGCCAACAAGTTCGCCGCCACCACGACTCCCGCCGGCGTCGGCGGTCTCGCGCTCAGCGCCAGGTATCTGCAGAAGGGCGGCGTCACGCCGATGCGCGCGACGACCGCCGTCGCGTTGCAGCAGTCGGTGCAGGTGATCACCCACATCCTGCTACTGATCTTCTTCAGCACGGCAGCGGGCGTGTCCGCCAACCTTTCTCGGTTCGTCCCCAGCGTCAACGTGCTGTATCTGGTGGCCGGCCTACTGCTGGGCCTGATCGGCACCTTCCTGCTGGTCCCCCGGCTGCGACGGTGGCTGGCGACGTCGGTGCGGCCGCGCCTGCAGGAGGTCCTCGGACACCTCATCGAACTGGGCCGCGAGCCCAAACGCCTGGCGGTCATCGTGCTCGGCTGTGCGGCAACCACTCTCGGAAACGCGTTCGCATTGTGGGCCGCGATCGAGGCGTTCGGCGGCAACACGTCGTTCATCACGGTCACGGTCGTGACGATGATCGGTGGCACGTTGGCGTCCGCTGCCCCGACGCCCGGCGGTGTCGGCGCCGTCGAGGCTGCGTTGATCGGTGGTCTGGCGGCCTTCGGAATGGCCACCGCGATCGCCGTTCCGTCGGTGCTGCTCTACCGCGTGCTCACGACCTGGCTGCCGGTGTTCGTCGGCTGGCAGGTCATGCGCTGGATGACGAAGAACAACAGGATCTAATTTGCGACTTTGGTGCGCTTGCGACCGGTGAGCGATCGCGCACCGAAATCACAGCTTGGGCCATACTGGGCCGGTGGCTGAACTGAACGTCTTGGGCGGCCCGCTGGAGCCGTGCGGTACCGACCCCATGACCGGCTTCTACCGTGACGGCTGCTGCTCCACCGGACCGCAGGACATCGGCAGGCACACCATCTGCGCCGTCGTGACAGCGGAGTTCCTCGAGCATCAACGGTCGATCGGCAACGATCTGTCGACCCCGATGCCGCAGTACCGCTTTCCGGGACTGGAACCCGGCGACCGCTGGTGCGTCACCGCGGCGAACTGGCTGCGGGCGTATCAGGACGGCTACGCCTCCCCCGTCGTCCTCGCGTGCACCCACGAACGCACGCTCGACGTGGTGCCGATCGAGGCGCTGCGTGAGAACGCCGTCGACGTTCCCGACGACCTCGGCGATCTTTAGCGCAATACCGGTCAGCACGTCACGGATCGGGCATAGCGTGAGCGCTATGACAGATCAGACACCGGCGGTCACGGCTGATCACCCGCCGGAGAAGCTTCTTCGCTTGGTCAATCCCCTGCTGCGCACCCTGCTGGGCACTCCGCTGGCCGGGGCCTTGCGCAATCAGCTCATGGTGATGAACTTCAAGGGCCGTAAGTCGGGGCGCCAGTTCTCGATCCCGGTGAGCGCACACCACATCAACGGCGCGTTGTACGCCTTGGGGTCCGCCGGATGGAAGCACAACTTCAGTGGCGGGGCGGACGCCGAGATCGTCCACCAGGGCAAGACGACCAAGATTCACGGTGAAGTCATCTCCGATCCTCCCGTCGTCGCCGAGCTCGCGCACCGGTGCGCGCAGGACTACGGCGTCAAAAAGGCACAGACGATGATGGGCCTGAAATTCCGTGACAACCAGATACCGAGCATCGAGGAGTTCCGCGAGGCCATCGACCGGGAGAAGATCGTCGCCGTCAAATTCACTCCGCGATAGCCGTGCAAGTCCGGGGTAAGACGGTTCTTCTCACCGGTGCGACCGGCGGTCTCGGGCAAGCCATCGCGTCGGCGCTGGCTGCCCGTGGCGCGCGGTTGATCCTCAGTTCGCGTAAGCCCGAAGAACTGGAGCGGCTCGCCACATCCCTCGCAGGCGACGGCCACCGCACCATCGTCAGCGACCTCGCAGAGGACGGCGCAGCGGCGGCGCTGTTGGCGGCGGCGGGTGAGATCGACATCCTCGTCGCCAATGCCGCCCTGCCGGCGTCGGGCAAGCTGGACAGCTTCACCCCCGACCAGATCGACAGGGCGCTTCGGGTCAACCTCGAGGCGCCGATCCAGATGACCCGCGCGCTGATCCCCGCGTTCACGATGCGGCGGTCCGGGCATTTCGTCTATATCTCGTCGATTGCCGGCAAGACGACAACAGCCGGTGCATCGCTCTACGCCGCAACGAAATTCGGCCTGCGGGGCTTCGCGCTGTGTCTGCGTGACGACATGCGTCCCGCGGGTGTCGGCGTATCCGTGGTCTGCCCGGGAGCCATCCGCGATGCGGGTATGTTCGCCGAGTCCGGGGCGCCACCGCCGCCGTTGATCGGCACCGGCACACCCGAGCAGGTCGGCGACGCTGTCGTCACCGCCATCGAACGCAACCGCGGCGAGATCGACGTCGCGCCGCTACGGCAGCGCGCATTGGCGCGGTTCGCGATGAACGCGCCTGCGACGGCGTCCCGCCTCGCGGGAGAGGTCGCCGCCAAGGCCGCCGCCGAGATCGCCGCCGGACAGGCAAATAAACGTTGATCAGCAAGTTTTGAGCCATTTTCGCGACAGCTGCCGATACCGTCGTGCCATGCCCGCAGAAGACGAACTGGTCGCCGCACGAGACGCGTACACGCGCGGCGACTGGCGCGCCGCCTACGAGCATTTCGGCCGCGCGGCCAAGACCGCGGAGCTGAGCACCGACGACCTGTCGTCCTACGGAATGGCGGCGTGGCGGCTGGGCCATGGCAGGGAGTCAATCCGCCTGTCCGAAGAGGCCTTCAATCGATTGGTCGCCGAGAACAACACCCGCACCGCCGCCATGAAGGCGGCCGACGTGGCTTTGCAGTGGCTCAATGGTGGTGACCAGACCATCACCCGGGTGTGGGTGAACCGAGCACGCCGGCTACTCGAATCGTCTCCCGAAGATGAGGCCTTCGCCTATCTGCTCTACGTGGACTCGCAATTGTCGGTCATCGACGGACAGTTCGACGCGGGAGTACAGCGGGCGCTAGAGCTTCAGGAGTTCGTCAGCCGGCGGAACTCACCCGGACTGACCGCACTCTGTTTGACCGCCAGCGGCCTGTCGAAGCTTCCGTTCGCCCGCACCAGCGAGGCCCTTGCCGACCTGGACGAGGCGATGATGCCGGTCCTCGCGGGCCAGGTCCCGGTGGACTGGGCCGGCGACATCTACTGCGCCGTGATTCACGAGTGCTATCGGCTCGGAGATCTGAACCGTATGAAGACCTGGACCAACGCCATGGACAAGTGGCGCGAAGGCCCAGAGGTCGCCGCATCCTGGTACGGCACCACATGCGAAATACACAAATGGCAATTGCTCAGCGCCACAGCCGATTACCGAGAGCTCGAACAGCGGCTGGTCGATGCCCTTGCCGTCATCGAGGATTTTCATGTGGGAACGGCGGGTGAAGGCCACTACGAACTCGGCGATATCCGCCGACGGATGGGCGATATCGACGGCGCGCGTGCGGCTTTCGCCAAGGCACGCGAGATCGGCTTCGAACCGCTGCCCGGTGAGGCGCTCCTGAAATGTCACCTCGGCGACGACGCAGCAGCATGGAGCGCCCTGCAGATGCGCATTGATGCAGAGGAAGACGAGATCAGCCGCATCCGGCTGCTCCCCGCGGCCATCGAGATCGCACTCGCCCGCGGACGCGTCGACGAGGCCGATCGCTGCTGCAGACAGCTGGAGGAAGGCGCCGAGAAATTCGACTCGCCCGGCTTCCGGGCGTGGGCGCAGCATGCCCGCGGGGCGGTGCTCGTCCAACAGGGCGCACCGGCTGAGGCGCTGCCGATCCTGCAAGACGCGCTGCGCAGGTACCGGAGCACGCAGCGTCGTTACGAGATGGCGCAGGTATACGAGTGGATGTCCCGGGCCCACGAGGCAACCGGGGAAAGCGCGGACGCCGCCTCCGATCGAGCCAACGCCGACTCGATCTACCAACAGCTCGGCGCCCGCCCGACCCAGGCAACCAACGCCGAGGCGCCGGGCGGCTTGACCAAGCGCGAGGTCGAGGTACTCGCCCTCATCGCAGCCGGCGCATCCAACCGCGACGTCGCAAAGCAGCTGTTCATCAGCGAAAAGACGGTCGGCAGACACCTGGCGAACATCTTCGTCAAGCTCGATGTCTCCTCACGTACCGCCGCTGCGGCGTGGGCGCACGAGAACAGGGTGCTGCCCAGCGCGTGAGCGTGTCTGCATCATTTGCCCCATACCGCATGTAGCAAACACATCATTCTGCCGATGTCTGAGCCCCTATGCGGGCCATAGCTTTGTGATCAGCCGGAACACCGGCGAACAGACCACCGAAAGCCAGGGCCATCATGAACACCACCGCAACCAAGAAGATCGCCCTCGCCGCCCTCGCTGCCCCCGTGCTGAGCGCGCTGGCCATCGGCCTGGCCGGAGCTGCTTCCGCCGACGCCGACCCCGCCGCCGTCGACGGCGCAGCACCCACCGCGCCCACCGCAGCCGACACCATCTCCGACCTGAAGGACCAGGGCTTCCGCGTCACGGTCAACACCACCGGAGCCACCCCGCTGGATCAGTGCTCGATCATCTCCACCCGCCAGGACCGCCACCAGCACCACGGCCGCACCAACGACCTGGTCACCGTCTACGTCGACGCCTACTGCCCACCCGCCGCCTGATTTCCAGCGGATTCGGCGCGTTCACCCACCCTCACGGTCGATCAGCGCGCCGAATTCACCACGAACGAGAGGTAGAGACATGACGCGCAAGTGGTTGGCGCTCGGCGTCCTCACCCTCGGAGTCCTCCTGATCGGAGTCGACGGCACGGTGACGGCGGTAGCCGCCCCTTTCATCAGCAGCGATCTCGCGGCAACCGCGGATCACCTGCTGTGGATCGGTGACATCTACTCGTTCGTCCTGGCCGGTCTCCTCGTCACGATGGGTACCCTCGGCGATCGCATCGGTCACAAGAAGCTATTGCTCGGTGGTGCCGTCGGCTTCGCGATCATGTCGGTCGCCACGGCGTACGCACCGACCGCCGAGCTTCTCATCGGCGCCCGCGCGCTACTCGCCGTCGCCGGAGCGACCCTGGCTCCCGCGACCCTGGCGTTGATCCGGGCGATTTTCCCCGACTCACGGGAACGCAGCATGGCCGTTGGCATCTGGGCGGCCGTCTTCTCCGCAGGCACCGCGCTCGGACCCGTTGTCGGCGGTCTCTTGCTCGAGCATTTCTGGTGGGGCTCGGTCTTCCTCATCAACATCCCGGTGATCGTCGTGCTGTTCGTCGGCGGCGCCGTACTTCTTCCGGAGATGCGCAACCCCAGACCGGGGCCGTGGGATCTGCCGAGCGTCGGTCTGTCGCTCGTCGGAATGCTCGGCCTGGTGTACGCCCTCAAGGACGGTGTCCACAACGGGTTCGACGTCGAGACGGTGGCCGTCGGCGGAGTCGCCATTGCGGCGCTGGCAATATTCGTGCGACGGCAGTTGCGGCTGCCCGATCCGCTGATCGACATCCGGCTGTTCTGCAACCGTGCGTTTTCGGGCGTGGTGGCCGCCAACTTGCTATCGGTGCTTGGCCTCTCGGGCGCGGTGTTCTTCCTGTCGCAGTACTTTCAGCTCGTGCACGGCTACAGCCCGCTGCATGCGGGGCTGGCCGAGCTGCCCGCCGCGCTGGCATCGATGGTGTTCGGTGTTCTGGCCGGCATAGCCGTCCGTTATTGGTCACGGCGCGCGGTTCTCGCAACCGGCTTGGCGCTCATCGGTTTCGCGCTGGCGTCATTTGCGACGGTCAGTCCGTCCACCGGTTACCCGCGGCTTGGTGTCGCCCTGTTCGTCGTCGGCGCCGGTCTCGGGCTGGCATACACCGTGGCCAACGATCTCATCCTCGGCAGCGTCCCACCGGAGCGATCCGGTGCGGCAGCGGCAGTCTCGGAGACCGCCTACGAGCTGGGTATGGCGCTGGGCATTGCGGTCCTGGGCTCGATCATCTCCGGGGTCTACCGCGGATTCACCATTCCGCCCGGCATCGGAGATGACGTCGCGTCGTATGCGAGGGAAACTCTCGGCGCTGCACACGAAGTGGCCGGTGCGCTGCCGCCCGACAGTGCTGACGCTCTGCTGACGGCCGGCCGAACCGCATTCACCGAAGGTTTCGCGATCGCAGCAGGTGTTGGCTCTCTTCTGCTGCTGATGTCAGCAGCCGCAGTGTGGCTGCTGCTGAAACCACGCCCGACAGCGGAGATTCCGTCGCGTCGACCACGGCGACACGAGGACTTACGGAAACGTCAAAGCCCGCGAATGTGCACGTGCGGGTCGTTAAGGTCTGAGCACCCATCTCACCAACAGGAAGCAGAGAGATGACGGAGATTTCTCCAGAGCAAGACGTCGCGGACGAGTTCTGCGAGGACTGCGGTTACGAACCCGAACTGAAGCGAACACTTGGTCAATTTCAAGTGTTCGCGCTCTCGTTCGCGTTCATCTCAGTCGCTGTCGGCGTCTTCGGCACCTACGACGATGTGTTGCAGAATGCCGGACCGGTCGGGATCTGGATATGGGTCATCGTGGCCATCGGGCAGACGCTCGTGGCTCTCGTCATCGCGCAGTTCGCCGCCCGCATTCCGCTGAGCGGCTCCTCCTACCAGTGGGGTTCGCGACTGGCCAACCCCAAGGTCGGCTGGTGGTTCGGCTGGGCCAACTTCTGCATATTGGCGTTGGGTGTGGTGGCCATCAACAACGCGCTGGCCAGCATGGCCCTGATGCCGCTGTTCGGTATGCCCGAGGACGAGGGCACAGCGCGGATGATCACGGTCGGGCTGATGATCGTCGAGGCGGTGATCGTCATCGCGTCGACCCGCCTGCTGGCGATGATCAACAGCGGGGCGGTGGGTCTGGAACTGACTCTGGTGATCGTGTTGACCATCGCCCTTTTCGTGGCGGTCGCGGTGTCCGGAAAGGGCTCTGTCGACAATCTCTTCTCCCGCGGGATCACCGAAGGTGCTCCGAACTACTTCGCCGTCGGCGGCGGGTTGATGCTCGCGACGGTGCTGGGCATGACAACCCTGGTCGGTTTCGATGCCGCGGCCAACCTCGCCGAGGAGGCGAAGAACCCCTATCGCAACGTCCCGCGTGCGGTCGTCGGATCGGTGATCGCGGCCGGTGTGCTGGGGCTCGTGTTCCTGATCGCGCTCACCGTCGCGATCGATGACATGGCGCGGATCAGCGCCAGCGACTCACCGGTGGTGCTGATCCTGCGCGATCAGTTGGGTCCGGTCACGGAAAGCATTTTGCTCGCGGCGATCGTCTTCGCCTTCTTCGGCGCCGGGCTGGTGACTCTGGCCACCGGCTCGCGGATCGTCTATGCGATGGCGCGTGACTCTCGCTTCCCTGCGCACGGGCTGATGCGCCGCGTCAACCCACGCACGCAAACGCCGATTCCGGCGACACTCCTGATCGTCGTACTCGGAATCGTGTTGATGCTCGCGATGCCCGGTGACGCGCTGATCGAGCTGATCACGACGGGGACGATCCTCGGGCCGGTGCTCTACGGCGCGACCATCGTCCTCTATCTGTCGGTACGCAAGCGGTTGGACCGTGTGGAGGGTGCATTCGACCTCGGCCGCTTCGAGATGCCGGTCGCGATCAGCGCCTTGATCTGGTCAGTCATCGCGATCTTCGTGATCGTCGCCCCCGCATCGGCGAGGGTGCCCATTGCCATCGTCGTTGGGCTGTTCCTCCTCGGCGGGCTGTACTTCGCGAAACTGCGGATGTTCAACCGCGACATATTGGAGACCGAACCAGGAGAGCTCGATGTCTTCAAACACTGACGGACTGACGGGCAATGTTGTCCGACAGGGAAATTCCGGATACGACTCGGCGCGGATGGGCTACAACCATTTGTTCCGCCATCGTCCCGAGGCGATCGTGTACTGCGCTGAAACGCAGGATGTGGTCAACGCGCTGGCATGGGCGCGGTTGAACAACGTTCCCGTTCGAGTCCGAAGCGGTGGGCATTGTCTGGAGGGTTGGTCCTCCGTCGACGACGGTGTTGTCATCGATGTGAGCCCGATGAAGTCGGCTCACATCGATGCAGCGTCGAACATCGCCACTGTCGGCGCCGGATTGAATCAGCTGGAAGCGGTGACAGCGCTCGGGAAGGCCGGTTGTGCGGCGCCGACCGGCACCGAAGGGACGGTCGGGCTGGTTGGCGCGACGCTCGGAGGCGGATTCGGTCTGCTCACACGCAACTTCGGGATGGCATCGGACAATCTCCTTGCCGCGGAGGTTGTCGTTGCGCCTGCCGGCGGCGGCGCCACGACGCTCGTCGTCGACAACGAGAACAACGCCGATCTGCTGTGGGCGCTGCGGGGGGCAGGTAACGGCAACTTCGGCATCGTCACCTCGCTCACCTACCGCACCCATCCGCTCACGCAGACGATCTATGTCACCGCCACCTGGTCGGGGCTCGACCGTCTGCCGGAGGTGTACGAGGCCTGGCAGCAGGCCGCACCCCGGGCCGACGATCGCATGACGAGCCAACTCGAAATCACGCGCGACGAGTTTCAGTTGATCGGCGCGCTGGCCGGCGGGACGCAAGCCGAGGCGCTGGACATACTGAGGCCGATCCTGTCCGTCGGTGCGCCGGAGGTCATCGCGAAGGATGGAAACTGGGCGGATACCTACGCCGAATTCCAGATACCCCCCGCCGACGAGTTGGCGAACTGGAAGTTTCTCTCGCAGTTCATTTACGAGCCCTATCCGGCCGAAGCGGTGAACCTCATCCAAACATTCATGAGGAACGCGCCGACCCCGGAATGCAACTACTTCACCAACGCATTCGGCGGCGCCGTCAGGAACAGCGAACCCGCCGGCGGTTCGGCCTTCGCCCACCGCAACGCGCTCTACTACGCCGAGCCGGGTGCAGGCTGGGGCGTGCGCGGTGGCCTTCCCGCTTCGGATGATCCGTTGACACCGGAGTGTGAAGCGTGGATCGCGGACTTCGGTGAAGCGTTGCAGCCCTTCATCGATGGGGCCTATGTCAACGTTCCGAACCGCGGGATGCCGGATTGGGAAACCGCCTACTGGGGAACGAATGTCGATCGGCTCCGCACGGTCAAGGCGAAATTCGACCCTGACAACGTGTTCAACTACGAACAGAGCGTACGGGCCGCCGAGTGACCGCGGAAGGCATCGCGAGCGCCAGTAGCGCCGACGATGCTGTCCGGAGTTCTGGCTATGCACCGGAACTGAAACGCACTCTCGGCCCGTTTCAGACGTTCGCGATCTCGTTCGCGTTCATCTCGGTCCTGGTCGCCATCTTCGCGACCTACGGCGCCGTGCTGCAGAGCTCGGGACCGGTGGGGATCTGGCTGTGGATCCTTGCCGCGGTCGGGCAGACTCTCGTGGCGCTCGTCGTCGCCCAGTTCGCGGCGCGCATCGCGCTGAGCGGGTCGTCCTATCAATGGGCCTCACGTCTGGCGAACCCCAAGATCGGCTGGTGGTTCGGATGGGTGACGTTCTGGTTCCTGGCAATCGGCGTGGTGGCGATGACGAATGCACTCGCCAGCCAGGCGCTCATGCCGCTCTTGAATATCGAGCCGAACGAGCGCACGGCGCGGCTCCTGACCGTCGCACTGATGCTCCTCGAGGCCGTGCTCGTCGTCGCATCAACCCGGTTGCTCGGCATGCTCTCGTCCACCGCTGTGGGCCTCGAACTCGCCATCTTGGCCGTGGTGACCGTGGGCCTCATCGCCGTGATGGTGTTCAGCGGCAGCGGGACGGTGGACAACCTCTTCTCGCGCGGCGTCGCCGCGGGCGACCCGCACTACTTTGCCATCGGCGGTGCATTGATGGCCGGAATGATCATGGGCATAACGACACTCGTGGGTTTCGACTCTGCGGCGAATCTGGCTGAGGAGGCGAAAGACCCGTTCCGCAGCGTTCCACGCGCGATAGTGGCATCGGTGGTGGCGTCGGCTGTGCTCGGTTTTCTTTTCGTCATCACGCTCACCATCGCGATCAAGGACGTATCCGCGGTGACGGCAAGCCCTTCGCCGTTGGCGACGATCATCCGTGATCAACTCGGCCCGGTCATGGAGCGAATCCTGCTGGCGGGCATCGCGTTCGCGATGTTCGGCGCCGGAACGGTCATCATGGCGTCGTGCGCACGGCTCGCATTCGCCATGGCCCGTGATGCGCGCTTCCCCGGCCACGCCGTGCTCCGCCGGGTCAATCCGCGCACTCAGACGCCGGTGTTCGCGACGATCCTGATCTTCGCGATCGGTGTCATCCTGATGGTGGTGCTGCCAGGTTCTGCACTGTTGCAACTGATCATCGGGTCATCCCTGCTGCCGGCCCTGCTCTATGGCGGGATCGTCGTGCTCTACCTTGCGGTCCGAAAACGACTGGGACGCAGGGATGGCGCGTTCAGCCTCGGCCGCTTCGAACTTCCGGTGGCCATGGTCGCGCTGATCTGGGTGGCCTTCGCCGTGCTGGCGCTGGTGTCGCCGCCAGACGCCGTTGTGCCCGATCTGATCGTCGTCGGCTTGATTCTGGCCGGGGCGCTCTACTTCGCCAAGTTGATGTTCTTCAACCGCGACGTGCTCGAACACGAACCCGGCGACGACTCGTCTACATCGTTTGCAACATAGCCTCGCCGCGAAAACACATCTTTCTCCCGAAGTTTGTGTCCTGTTGTCCGCCATACGTTGGACGCAGCTCAACAAACCACGGAAGACATGAACAGTGATGATCACGAAGTTCGCCGCGCTATCGACACGCGGGCACGTACGGTGAAGCTCATGGCGCACAAGGCGATAACGCTTGCAGAAAAGCCCGAGCTGAAGAACCAGTCGATTCCGGACGCAGAAATCTGGCCGGAGTTCAACCTCCATGGCGCCACTTACCTTTTGTCGTGGTCTCGTCTGCCGGACGAGCTCCCGGAGTACCAGTTTGCGATGTGCGATGCCGAGACCGGTGAAGTCATCGCCGACGCGCACACCGTGCCGTGTTGGTGGGACGGCACCCCGGAGGGGCTACCCGGCGGCTTTGACGCCGCCATCGCCGACGCCTTGAACCGGCGCGAAACGGGCCAGCCGGTCAACACACTGTGCGCAATAGCAGCCGAGATCCCGAAGGGCGGGCGCGGAACTGGTCTCGCAGCAGAAATTCTGAAGACCATGGGCGCCATCGCCTCCCGGCACGGTCTGGAGCACATGATCGCACCGGTCCGGCCGACGTGGAAGGACCGGTATCCGATCACCCCGATCGAGCGCTACATGACCTGGCGTCGTGACGACGGATCGCTGTTCGACCCGTGGCTACGGCTGCATGAACGGATGGGAGCGCGAATGGGCCCCGCGGCGCCGGCCTCGTACCGTATCGACGGGACTGTCCGTGAATGGGAATCCTGGCTCGGTATGGCCTTGCCGGAATCCGGTGAATTCGTATTCCCCGGTGGGCTGTCACCCCTTGCGGTCGATCGCGCGTCCGACCGCGCCACCTACGTGGAACCCAACGTGTGGATGATCCACAGCCTGTCGTCGGTGCAGAACTACGAAATTCCGCAGTAGATCGCGCTCGCGGCGCGATGCCAAGATCACCGAGTAGGCGGCGGACCCGATCTTCGATGTCGTCGCGGATGGGACGCACTGCATCAAAATCGATGAGCGGCAGCATCGAACCAGCGGACAAGCGAAATCTCGGTGAATTCGCCGCGGAGGTGAATACCAATCAGCAGCAGGAGCTCTCGGCCGGCTCCTTGTCGGCGCTCTGCGCGCCGCAGCAGACTGCGCCGTTGCCATCCGACTCTAGGTGCTGCGGACTGGATCCGAACGTTTCGGAATCCGCGAGAACGGTATAGACCTCCCACTTCTCACCACCGGGACCGGTGACCCAGACCTTGTCTTGAGTGGCGAAGCAACACGTCGTGCCAATCTCCTCGTCGGTGAACAGGCCCTCATTCGTCAGGCGCGTGATCTCTTCATGCACCTGCTCGCTGGAGGTGACCTCGACGCCGAGGTGATTGATCGAGCCGCCCTTGCCCGGGTTCTGCAGCAGCACCAGCTTCAGCGGTGGCTCGGCGATGGCGAAGTTGGCGTAACCCTCCTTGACCTTGGCCGGTTGCGCGTTGAACAGCTTGGAGTAGAACGTGATGGCCTCATCGAGATTGTCGACGTTCAAGGCCAGTTGGATGCGGGACACGGTGTGTACCTCCTACCTGTGAGACATATATCGAACTACTGACAACGGCTATATTGCCTGACGTCTTTGATATATGTCAAGAACCTGGCATCATTGATTTCATGCCCAAGACGTTGCCAACCATCGACATTTCGGCACCCGTGTGCTGTGCACCCGTGGCGGCAGGACCGATCAGTGACGAAGACGCGCTGCATGTCGCGCTTCGATTGAAAGCCATCGCCGACCCCGCCCGCGTGAAGATCATGTCCTTCCTACTCAGTTCCGAGTCGGGCGAGGAGAACAGCGGCGACCTGGCCAGGGTCTTGGGTCTGACCGAATCCACCGTCAGCCATCACTTGAGTCAGCTCCGACGCGCAGGACTGGTCGAGTCTGACCGACGCGGCATGAACGTCTATCACCGACCGCACCGTGACGCCCTCGGTGCACTGTGCATCGTGCTCGACCCGAACTGCTGCGCCTAGAGCCGCGGGCGTCCGTCACGCTTCGGTGTACGAGACGGTGTGGTCGTATCGCTTCAGCCACTCCGGGCCGCCCTGCTCGGTGTTGACGCCCTTCTCGATGAGGGCGAGGTTGTGGTACAGGTGCATTCCGGTGATCGTCGACTCGGTCATCGACGGCAGATTGTTGTCGTCTCGGATCTGTTCGGAATGGTGCAGTCCATCCACCAGGCTCTTGATGAACTCGATCGACTTGTACTGTGCCGCAGGATCGGTGGCGCCGCCCCAGGACGGCCAGTAGGCAGTCCCGAGATCTTCTACGACGTAGATCCCGCCAGGCTTCACATGCGGAAAAAGGGCATTGAAGGACGTGAGGACGTGGTGGCTCATGTGGCTGCCGTCGTCGATGATGATGTCGAATGGTCCCAATTCGCGCCCCAGCGAATCGAGGAATCCCTCGTCCCCCTGGTCGCCCTGCACGACGCTCACGCGGCTTTCCTCGACGCCCGTCTTCGTGAAGATGTCCAGGCCGTAGATCAGGCCGCGCCGGAAGTAGTGCTTCCACATCCGCAACGACTCACCGCCGGCGTCGATCGCGTCGTAGCCGCCTATTCCGATCTCGAGCACCTTCACCGGCAGCTCCCGGTACGGCTCGAAGTGCTTCTGGTAATGCGGCGTATACCAACGCCCGCCCCATTTGTCCGAACCGAACCGCGCCGCGAGTTCGGACAGGTCCTTCGGGCGCTGCGTGATCGCACCGACGATCGGCCAGATCGCTGCGGCGACGGCCGGGTTGTACTCCGAGTCGACGTATTCGGTCGCGAAGATCTCGCGGGTGGCACCATACGGTCCGACGGGACCGAAGAGCTCACGCAGCAGGTCGACCAAGTCCTGGCGGATTGTGACCGCGGCGTCGGTATTCAGCCCCTTCTCGACCGTCGGGTCGCCGTTGCCCACTGTGAGGACGTAGCCCAGTCGCTCTTTGTCGAAGCCGAGGTCACACTGGATCTCGAACTTCTCACTTGGGCCGTTCAACAGGCTTGCGCGACTGACGACTTCAGCAAGCAGCACCTCGGCAGTGGCAGCTGGCCCGATGTCCGCAATGCGAGCCGCGATCTCGGCATCGGGCATACCGGCGGCCAGCAGGACGCTTTCGATCACGGTGGGCTTGGTCGACATGGGTGGCATGACCTCCGAGAATTGTTGAAGCTGGGGCTGTTTGAGCATGAGTATGACGTGCGCCGGGATCGATCGTGGTGTTTAGGCGGCGGGTGGGCAGTAGGCGTCGACGTAGACGGTGACCAGGTCGTTGGTGCGGCCGTGGTGCTGGTGGCGGTCCTGGCGGGTGGAGATGATCGAGCACTGATCCAGCGGGGTGGCTCCGGTGGTGTTGACCGTGACGCGGAAGCCCTGGTCCTTGAGATCGGCGATGGTGTCGGCTGCGGTGGGCGCGGTGGGTGCTGCGCCGTCGACGGCGGCGGGGTCGGCGTCGGCGGAAGCAGCTCCGGCCAGGCCGATGGCCAGCGCGCTCAGCACGGGGGCGGCCAGGGCGGCGAGGGCGATCTTCTTGGTTGCGGTGGTGTTCATGATGGCCCTGGCTTTCGGTGGTCTGTTCGCCGGTGTTCCGGCTGATCACAAAGCTATGGCCCGCATAGGGGCTCAGACATCGGCAGAACTATGTGTTCGCTACCAGCCTTGTGGGGCAAATGATGCAGACGCCCCGTCGAGGGGCTTCAAGAATTCTTCAAGAATCCTTCAAGGTCTCCAGCGCACCCTTCCTCGACTGGAAAGGAATGCCCATGGAGAAGACCTTGCGCAGCGCAGCGGTTTTCGCGGCCGCGGCAGTGGTGTTGGCCGGATGCTCGTCGTCAGCGGAACCCGGCGCTGGAAGCAGCACGCATGTCCCGCGCACTTCGTCGCAGGCATCCCCGACGGCGCAGCCGGTCGCGCACAGCACGGAGGAGCCAATCCAGGACGTGCCCTGGTCGCAGGTGAGCCCGGGCTGGACGCTCGCGATGTGGAACGCTGCCCCACCCATGAACGCCGGCGGTGATGTCGACCCCGACGAACCGACGCCCTACAACGCCGAGACGACCCTGTACCTCGTCAGCCCCGAAGGGGACCGCTACGCGATCACGACGTTCGAAGCGCCGGATGAGGGCGGTGCCCTGCCAGCGCTGGCCGATTGGTCGGGCGACGGGAGCCGCGCACTCTTCTACCGGAACGGGGACGACCTGACCGTGATCGAGGTCGACCTGCACACCGGCGAGCGGACGTCGTTCACCGTCGAGGGCGGTTACGCCGTGACCCCGCGCTATTCACGGCCCGACGGCAAGGCGGTGCTGCTCCTCAAGTCGGACGACGCCGACAGCGCGGCCTCGCTCACCCGCGTCGACCTGTCCGGCAAGCAACAGCTGACGTATCCAGTGGACAAGTTGGGTAGCGAGTTCAACACCGCCTTTCTCTCCACGCCCGACGGCACGCGACTGGTGCTCGGCACAGAAAACGGCCTGTCGATGATGGGCAACGACGGGACACTGGGCAAGGAGCTTCAGATTCCCGACTCCGAAGACTGCACACCGGTGCGGTGGTGGGAAGCCGATGTAGCCCTAACACGCTGCTACGGAACGGATTTCGGCTACTCTCGGCTGTGGCTTGTGCCCGTCGACGGCTCCGCGCCGACCCCGCTCACCGCAAAGAATGACGGGACGCAAGGCCAGGACCTGGCTGACCTCAACGCATGGCAGGTCCCGGCAGGCACGTTCGTCCAGGCGGCAGGCGGATGCGGCTTCGTGTACCTCGCCAAGCTCTCGGCGAACGGCACGACCACCCCGGTGTCGGTGCCGAACGTGGACGAGCGGCGCAGTGTCCGGGTGCTCGGTGCCGCTGACGGCCAACTTCAGTTGCAGGCAACGCTGTCATGCGGCAGTGGCGAGTCGCTTCTCGACTACGACCCCGCGTCGGGAACATCGACGGTGTTACTCGGTGGAGACGTCAACGGCGGCGGCGTCGTCGACGCCATGCTCTACCCGGATTCTCGATAGACCAGCGATTTCCGGCGATAACGATGAGGTCGTTGCCATTTACTTCACGCTCGAAATCTGCGAGCGTGTCAATTTCGAGGGTCAATGTAAGGGGTCGTGCCATGCGTAATCGAATTCTTCCGGCAGTGGCAGTCGCATTGGCGGTAGCCGGCTGCAGCAGTTCCACCAAGGAGGAGCCAAAGGCTCCGGAGTCGTCGGCGGCGGCACAGTCAGCGGACGAGAACGTCGATTCGAAGAACGGAGCGCCCCCGGAGGCTCCTGCCGACGGCGCCGGCGGCGGAAAGATGATCGTCACCTACGAAGACGCCACGTCCCCCGAAGGGATCAATGGGAAGAAGATCCAGCAGGACAACCACATGCTCGAAGACCTCGCCGAGGACGTGAACAACACGCTCAACCTGCCGCACGACATCCAGCTGCGCGGCGCAGAATGCGGACAGCCCAACGCATTTTGGAGCGAGAGCGATAACGCGATCACCATGTGCTACGAAGACACCGACTGGTCCCTCGGGGTTTTCACGAAGGCCAACGATCCCGATCCCACTCAGTCGGCGCTGAACTCCGAGTACGCGACCTTCTACCACGAGGTCGGTCACATGACGATCAGCATTTACGACCTCCCGGTGACCGGCCGCGAAGAGGACGTCGCCGATCAGGCCGCCGCGTACCTCCTTCTGACCCCAGGCGAGGACGGCCAGGATCCCGAGTCGGTGCAGTCAGTAAAGGACTTCGCGCGCGGTTTCGCCGCCAGCGCGGAGGTGCAGACCGAGTTCACCGCGGACCAGATGGCCGACGAGCATTCACTCGACCTACAGCGTGTCTACAACCTGGAGTGCTGGATCTACGGATCGGATCCCAACGCCAACGCCGATTTGGTGGGCAACGGCCAGCTGCCCGAGGACCGTGCGGAGGGGTGCCCGGCGGAGTGGGAGCAACTCGACAAGGCCTGGTCGACCCTGCTCGAACCCCACTGGAAGTAGTATCCGAATTTCACGAAGTGATCTTGATAATTCGCTGGTAGTCGCTTTGCTGGCGGGTAGATGAACAAATTGACCTCAGCGTCGGCCGCTATCCAGAAAGCGCAGACAGAAACCTATGGGCACCCCTAACATTCCGTCCGTGGAACCCGAGAACCCGCAGGCGCCAGAGCGCCCATCGCGCCACGGCGCCAAGGCCCGCTCCGGCGGCAAGCGCGTCATCACCATCGTCAGCGTCGTCGTGCTGTTCCTACTGGCCTACGGCGTGACGCTGTTCGCCTACTGGGAGCTGTCCGGGTCATCAACTGAGTTGGGCCCGGCAGACGAGGGCGACGGATCCGAGACGGTTGTCCTGGTGACGGTGAAGGCACTGCGCACAGTCGACTACCAAGCCGACGTCAAGGTGCTCGTCATCCCGCAGGACGACCTCACCGACGAACGTCTCGATGTCCTCAACACCGACATCTCGGTCCGGCTGTTCCCGTGGAACACCCTCGGCGACTTGAACTTTCCCGCCGGGGAGTCTCCCGCCGAGAAGGCCACCACCCTCGACCTCGACGGTGATGTGAACAATTGGCCGTTCGACAAATACACGAGCGCTCCGATCAGTGCGACGCTGCTCGTCGGATCTGGTGAAGACCGGCAGTATGTGCCCGCCCGCGTGGAAGTCGAAGGTGCGCTTCAGGGCTGGGACCTCTACGCCGACGAGGTACCGCCGGGCCCCAACGACACCGGCAGCGAGACCGCGACCAAGCTGACGTTGAAGCGCTCACTGGGTCCGCTCGCATTCGATCTCGGCATCTGCATCGTATTGATCACCCTGCCGACGTTGGCGATCGTCACGGCCCTGCAGGTGATCACGAGACGTAAGGCATTCCAGATGCCGTTCCTGACGTGGTATGCCGCAATGCTCTTCGCGGTTGTCCCGCTGCGAAACATCCTGCCGGGGGCTCCACCGCCAGGCGCATGGATCGACGTCGCCCTCGTGTTGTGGGTCCTCGTCGCCTTGGTGACCGCGATGGTGATGGCAGTCGTCTCCTGGTGGAAGCAAGTCGAGTAGAGCCCGCTACAGCCAGAGCTTTCCGATCTCTTCCGCGATGGCGTCGGGGTCCTGGTTCCCGGTGTTGCAGCTGACCGCGATGGCCGTGCGCCGATCCGGGCTGATGTGGAACGACGTCACGGACCCGGACCAGGATCCGTCGTGGGTGAGGCCGCCGTCGGGAAGAAGATAGATGCCGGCGCCGTAGCGGTCCCCGTCGTCTGAACCGGCGTCCACCGCCCCGGCGAGCTGCGCGTCGACGAGAGCTTGACCGCCCACCTTGCCGGTTCGGTAGTTGTCCGCCCAGCGGACGAGTTGGCTGGGGGCGGTCTGGATGGCGCCGTCGCCGATCTGCTCCCAATTGCTCACAGCCACCGTGTAGTCGCCGGTGCCGTCGTCATAGTCGTAGGGGATCGCGCTGCCCGGTGCGAGTTTGGGATCCATGGTCATGGCCAAGTCCAATGGTTTGAAAATCTGCGCGCTCAGAAACGCAGGCAACGGTTGGCCCGAAACCCGCTGCACAATATTGGCCAGCAGTAGGTAATTGGAGTTCGAGTAGTCGAACTGGGAGCCCGGGTCGAACTGCAACTCCGGCACCTCGGCCAGCGCCTGCACGGCCTGCTCCTGGGTGGTCGGATCGGTGTAGGCGTAGCCCGCGTCCTCGAGCAACCCGATGTAGTCGGGGATGCCACTCGTCTGGTGGATCAGTTCAGAGACGGTCACGGTGTCCGCCCACCCGGGCAGCCCGGGCACATGGGAGGCCAGTGAATCCTCGATCGAAAGCTTTCCGTTGTCCGCCAGCAGCAGGATCGCGGTTGCGGTGAATTGCTTTGACACCGAGGCGATGTCGAACACGGTGCTTTCGGTGATCTTGGCGCCGGTTTCCAGATCCGCCAGGCCGTGGGCTCCGGTCCAGGCCACCTGCCCCTCGATCCCGACCGCCGCCGAGCATCCCGGCTCATCGTCTGTGATGGCATTGTCCAGCACGCTCTGGCTGCGGGCTGCGCGCTCAGGATCCACCGGCGCGGCGGTGGTGGAGCCCGTCGCGTTCTGCCGCGCCTCAGGGGAGGTTCCTGAGGCGCCGCTCTCCTCGCCGCACGCGCTGAGCGTCAGCACGACCGCGAGAATCGCCAGAACTGCCTTCGGCGTCGTGTACGACATCGCTACCTCCCGCGGCGGACATTCATGCATGGCAACTATTCAGGCGTCACAGCTCGCTTTTGTCGCACCACGACAACCAGGGACCAGCATATGGGCGCGCTCGCACGAGCGGACCGCTGCAGCGTGGCGATAGTTTGCCCGCGTGGCAATAGATTCGCGGTCTTGAGATGCAACTCGACGGTCGACATGTCCTGGTTACCGGTGCAACAGGGGGGATCGGTCGAGCCATCGCTCACGAACTCGCTGCGCGAGGCTGCGTCGTCACGGTGACGGGCCGACGCGACATCGAGGTTGCTCGATTGGCCGGCCAACTGGGTCCGTCCGCGCGCGGGTTCACCGCTGACCTCACCGACCCTCACGCCGTTCAAGAGTTGATGTCGCGTGCGGCGCCGGTCGATGTGCTCATCGCCAACGCCGGGATCGGCATTCCGCAGGATCTCGGCACGCTCAGCGATGCGGAGGTCGAGGAGGCGATCCGGGTCAACCTGCTGGCCCCTGCGACGCTGGCGCGTGCAGCGATCGGGCCGATGAAACGGCGCGGCCAGGGCCATATCGTCTTCATCTCGTCAGGCGCTGGGCTGGTCGCGACGCCGGGGAACGGGACCGTGTACACGGCCACCAAGTGGGGCCTTCGCGGACTCGGGCTTGCACTGAAGCAGGAGTTGCACGGTACCGGTGTCGGCGTTTCCACGATCTTTCCCGGGCCCGTCCGCGACGCCGGAATGCTGGCAGAAACCGGAGTCAGCCTTCCCCGTGGCTTTGGTACGAGTTCCCCAGAGGACGTGGCGCGCGCCGTAGCGACCGCGATCACGCGTGACAAGACCGAAACGACGGTGGCGTCGCCAGCTGTCCGCGTGCTCGCGACGGTGGGTGTCGTCGCGCCGGTCCTGATAGGTCGCCTGGCCCGATGGGCAGGTGCCGGACGCGTTCGTGACGCGATGCTGGACCGTTCGACGGACTAGGTGACCGGCCGCAGTGACCCAGAAGAGATGTCGTCGGTGGTCGCTGCCGGCGTCGGAGATGTCTGCGCGGCCAGATCGGACAGGGTGAGGGCGACTCGCAGCTCGAGGTTGCGCCTGTCCAACGACCTGCCGAGAACCTCCTCGGCCTGGCGGATCCGGTACGCCACCGTGTTCTCGTGGATGTGCAGTCGCTTGGCGGTCCGTCCCCGGCTGCAGTTCTCGTCGAGGTAGGTCTTGACCGTCGCGGCGAGCCGACGGGTCGTTTCGTCGCTCGCCCCCAGCCTGCCCAACTCACGTCGCACGAACGCACGGGCCTGACCGATGTCTGCAGTGGCGATGGCCCGCAGGGAAATGCTGTGGTAGCGAGTGACGCTGCCCGCGGGTTCGCCGGCGAGTATGGCGATTCGCTGTGCTTCGAGAGCCTCGGAATGGCTCGTGCGCATTCCGGCCAGACCGCGCGCTGGTTCACCGACGACGACCCGCACGCCGGGGGCGGTCGCGGTCCGAAACCGTAACTCGTCCAACACTTTCGACGGCACGTCGCTGTGTGAGCCGATCCAGGCCGCGACCGACAGGATTCCGAGCGGATACACCAGCGGCTTCTGAGTGCCGATCGCGGCGGCGATGTCGCGAATCGCAGATTCGAGAACGGACTGGGTGTTGCGACCCTCTTCGTGCACGTCCAACCATGCAATGGCGGCCACGTGCACGCGTCCCACCTCATAGCGCAGCCGCCGGCTCGCGACTTCAGCGTCGATGGGTTTTCCTGCCAGGATCGTGGTAATCGTCTCTGCTTGGTTGGCGGCCGCGCTGCGCTGCCACCTGTCTCGCTCAGCGGTGTACACCTCCTCGACCAGGCACAGCGCGGCATCGACGTAGGCGAACATCCATGCCGAACACAACTCGGCCGCGAGGTTCAGCTCATCGGTGTCACGCGCGTGGGCGCTCAGTATTGCGGTCATGTGCTGAGCCGTCGCGGCGTGGCCGAGCCGATAGCTGCGCATCAATGTCGTCAGTGCGAGGCCGTGCTGTGCACCGTCCTGCGCGTATGCCAACGTCGGAGAACCGAGGCGTGCCGCCTCGGCGGGATCCGCGCCTGCCGATAACACCTCGGCAAAGTCGCGAATGCTCGCTTCGGTGCTCGCGCGGTTCACCTCGAGCGCCTGGGGGCTCGCGAGAAGATCGGGCAAGCGCTCACCGGTGTACGTATTCGCCGCAGCGGCGATGTCGGCAGCGCGCTCCGCAAGGTCGGCTGCGGCCGGGCGAAGCACGGCCGCCCATACTCGGCGCTGGTCATCGCCCTGCGCGCCTGCCCACGCCGGCTCCATGAAATGCACGGTAACGCCCGCGTCCTGCCCACGGTGCTGATATTCGACAACACCGCGGCCCAGCGTTGGCGCGCACGGACAAGCGAATGATGGCCGACGCAAACGACCATCGTCACATGCGACAACTAACCAGCGTCGACGCCCAGTTCCTGGCAATGGAAAACCCCCGCGTCCAAGGACACGTCAGCGTGCTCGGCATCTACGACCCGCACACCACGTCGGGCCGGAACCTCGACGCCGAGCTCGTTCGTGAATTGATAAGCGAGCGGTTGCATCTCCTGCCGACCTTCCGCTGGCGGCTGGCGCAGGTGCCGCTTTCCCTCGACTACCCGTACTGGGTCGACGACGGGACCTTCGACATCGAGTACCACGTCCGAGAGCTTGCGCTGCCGGCCCCCGGCGATCGGCAGCAGCTTGCCGAGCAGGTGGCTCGAATCATCGGCCGCCAGCTCGACAGAGCGCGCCCCCTCTGGGAGGTGTACGTGATCCACGGTCTCGAGGACGGTGGGGTCGCGGTACTGACGAAAATGCATCACGCCGCAGTCGACGGAGTTTCGGGTGCCGAGGTCATGAGCATCCTCCTAGACGACACCACAGGCCGCAAACCGGAAAAGGCGCCGGCGGTGGTCGCGGAGAAATTCCCATCCGAGGTAGAGATGCTCGGACGCGGTCTTATCGGACTGCTGCGCCAACCGCTTCGGATATTGCGCTCGGGGCCAACGGCTTTGCCGCATCTCGACGACGTGCCGACTATTCGACACTTGCCTGGCGTGAAAGCGGTCGCCCGAAGCAGCCGGTTGGTGAAGAGGGTCCTTCCTGGCGGCTCAGCCCCACGAGGCAGCGATGTCACGGCGCCGCGGACCCGATTCCAGGCGCGTGTGTCACCTCATCGTCGTGTCGCGTTTGGATCGATGTCGCTGGCCGAAGTCAAAACGATCAAGAACACCTTCGGGTGCACCGTGAACGACGTCGTGCTGGCCGTCTGCACCTCAGGCCTGCGCACCTGGCTGGACGAGCGGCAAGAACTGCCGTCCGAGCCCCTGGCCGGCTTCATTCCCATGTCGGTGCGGACCCCCGAGCAGAAGGGCACGTTCGGCAACCGCGTGTCAGTGATGATCACCGAGCTGCCGACCGATGTGGCCGACCCTGTCGAGCGCCTGCGCCGCATCAACGAAGCGATGTCGACCGCCAAGGAGCGCCACCGCGCCCTTCCGGCATCGCTGCTGCAGGACGCCAACCATTTCATTCCGCCCGCGCTCTTCGCGCAGGCGGCCAGGACGACCTCCCGCCTGGCGGGCATGCGCGGCCTCAGCCAGCCCGCCAACGTCATGATCTCGAACGTCCCTGGACCTGCAGCCCCGTTGTATCTCGGTGGCGCGCGGCAACGCTCCCAGTTCCCGGTTTCAGGAGTGCTGGACGGAATCGGCATCAACATCACCGTGATGAGCTATCAGGAGTCGCTTGAATTCGGCATCGTCGTCGACCGCGAACTACTCGACGACCCGTGGCCGCTCCTCGACGCGCTGGGAGCCGGACTCGATGAGCTCCTCGCCCTTGCGCGCAAGCGTCAACCCACGCCAATCCGACGCTCGAGCGCCGGCAAGGCCAGGCCATGACCGGCGATCAGCTCACCGTGACGAGCATCGTCGAACGGGCCGAGAAGTTTCACGCCGATCGGGAAGTCGTGTCCCGGCGATCGTCGGGCGTGACCGATCGGACCACGTACGGCGCCTGCGCCCGCCGTGCCCGCCGCCTGGCCGGTGCGCTGAGCGACCTCGGCGTCAATGAAGGCGATCGGGTGGCGACGCTGTTGTGGAACCAGAGCGAGCATCTCGAGCTGTACTTCGCGGTTCCCGCCATGGGCGCGGTCATCCATACGCTGAACCCGCGCCTGTTTCCCGACGAGCTCGCATTCATTGTCGAGGATGCTGAAGACAGCGTCATCGTCGTCGACGAGACGCTACTCGAGGTATTCGAAACCTTCCGCTCAACATACGATTTCACCCACATCATCGTCGTCACGCACACGGGACGGGCCCCCGCCGGGACGCTGGACTACGAGTCTCTGGTGGCCGGCGCCGAAGCGGCCGACTGGCCCGCACTCGACGAGAACAGCGCCGCTGCGATGTGCTACACCTCCGGCACGACCGGCAGGCCCAAAGGTGTCGTGTACTCGCACCGGGCGCTCGTGTTGCACTCGCTTGTTGCAGCGTTGCCCGACCAGCTGGCCGTATCGGCAAGGGACACAGTCCTTCCTGTCGTACCGATGTTCCATGCCAACGCGTGGGGCCTGCCGTACGCCGCTGCGCTGGCGGGCGCCCGGCTGGTCTTACCCGGTCCGCGTGTGGACGCGGAAAGCGTGCTCGATCTGTGCTCCTACGAACAGGTGACCATGACGGCCGGCGTCCCCACGGTGTGGATGGCGATGCTTGCCGCGCTGGATAACGAGCCAGAACGGTGGCAGTTGACCGAACTGGACAGATTGATCGTCGGTGGCTCCGCAGTGCCTCGGGCGATGTTCGAGGGGTTCGACCGCCACGGGCTGACCGTGGTGCAGGCCTGGGGAATGACCGAAACGGCCCCGCTGGGCGCGGTATGTCGCCTGCCGTCGCGACTCGATCAGAGCAACGCCGACGAGCAGTACAACTATCGCGCCCGGCAGGGTACCGCGACCCCGTTGTTCCATATTCGCGCCCGCGACGAGGACGGCAACACAATCGCCTGGGATGACGCGGCGATGGGCGAACTCGAGGTCCGCGGCCCGTGGGTGGCGACCGGCTACCACGCAGGGCGCGGCGCCGACAGCTTCACCGCCGACGGCTGGTTCAAGACAGGCGATGTCGTGCGGATCGACCCACACGGGTGCATCCGTATCTGCGACCGCTCGAAGGACCTTGTCAAGTCCGGCGGCGAGTGGATCTCCTCCGTCGACCTCGAAAACAAGCTCATGTCGCACCCCGCGGTTTCGCAGGCAGCGGTGATCGCTGTCCCCGACAACCGATGGGGCGAACGCCCTCTCGCCGTCGTGGCGAGGCGGCCCGGCACCGAGGTCTCCGCCGACGAGTTGCGCGCGCACCTTGCCCAGGAGTTCGCCAAGTGGCAGCTACCGGATCGTTTCGAGTTCGTCGACGCGATCCCCTGCACGGCCACCGGCAAGTTCAAGAAAACCGATCTGCGGACCCAGTTCGCAACAGTCTGAAAGGAAATCACGTGAGCCGCTTCGACATCACCAAGACCAATATCGCTGTGGAGCGATTGATCGAGACGACCGAGAACCCACGCCATCTCTATCTGCTGCACGCCTACAACCGGCATCGCTATCTGGAGATGGCGGGCCGTTACGAGGAGATCTTCGCTCCCGACATGACGGTTGAAAAGCCGGTCTACCACTTCACCATGCTCGGCAAGAGCCTCACAGTCGAAGGTGCCGAAGCCGTCAAGGCGCTGTACCACGGGTGGTCTGAGACAGCGCAGTGCATCTTTTACGTCGAAGACGAGAAGCTGGCGGTCAGCGACACGATGATTGTGTCGAGTTCGGTCATTTACCAGCAGACCCCGGGCGCTGTCCTGGCAGCCGAAGGAGCACCCGTCAATCCCGACGCCACCTACCTGGTTAAAACTGCCGAGCACATGATCTGGCCGTACGACGATCAGGGCCGGCTGGTCGGCGAGGACGTCTGGGAATTCGACGAGACGGTGCGGGAGTTCATCGAGATCGATCCGGTCGACGTCCTGTCGGTCGAGCAGTCGGCGAAGTTGCTCGATCCTCTGATCAAGCCTCTGCCGGCGATCAATCCGTTCGTCGCCTGACCGCGACGCCGATTCTGCGATTAGATCGATAGCCGACAGACACAAAGGAGAACCGAGAATGCCCGATGGCGTGAACGACGACGTAGTGGCGGAGCGTCTCCCGGGCGGTGAAACGTTGCCGTTCGCGCCCACGCCGTCGGCGAGCATCGCCGGGCGGACACTGGAGGAATCCACCTACGCCCAACGCGTCGTCCCGCGTCGCCTACACGACGACGCCCCCAATATCGTGATCGTGTTGATCGATGACGCTGGGCCTGGGCTGCCGACAACCTTCGGCGGTGAAGTCAGCACCGAGACCATGGATCGCGTCTGCGCAGAAGGCGTGTCCTACAACCGGTTCCACACCACCGCCATGTGCTCCCCTACCCGGGCGTCATTGCTCACCGGGCGCAACCACCACGAGATCGGCAACGGCCAGATCGCGGAATTGGCCAACGACTGGGACGGGTACGCCGGCAAGATTCCACGCAGCAGCGCCACGGTGGCCGAAGTGCTCAAGCAGTACGGGTATGCCACGTCGGCGTTCGGCAAGTGGCACAACACACCGGCCGAGGAGACGACCGCCGCGGGTCCGTTCGAAAACTGGCCCACCGGACTGGGCTTCGAATACTTCTACGGGTTCCTCGCGGGCGAAGCGTCGCAATACGAGCCCCACCTGGTGCGTAACACGACGGTCGTAGCACCACCCAGGACGCCGGAGGAGGGCTACCACCTCTCCGAGGATCTGGCCGACGACGCCATCAGCTGGCTGCGTAGACATAAGGCGTTCAATGCCGACAGACCCTTCTTCATGTACTGGGCCAGCGGCTGCCTGCACGGCCCGCACCACATCATGAAGGAGTGGGCCGACAAGTACGCCGGCAAGTTCGATGACGGCTGGGACGCCTACCGGGAACGGGTTTTCGCCCGAGCGAAGGACAAGGGTTGGATCCCGCAGGACTGCGAACTCACCGAACGAGACGAGACGTTGGCATCATGGGACAGCATCCCCGAGGATGAGAAGCCGTTCCAACGGCGGCTGATGGAAGTGGCGGCCGGCTACGCCGAACACGTCGACGTCCAGGTCGGCAGGCTTCACGACGAGCTCGACGAGCTCGGCTACGGCGACAACACGCTCTTCTTCTACATCTGGGGTGACAACGGATCGTCCGGCGAAGGCCAGAACGGCACGATCGCAGAACTGTTGGCACAGAACGGTATTCCGACGACCGTTCGCCAGCACATCGACGCGCTGGACGAACTCGGCGGCCTTGACGTGTTGGGCTCACCGCTCGTCGACAACCAGTACCACGCGGCATGGGCATGGGCGGGAAGCACACCGTACAAAGGCATGAAGCTTCTGGCGTCACACCTCGGTGGCACCCGGAACCCGATGGCCGTCAAGTGGCCGAGGCGTATCAGTGCTGACACCGCACCACGCGACACCTTTCTCCACTGCAACGACGTGGTGCCGACCATCTACGAGGTCGTCGGAATCCAGCCGCCGCTCGTCGTCAACGGCACACCGCAGATCCCCCTTGCCGGAGCGAGTTTCGCGCGCACACTCACCGACCGGTCCGCCGACGGCGGGAAGAAGACGCAGTACTTCGAGATCATGGGCAGCCGGGCGATCTATCACGACGGCTGGCTGGCAAGTGCACGCGGCCCGCGGCTGCCCTGGGTGCCCGGCCAACCCGAAGGCATCGCTACTTGGACCCCCGACAACGATCGGTGGGAGCTCTATCACCTCGACGAAGATTGGTCGCAAGCCCACGATCTCGCCGAGCACCACGTGGAGAAACTCGCGCAGATGCGGGAGATGTTCGCGATCGAGGCCGCCCGCAACTCGGTGCTTCCCGTCGGTGGCGGACTGTGGGTTCCTGTCTACCACCCGGAACTGCGGATCGCCCCGCCCTACCGAGAGTGGGAGTTCTCCGGGGACACCGTCCGCATGCCCGAGTTCTGCGCTCCGGCGTTGGGCAACAAGAACAACGTGGTCACCATCGAGGCGGAGCTGCCCGACGATGCAAGCGGGGTGTTGTACGCGCTCGGTGCCGCGGCAGGCGGGTTGACCTGTTACCTCGACGACGGCTACCTCTGCTACGAGTACAACTTGTTCATCCTGCAGCGCACCAAAATCCGATCCGAACAGAAGCTGCCGTCCGGCGCGGTCACGATCTCCGTCGAGACAACCTACGCCGAACAGCGTCCGGCGGGACCGTTGAACATCACGCTTCGCGTCGGCGACCACACCGCCGCCACCGGCGTCGTACCCATCAGTGCACCGCTGCTGTTCACCGCCAACGACTGCCTCGATATCGGGACATGCTTGGGCTCGCCGGTGTCACTCGACTACCGCGAACGCGCGCCGTTTCCCTTCGAGGGGCAGATCCGACGCGTCCACGTCGCCTACACGTGAACAAAAGCAAGCTGATCGTCCTCAACGGCGGCTCTAGTGCAGGCAAGAGTTCGGTCGCGCTCGACTTCCAGGAGCTCGCCGCAAAGCTGGATGCATCTCGGCATCGACGTGTTCTGGGGCGCACTCCCGCACAGCCAACTCGACCTGGCGCCCCGATACCGCAGTAGACCGGTGTCGCCTCAAGCCGGAGTGAACGTTTCCAATTTCCAAGAGATTTCGGTTTGAAGATGCACCAGATTGGAGAAAAAGACTCCCACGGCTGTGCTGTGACGTGTATCACAACACTAGAGGGGGAAACCATGGACCCAAAGTTCACTCCCGCTTTCGTCGGGGCGCTGGTGCTGGCAGTGGTTGTCTTGATGGCCGTCGCGATCGCGGCAGAGCAGTGGCGACGTCGGCGAGATCGCTGCGATGGGGTGCTGCTGGCCTGGGATGACCTCCGACTGACCGCCACGCACCTCATCGTCGGGTCGCGCCGCGACGCGCGACAGATTCCGCTCACCGGCCTCAGCGCCAAGGTTGATTTCGTCGCCACGCGAGGCCGAGCCGATGGTGACGACAGCGTTCACCTCGTAATCGAGAACGCCGGCCTCGACATCCGCCGCTCGCAGCCCTACTCGTACGGGTCCAGCGGCAACGCGCAGATGTTCGCGATCAAGTTCAACGCGCTCAGCGGCCACGACGCACCGGCACCGCACCTACCCAGCATCCGTCCCGACGACGGCTTTGGCGGACCGGCGGATCGTCTTGCCGCCTGACAGACGTCCGGCGACGACGCGCTGCGGCCGGCCGAGTAGAGCTCCTACGCGACGTCTTGCCTCACCTGCGGGCTCGGTGCATTTTGCGGTGCCTGCGCGACCATCGTGTAGCCCATGTCTTTGAGGATTGCGATCTCCAACGCGCTCAGGGTCCGCACTCCCAACCCCGTGCCGTCACCGGAAACCATCATCCTCTTGTTGTCATCCGTGAAGGTGTCGTCGTCGAGGTGACTGACTGAGCTGCCACCGGCCCACTCCGCGGGCGAGTACAGCGGGACCGGCTTGTCGTTGTATGCCTTCTGCGCGTTGGGTCCATTGAAGTAGAGCCCACCGCCTCCGGTGCCGCCGGTCATGTTCGAGTCGAAGGCGGGATTCCATGTGTAGTTGGTGGGGTCAATCGCATTGCCACCCGCGGAATTCGAAAGGAACCGATCGAACGTATTCCAATTTTCGTTGTCGATCGGCGGCCGCTGACCGGTCTTCTTGTCCACGTCCGGCTGACTGAGGCTGGTTCCGAATCCGAAGGTGTGCAACAACTCGTGCATCACCGTGGCGGTGAAATCGTATTCATCAGCTTTGACTTGGTCGCCCATGCTCCAGCGGTAGGCGAAATTGAAATCGATACTTCCGTCGGGCTTGGCGCCGTTGGCGTCCACGCCGGTGATGATCTTGTGCTGGACGACCGAGTCGTAGAAGCCAGGATTCACCTCGTTTGTCAGCGGGCTCTTGGCTTTCGCAAGCTCGCCGCAGCCATCCGGGTCGTCACACGGGGTCCGCATCTGGGCGGGCAGCGTCTTCAGCCATCGGCTGCTTGTGACGGTGTAGTCGATCGTGGTCGGCTTGGTGACGACGAAGTATGTCGACAGCCTCTTCGCTGCGTACTCGAACTCCGTCCGTCTCTGCGGAGTCCAGTAGTTGTCGTTGGCCGGATACGTGAACTTGAACTCGAGCTGGTGCAGGTCCGAACCCTGTTGGATCTCGACGTTCGCTTCGACGGTGCGCGACTGAGTCGGGTTCGCAAGGTTGAGGTGCGGTCCGTCGTCAGCGGCGACGGTGAACACATCGGTGCCGTCGAAGTCGGAGTTCGGCCGGTACTTGAAAGTCCCCTTTTTGGAGTCGATTTCGACGGTGCCGTGTAGTGGTTGATGGACGACCGTGTACTTGATCGGATCCTTTTCGGCATCGGCGGCGCCGAGGGTACCGGTGATGTCGCCACTGGTCTGTCCGGTGGTCTGCTGTGGACTAAGGGTGGGTGGCTCGTCGAAGAAGCTTCGCCGCACCCACATGAAGGCGCCCTGCAAGAGGTCGGTGATCGGGTTGGAGGGCAACATCGAGAGGAAATTCGAAATCGACACGACGATGTCCCGGATCACCGTGAAAAAAGTGACCTTGACCGGAGCCGTTATCGAAGCTGCAACTGGCTGCGACGTCGTCCGGGCGGCCGTTTCGGCTTCGGGAGTCGGCGTAAGCAAAGCCACCCGGAAGTTCTGGTCTGACTTGGTGCTGGCCCCCGCAGAGCTGACATCCGCATGGGTCAAGGGGTTCTTTGCCAGGGCACCGCTCGACACTGCTTCCGGCTCGACGATCGGCTGATCGCCGGAGTCCACTACCTCCGCGTGTCCGCCCGACGCTTCTTTCGGCTCGACGTTCGGCTGATCGCCGGCGACTACCTCCGCGTGTCCGCCCGATGCTTCACCCGGCTCGACGATCGGCTGATCACCGCCTACTGCCTCAGCCGGTGCACCCGACGCTTCTGCGGGCTCGGCTGTCGGCGCGCCACCCGCGCCTGCGACCTCTATCTGTCCGCCCGACGGTTCTCCAGACGCCTCCCCCGGCTCGTCAGCGGCACCCGTTGCCTCAGCCCCCGACGAACTCGAGTTGCTTACCGATCCAGGCGGCGATCCGCTCGAGTCCTCGGTTTCCGCCGCAGGGCCGGTGTCAGCGGAGTGCGTTTGAAGCGTGCCCATTCTCGGGGGCAGCTTGTCCCTGCTGGTCGTCAGCGACGGAAGGCTGCCGACCCGCGGTAAGTTGCCGCGGCGCGGGCCCAACCGTCCGTTGTGGGGCGCGTGCGTGCCGTCGGCATCGGCGTTGTTCGCTGCAGTGCTGTCTGACGGATTTCTCTCACTGCCCCCGGATGCCGCGTCTGCCGATGTCGTGCCGTCGGCGTAGGCGACGGCGGTCACACTGCCAAAAGCGGCGTAGACGCCAAGCGCCACCGCTAACGCGCCGACCCCTACGTGAAACCGACCGACTGAGCACACATCACAGCGTCCAACCTTCAACCCAATACCCCCCTCAATCCGGAACCCGCCGCACTTTTTTAACAGACGCGTAAGTCTTGGCGACGCTTTTCGGAGTAGCGCGCTTTTCTTTTGCTATCAAGATCAGGCCGAGGAAGCTTGAAATGCGGTCGAAAAAGCGGTCATGACCAGCAGATTGCGTCGAAAGCGGATAATGTCTTCATCTTTCTTAAATGTTTGCTACGTCTATTCGCAATTCGGATACAGTCCAGGCCCGGCCGCGACTCCGAAGCGGCAAGTGAGAGGCTCCAAACGCGTCATCGCCAGGCTCGACAAGGTCGGGTTATGGGCGGGATGTTGAATCCCATTTGCAACGGTCACCTATTCGCCGCCAACTAGGCGCCGGCCGCTTCCATCTCAACGGGTGGCGGTAGCGCCGATTGGTGAGCCGTTGCAGAAGCACGGTCCGACATCACGCCCGCGAAGCGTCGTTGCCGGATGAGACGTTTCGCGATTGCTGGCATCCCGAGGATCTTCGTCAGCCGCGCTCGGGCATCGTCTCGCCGGCTGACGCGTGTCACCACATAGAAAGGGCCCTGAACTCCTTGGCGGGGTTCAGGGCCTTCCTATGTCGCAACGATGGTGGCAGGTACAGGATTCGAACCTGTGTAGGCGTTAGCCGACGGATTTACAGTCCGCTCCCATTGGCCGCTCGGGCAACCTGCCTGGGTGCTGCACCACCCGGGTACCGGTTTGGTGCGAATAGCAGGGTACAACGAGGATGGTGCGAAGACGAAAACGCACCAGACAAATCGAGGAAGGCGGATCCAATGGCGGATTCATCGTTCGACGTCGTCAGCAAGGTCGATCGCCAAGAGGCCGACAACGCACTGAACCAGGCTGCCAAGGAACTGAGCACCCGCTACGACTTCCGCGGCACCGACACGTCCATCGCCTGGCAGGGCGAGGAGACCGTCGTGATCACGTCCTCGACCGAGGAGCGGGTCAAGGCGGCGATCGACGTCTTCAAGGAGAAGCTGATCCGCCGCGACATCTCGATGAAGGCCTTCGACGTCGGCGAGCCGCAGGCGTCCGGCAAGACCTTCAAGGTCAGCGGCCAGATGAAGCAGGGCATCAGCAGCGAGGATGCCAAGAAGATCACCAAGATCATCCGCGACGAAGGACCCAAGGGCGTCAAGGCTCAGATCCAGGGCGACGAGATCCGCGTCTCGTCCAAGAAGCGCGACGATCTGCAGGCGGTGATCGCCCTATTGAAGGGTTCCGACCTGGATGTCGCCCTGCAGTTCGTCAACTACCGCTAGCCGATCGAAACCAATCCGTCGATCGAGTCGGCGGGTAGGTCACCGTCGACGACGGCGATCACGTTCATCCAGTTGAGGTTGATCGCGCCCCTGTGGTTGTCCAGGAAGGCGGTGTCGGCGGCATCGCGCCCCGTAGCGATGCGTACCAGCGTCTGCCGTGGAGCCAGCAGAGTGGCGTCGACGACGCGCCATTGCCCATCGACGAACGCTTCGGCGACGGCGTGGAAGTCCATCGGGAAAAGACCCGGGGCGTACACCGAAACGACGCGGGCGGGTACGAAGACCGCCCGTAGCAGCGCCACCACGAGGTGAGCGAAGTCGCGGCAGACTCCGGCGCCGGCGAGCAACGTGTCCGCCGCTCCGTCGATCGGGTCGCTGGATCCCGGCACGTAGTTCAGCCGAGTACCGACCCACGAGGACACCTTCTCCAGCAGCGTCGCGGAATCGACGTACCTACCGAACTCCGTTGCCGCGAAGCCGAAGAACTTGTCGGCCTCCGCGTAGCGGCTCGGGCGCAGATACGTCGACTTGTCGTACTCCGTCACCGGCGGTGGACCGGTCCTGCCCGTGATGGTCGCCGCGTAGTCGACCTTCAAGAACCCGGGGTTCGGGACGTCCAGCTTGTGGATGCGATTACCGTGCGTGCCGCTTATCTCCAACGGCTGCACCGGTTTTCCGTCGAGGACGAAGGACAACGATTCCGACACATGGGCATTCGCATGCGGGGCGACGGCGATCTGGAACTCCAGTTCGGTCGGCTCGATGACCGAGACCGCGAGTTCTGCGCCGACGTCTCGCTTCATGGTGGGAATGATGCGCCTCTCGATCGGGATCTGCGAGCCGTGGCGACGGTGCCGGCTAGTCGTGTCCGACACCTACCCGTATTCGTTCACCACAAACCGCCCCGGGCGGCTCGTCGACAGTCATACCCTGATCGGCATGGCACCTTCTCAGCGCGAACCCAAAGTCGTCGTCCTCGGTGGAGGCTCCTGGGGCACCACTGTGGCGTCTATCTGCGCCAGGCGTGGCCCGACGCTGCAGTGGGTGCGCTCGCAGGAGACCGCCGACGACATCAACGAGAAGCACCGCAACAGCAAGTACCTGGGCAACGAGGTCGAACTCGCGCACACGCTGAAGGCCACCACCGACTTCTCCGAGGCAGCCGATTGCGCCGACGTGATCGTGATGGGTGTGCCGTCGCACGGCTTCCGCGGCGTGCTGACCGAGCTCGCCAAGGAACTACGGCCGTGGGTGCCGGTGGTGTCGCTGGTGAAGGGTCTCGAGCAGGGCACGAACTACCGGATGAGCCAGATCGTCGACGAAGTGTTGCCCGGGCATCCGGCCGGAATCCTCGCCGGGCCCAACATAGCTCGCGAAGTGGCCGAGGGTTACGCCGCCGCCGCGGTACTCGCGATGCCCGATCAGCGTCTCGCGGCGAACCTCGCGAACCTGTTCCGCACCAGGCGGTTTCGCACTTACACCACCGACGATGTCGTTGGCGTCGAGATGGCCGGCGCACTGAAGAACGTGTATGCCATCGCCGTCGGAATGGGGTATTCCCTTGGGATCGGCGAGAATACGCGTGCAATGGTGATTGCCCGCGCATTACGTGAGATGTCCAAGCTCGGCGAGGCCGTAGGAGGACATCGCGACACGTTCTCCGGTGTGGCCGGCATGGGCGACCTCATCGTCACGTGTACGTCACAGCGCAGCCGCAATCGTCATGTCGGTGAGCAGCTCGGTTCGGGTAAGTCGATCGACGAGATCATCGCGGCGATGAACCAGGTCGCCGAGGGCGTGAAAGCCGCGAGCGTGGTCATGGAATTCGCCGACAAGTACGGCATCTCGATGCCGATCGCACGCGAGGTCGACAACGTCGTCAACCACGGCTCGAACGTCGAAGAGGCCTACCGCGGGCTCATGGCGGAGAAGCCCGGCCACGAGGTGCACGGCTCGGGATTCTGATCTCCGTCGATCAGTTGATGTACGGGGTGCCCTCGGGCCGGTCCAGCAGCGGGTTCACCCCGCCGTTGATGATGAAGCTCCCCGCGGGGCTGAGCACGAAGCCGGACTGGTTGCGGCTGTCCGCACAGGTCGTCACCGACCCGTCACTGCCGCAGCTGACGGTCTGGAAGCTGAGCCGCGAACCGGGTGGCAGCGGCTTGGCGTTGACACCGGCGAACACATCTCCCGCCGAATTGGCGAACGTCGGCACGCCAGGACCGCCGCTGACGAGGTTCGCGCCCTCGGGCGCACCGGGGATCGCGCCGCTGCAGCCGTAACCACCGTTGCGCTGCAGCACGCAGGTCAAACCGTCGGGCGTCTTGAAGGCGTACCACTGATTGTCCACGACCTGATACTCGGACAGCTTCACCGGCGCGTAGGCGTTCACGTTGGGCGGCGGCGGAGGAGGTGGCGGCGCCGGCGGCTGGGCCACGGCGATGCCCGGAAGCCCGATCAAGGCCGCCCCAGCAGAACCTACGACGCCGATCAGCAGTCTGTTCAGCACGGTCCACACCCTAAATGGTGTGCTGTTGGCTCGCAGCATGCCCGTTCCATCGCTGGTCAGAGCAGCTGTGTTACGCCATTTTCGGTGCGTTGGCGGTCGCTGAGCGAACGTACGCGCACCGAAATCGCTCAGTAGCGGTCCGGGCCGCGACCGGCCATGGCTTCCAGCCGCGCGATGCGGTCTTCCATCGGCGGGTGCGTCGAGAACAGCTTGCCGATCTTCTCGCCGGCCCGGAACGGGTTGGCGATCATCAGGTGTGCCTGATCGGCGAGCTGGGGCTCCGGCGGCAGCGGGGCCTGCTGCACGCCCGAGCTGATCTTGCGCAGCGCGCTCGCCAGCGCCAGCGGATCGCCCGTCAACTCCGCACCCGACTGGTCGGCCTGATACTCACGCGACCGCGACACCGCCAGCTTGATGACCGTCGCGGCGATCGGGCCGAGAAGCGCAACCAGAAGCATCGCAAAAGGATTGGTGCCACCTTCGCGGCTGCCGCCGAACATCCCCGCGAACTGTGCGACGAGAGCCAACGCCGTAACCACCGACGCCATCGCGCCTGCCACACACGAGATGAGGATGTCGCGGTTGTACACGTGGCTGAGCTCATGGCCCAGCACCGCTCGCAGCTCCCGCTCGTTGAGGATTCCCAGGATCCCGGTCGTGCAGCACACCGCCGCGTTGCGCGGATTGCGACCCGTCGCGAACGCATTCGGGGCCGCCGTATCGCTGATGTAGAGCCGCGGCATCGGCTGGCGCGCAGTCGTCGCCAGTTCGCGCACGATCTTGTACATCACCGGCGCCTGCATCTCGTTGACCGGCTGCGCATGCATCGCCCGCAGGGCCAGCTTGTCGCTGTTGAAGTAGACGTAGACGTTCATGCCGACGGCGAACAGGACCGCCAGGTACATGATGTTGCGCCCGAACAGTGCGCCGATGAACACGATCAGCGCGGAAAAACCGGCGAGCAGCAAGAACGTCTTGGCGGTGTTGGCGTGCGGATGCCAAGTCATTGCGGCTGTCTCCTACTAGACCGACTACATCAAACTGAAAACGGAAGATCTCAGTTGCATTAACGCATAGCCAGGCTCGGCAAGTTCCGCAGATCGTCAGCCGTGACGGTTTGCCGTGTAATCGGCCAGCGTGGCCAGGGCCTGGCGTCCGGGCCCCTCGGGCAGATTCGCCAGCTCCTCGCGGGCCTGCGCGGCGTACTCCGCGACAGTCTGTTTCGCCCGCACCATGCCTGGAGAGGCGCGCAGCAGCCGAAGCGCCTCCGCCAAATCGTCGTCGTTCTCGACTGGACCGGCCAGCAGCTCGCGCAGCCGGTCGGCGTCGGGGCCGGTATCGCGCAAGGCGTACAGCACCGGCAGGGTGTGCACGCCCTCGCGCAGATCGGTACCGGGCAGCTTGCCCGACTCGTCTGGATCGCTGTCGATGTCGATGATGTCGTCGGAGATCTGGAACGCCGTGCCCACGATGCCGCCGAGACGGCTCAGGCGCTCGATCTGCTCCTCGTCGGCGCCGGAGAACGTCGCACCGAACCGGCCGGATGCCGCGATCAGGCACGCGGTCTTCTCGTAGACGACCTTCAGGTAGTGCTCCACGGCGTCGGCGTGCTCGGTCGCGCCGCGCGTTTCGCGCATCTGGCCGGTGACCAGCTGGGCGAAGGTGTCGGCGATGATGCGCACCGCTTCGGGGCCGAGCCGGGACACCAGCCGCGACGCGGTCGCGAACAGATAGTCGCCGGCCAGGATCGCGATGTTGTTGCTCCACCGCGCATTCGCGCTCGGCGCACCGCGGCGCACCTGGGCCTCGTCCATCACGTCGTCGTGGTACAGCGTCGCCAGGTGCACCAGCTCGATGACGGCCCCTGCGACATCGACCTGCCAGGCATCGGGTTCGGGCCCCAACCGCGCCGCCAGCACGGTGAACAGCGGGCGGAACCGCTTACCGCCGGCCTGGAACAGGTGCTGAACCGCCTCGGACATCAACTCGTCGGCTTTGCCCAGCTCAGTGGCCATCAGGTCTTCGATTCGGGCCACGGCCTCACGAACGTCCTGCGCAAACGCGGGGTCTCCGAAATCGACCCCTGCCACCACACTCGCGGGCGTTCTCACCCTGCCAACATACTGGGACCTATGGACTTACCGGCGGGCAGTAGCGTTGGGCCCACGCGCGAAGCGCAGGGGACGACCGGGGGATCGGTGAAGGCCGATGTGGTGATCATCGGGGCCGGACCCGCCGGCTCGGCCGCGGCGGCGTGGGCATGCCGGGCCGGGCGCAACGTGCTGGTGATCGACTCGGCGCAGTTCCCCCGCGACAAGGCGTGCGGCGACGGATTGACCCCACGCGCGGTCCAGGAGATGGAGCACCTCGGGCTCGGTGAGTGGCTGGACGGCCGCGTGCGACACCGCGGGTTGCGGATGGCGGGATTCGGCGCCGACGTCGAGATCGAATGGCCGGGGCCGTCGTTTCCCTCGACATCAAGCGCTGTCCCGCGCACCGAACTCGACGACCGCATCCGCATGGTCGCCGTCGACGAAGGCGCGAAGATGATGCTCGGCACCAAAGCCGTTGACGTACACCATGATTCGTCGGGCAGGGTATCGTCCGTCGTCTTGGATGACGGTGCCGAGATCGGCTGCGGCGAGCTGATCGTCGCCGACGGCGCACGGTCGACCCTGGGCCGGGTGCTCGGCCGTGAGTGGCACAAGCAGACGGTCTACGGCGTCGCGATCCGCGGGTACATCGCCACGCCGCGGGCCAGCGAGCCGTGGATCACGTCGCATCTGGAACTGCGCTCCCCCGAGCGTGAGGTGCTGCCCGGCTACGGCTGGATCTTCCCGCTGGGCAACGGCGAGGTGAACATCGGCGTCGGCGCGCTGGCGACCTCGAAGCGGCCGGCCGACGCCGCGCTGCGGCCCTTGATGTCGTACTACACGGCCCTGCGACGCGAGGAATGGGGGTTCACCGGGGAGCCTCGCGCGGGGCTGTCGGCACTGCTGCCGATGGGTGGCGCCGTATCCGGGGTCGCCGGACCGAACTGGATGCTGATCGGGGATGCCGCGGCCTGCGTCAACCCGCTGAACGGCGAGGGCATCGACTACGGGCTCGAGACCGGACGGCTGGCCGCCGAACTGCTGGGCACCGGGGACTTCACGACGGCGTGGCCTGCGGTGCTGTCGGCACACTACGCACACGGGTTCTCCGTCGCCCGACGGTTGGCGCTGCTGCTGACGATTCCCCGATTCCTTCCCGCGACAGGCCCGCTGGCGATGCGGTCGACGTTCTTGATGACGATCGCGGTGCGCGTCATGGGCAACTTCGTCACCGACGAGGATGCGGACTGGGTCGCTCGGCTGTGGCGTCGGGCGGGTTCGGCGTCGCGCCGGATCGACGAACGGCCGCCGTTCAGTTAGTCAGACGAGGACGACGAGGGCCCTGAATCGCTGGAGGATCCCGAATCGCCCGATGACCCCGAATCGCTCCACGACGACCCGGAATCGCTCGGCGAGGAGCCCGAATCGTTTGAGAACCAACCGGAGTCGCTCGACGAACCCGAATCGCTCGAGGCGAAGACCCCGGCGGTGCCGAACAACGGGTCGGAACTGCTCGACGAGCTCGCGGTCGAGGCCGAACCAGACTTCTTTCGCTTCTGCAGGGCCAGCGCGACTTTCACGTCGTTAGGCGTCTTGTTGCTGCCCGTCGTCGCCGTGAGCATCAGGGCGATCAGGACATCGGCAGCGGTGATGAACAGACCTGTCCAGTACGCCCAGCGGACCGTGGGGTCGGGCTGGGACGCGAAGAACAGGATCAGAAAGATCGGGCCGACGATGCCGAAGACGAACATCATCGCCTGAAACATCAAATACCGCTTGAACGTAGCCATCGCGCGTGCAGAATATCGCGGGTGCCCGATGTCTACCGCGCTCCGATGCGGTCTCGCCGCAATGACATCGACCCGCAGCAGACGATCGATCGCGCACTGGCGATAGGCCTCGTCGGGTTTGGCGACGCTGCAGCCGACGAGCGACTGGCTCGTCGCGTCGCCCGGTTCGCCGACGTGGCCGACGGGTCCTACGTATGGACCCGCGACGCCGACGGGCTGTACTGGCTCGGTCGCATCAAGGGCCCCCTGGTTCACGACGACGACGGCGCGTCGGTCGACCTCGTTCACGTCCGCCCGTGCCGGTGGCTCACCGACCCGGTACTCGAACCCGACGTACCGGCCGCGGTGCTCGCGACCTTCGCGCGGGGCGGACGCAATTTCCAACAAACCCATGACCCCGACGTGGGTGAGCAGACGGCCGCGATCTGGCGGGAGCGCGCCGGTGGATCCACCGACGAACGGCCGTGAAAGGCCTTGCCGGCGTGGGTGATTTGCGAAGCCGAACTAAATGTAAGCCCTGCTAGAGGACCTATTCTGTTCGGTCGCGCGGGATTACTCTGATAGGCAACGGCGTTTGAATGAGCATCGGCGGAAGGACCCACGATGCACAGGCTGACAGTTCGATCGGCATTCGCGGCGATCGCCATTGCCGCGGCCGCCTTGGGCTCGACCACGATTGCGAGCGCCGCACCGACCGGCCCGTGCCAGGAAGTCACCTACGTCGGGGTGTGCGAGCGCATCGGCGGTAGCCAGCAGCAGCAGCGGTCACCGAGGCAGCAGGGCATGGGCGAAGTGACCGTGCCCGGTGTCGGAAACAATCCCGTCGCCATCGGCTAACGCAGCGACTTCGCGAACCCGCTGACGTCCCGCACGGACGCGTGGAAGACGTCCGGCATCACGTGGGGCAGTAAGAGGTCGCCGCCATGGCAGGTTCCTGCGACCAGTCGGCCCACCGCCGGCACACCGGCCTGGAGGAGCCGCCGGTAATACTGCAGACCCTCGTCGCGCAGCGGGTCGAGTTCGTTGACCGAAATGACGTGCGGCGGCATGCCCGCCAGCTCCTCGTCGCTCGCGACGGCCGCCCAGCAGGTCGCATCGTCACTGTGGACGTTGGCGGGGTCGTAGAGCGAACCGAGCAGGGCCAGTTGTTGGCGCGTGACGAAGTATTCGTCGTTCTCCGCCAGCGAGGGCAGATCCTCGCACTCTTCGAGCCATCGGTTGGAGATATACGGGCACTGTGCGTAGAAGCCGGCGACCTCGTTCAGCCAGCCTTCCCTCTTCGCCTTGTGCGCGACGGTGAGTGTGAGGTTCCCGCCGCCCGATTCGCCGGAGACGATGAGGTGGGAAATACCGAGTTCGGCTTGGTTGGCGTTGGTCCAACGAACGGCGGCCGCGCAGTCGTTGAGACCCGCGGGAAAGGGGTGCGGCCCGAGCTTGCCGCCGGAGTTGCGGAACTCTACGCCGACGACGACAACCCCTGTAGCGGCGAGATGTTCACGCAGCATCATGTATCCGACGTCGGCGGCGCTGCCGATCGCCATACCCCCGCCGTGCAGATGCACGACGGCCGGGATCGAAGTGTCGGCGTCGTCGGGCCGGCTGACGAACAGCGTGATGTCGTTGCCGTCTTCACCTGTGATCGTGGTCGTCGTGGTGGTGACACCATTGGCCGCGGGCGCCGCCTTCGCGAACACGTCGAAGATCGCGCCCATCCCCTCTTCGCTCATCGTGGCGAAGTCCAGGCGCTCCTGAAGTGGCGCGTCGACGGTCAGCGGTATCGGCGGTTGCCTGCCGTCGATCCCGAACTCGGCGAACGCCTTGACCATTCGCGGGTCGGAGCGGGGGTCGGTGCCGAGTGTCGAATCGGGATCGGCGTGACGTCCATAAGCCATGGCGCGACCGTACAGCGGTGCGCAGTTGCGCACGCCCGCTTTGCCCTTACGGTTTGGTGGCTGCGTGCAGCGCGACGATCCCGCCGGAAAGGTTGCGCCACCGCACCGCCGACCAGCCCGCGTCGGCGATGTCACGCGCGAGGTCCGGCTGATCGGGCCAGGCACGAATCGACTCCGCGAGATAGACGTAGGCATCGGGGTTCGACGACACCGCACGCGCCATCCGCGGGAGCGCCTGCATGAGGTACTCCTTGTAGACCGTCGCGAACATCCGGTTCGTCGGCGTGGAGAACTCGCACACCACAAGCCGGCCGCCCGGGCGGGTCACGCGGGCCATTTCGCGAAGCGCGGCGGCATGGTCGACGATGTTGCGCAGCCCGAAGCTGATGGTGACTCCGTCGAAGACGCCGTCGGCGAACGGCAGCTTCGTTCCGTCCGCGGCGACCTTGGGCACGTCGCGCGCGCTGCCCGCGGCGAGCATCCCGACGGAGAAGTCCGCGGCCACACACCACGCCCCCGACGTCTGGAGCTCCACCGTCGAGACCGCGGTGCCTGCCGCGAGGTCGAGGACCTTGTCGCCGGGCCCGATGCGCAACGCCGAGCGCGTGGCCCGCCGCCAGAACCTGTCCTGGCCGAGGGACAGCACCGTGTTCGTGAGGTCGTAGCGGCGCGCCACGGCGTCGAACATCGATGCGACCTCGTGCGGGTCCTTGTCCAGCGTCGCGCGGCTCACCATGGCGACGCTACCTGCCAACATGCTGAAGGCGGGAATGCGGAGGACCGTTCTGGGCATTCTGTGGACGTGACGGAAAAAGTTTGGTTCATCACCGGGACATCACGAGGATTCGGCCGGGAATGGGCGATCGCCGCCCTGGAACGCGGCGACAAGGTCGCCGCCACCGCGCGCGATACCTTGACGCTGGACGATCTGACCGCGAAGTTCGGCGACGCGCTGCTGCCGATCCAACTCGACGTGACCGACCGCGACGCGGACTTCGCCGCGGTCAAACAGGCGCACGAGCACTTCGGCCGGTTGGACGTCGTCGTCAACAACGCCGGATACGGCCACTTCGGCTTCATCGAGGAGCTGACGGAGGCCGAGGCGCGCGACCAGATCGAGACCAACGTGTTCGGAGCGCTGTGGGTCACCCAGGCGGCGCTGCCGTATCTGCGTGCCCAGCGCAGCGGGCACATCATCCAGGTGTCCTCGATCGGCGGCATCACCGCGTTCCAGAACGTCGGCATCTACCACGCGTCGAAGTGGGCGCTGGAGGGATTCTCGCAATCGTTGGCGCAGGAAGTCGCGCCGTTCAACATCCACGTGACGTTGATCGAGCCCGGCGGCTTCGACACCGACTGGGCGGGCCCGTCGTCGAAGCGCTCGACACCGCATCCCGACTACAAAGAGGTGCATGAGGAGGCCGACCGTCTGCGCAGCCAGCGTGTCGCTGCTCCTGGCGACCCGAAGGCCTCAGCGGCGGCGGTGCTCAAGATCGTCGATGCCGAAAAGCCGCCGTTGCGAATCTTTTTCGGTGAGCTGCCGCTGCAACTGGCCAAGGCCGACTACGAAAGTCGACTGGCAACGTGGGAAGAGTGGCAGCCGGTGTCGATCGAAGCGCAGGGTTGAGTTTCTGGCGCGAGCTGGGCCCACACCGAAGGTAGGGGAACGCAAAGGTGACTATTTTTGCCCCATTTTGGGCAGTTTTGCGTCTGCTCGCGAATGAAACCTAAGCGGCCTTGAGGCGACGCAGGCCGATGACCTCGTCGTAGTGGCCGAGTAGTTCGTCGCAGATCGCCGGCCACGTGCGGCTCAGCACGCTGCGGCGCGCGGCCACCGAGTACCGCTGACGTTCGGCGATCAGGTGGTCGACGGCCTCGCCCAGCTTGGCCTCGAACTCATCGACCGACAGCAGCAGTCCGGTGCGATACGGCGCGACGAGGTCGCGCGGGCCACCGGCATTCGGCGCGATGACCGGCAGGCCCGACGCCATGGCCTCCTGCACCGCCTGGCAGAAGGTCTCGTGCTCGCCGGGGTGAACGAACACGTCCATGCTGGCGTACGCGGCAGCCAACTTCTCACCGTAGAGCGCACCGGCGAAAACTGCTGACGGCAAAAGGCTTTCGAACTTACCCCGGTCGACGCCGTCGCCGACGACGACCACCTGCACGTCGTTGCGTGCCGACAGCGCCGCCAACCGCTCGACATGCTTCTCCGGTGCGAGCCGGCCGACGAAACCGATGATCGGCTTACCTTCGGGCGACCAGAGACGGCGCAGGTCCTCGTCGCGAGCCGACGGTGCGAAACCTGTGATGTCCACGCCCCGCGCCCACTTGTGTATTCGCGGGATGCGATGGGCTGTCAGGTTTTCCATCGCCGCGGTCGACGGCGCCAGCGTGCGGTCGGCGCGGTTGTGGACCATCCGTGTCCACGCCCAGGCTGCCCTGGATGCGAATCCCATGCCGTAGCTCTCAGCGAAACCCGCAACGTCGGTTTGGAATACCGCGACCGTCGGCACCGCAAGGTGACGCGCGGCGAGCATGCCGCCCCAGCCGAGGAGAGCGGGCGAGGCCAAGTGCACCACGTCCGGCTCGAACCCGCGCAGCACGCCCACCATGCGGGGCCGAGGCACGCCGAGCGGGAGCGAGTTGATCCTCGGAAACATCCGGGACGGCACGCGGTGAACACGGATGCCGTCGTGGATCTTGTCGGCCGGGGGTGCACCACGCGGGGTGTCCGGGGCGATGACGAGGGCCTCATGGCCCGTGCAGCGGAGATGCTCGATCACCCGAAGCACCGAGTTGGTAACGCCGTTGACATTCGGGAGGAACGACTCTGCGACGATTGCAACGCGCACGCCTCGAGAGTCCCATCGGCGGCTGTCGGCAAGGTTTCGTAGAGGGATATGTCACGCAAATTGCTGGTGCCGATGAACGGATGCCCGGCTCTGCTCGTATCAAGTATGGTTCGCACAGAGAAAGGCGGTTGACATGCGGATATCCCGAGCGGCATTCGCGCTGGCCATCGCAGCGTTGATGACCGTCGCCGGCTGCAGCACCCAAGTCGCCGGCACCGCGACGCGCGATCCCAATCAGCCTCCGCTCACGGTGAGCGAAGACGGCTACGGCATCGTGGCAGGCTTCGACGACGCTCCTACCCGCATCGAGATATTCACCGAGCCGCAGTGTTCGCACTGCGCGGATCTGCAGAAGGATTTCGGCGATCAGTTCGCGTATTACATCGGCGTCGGGGCCCTGAAGATCACGTACCGCCCGATGACGTTCCTGGACACTGCCGGCGACTACTCGAAGCACGTGAGCAACGCGTTGTTCCTTGTCGCCGAGGGCGATGCGACCGGCACGCAGTTCCAGCGTTTCATCGAAGAGCTCTACGGCCACCAGCAGCGAACCAAAGGCGGACCCGGCCCCACCGACGATGAGATGGCCGATATGGCCAAAGCCGCGGGCATGTCTGACACGGTGGCCGACCGCATCGCCGAAGGCGGGTCGGCGGTCGACGTCAAAGACATGGACGACTCGAACTTCGAGTATCTCTATGAGATCGACCCGTTGGAGACCGGCACACCAACGGTTTTCGACCCTGAGAACAACGAGAAGCTCGATATCTTCGACAACGACTGGTTGACCAAGTTGATGCAGGCCTGAGGGTTATCCGACCTTCTGCGTCGTGACGTGCGTGCGGGAGCGACGGCGCTCGAGGAACGCGAGACCGGCCAGCGCGGCCCCGGCGATCAGCCAGGCGACCACTGCGATCGAGCCGGCCGGGATGATCGCCAGCGACGCGTTGCGGTCCTTCACCCGCACCAGATCCGGGTTGTTCGTGTCGTATTCGACGTAGATCCGCATACCCGTCTCCAGCTCCGACGGGTACAGCACACCCAGTTCCGGCCGGTAGGTGACGCGGTCGGGCGTGACGAACTCGATCGTCGAGCGTCGCGGCCCGGCGCTGAGTACCTCTGCGGCGGCCACACCCATGTGCCGTTCGATCTGCCGGTCGTCGCGCCAGGCGCCGACCACCATGAGCACCGATTGAAAGGTCACCATCGACGCGAGGAGCACGACGGCGATGCGAAGCCGACGGAACGTGCGCTGAGACCGCGTCTCGTTGGGGTCCGGAGACAGCCGAGGAATCAGCTTGCGCCCCAACGCCCTAGCTCGGCTCACAGTGCAGTCTCGTTCGCTCGGCTCACAGTGCAGCCTTGATCGACGCGTGCAGCGCCCGCAGCGACGACCGGTCGGCCTTCACCTCCAGCACCCGCATCCCGTCGAACGGCTCCCTGAGCGCCTCCGCCAGGCCGTCGACCTCGATCTGGCGATTATCGACGTGATAGGCGCGGCACAACGCGCCGACGTCAACGTCGTGCGGGGTGCCGAAGATCCGCGACGACACGTCGGAGAACCGCGGATCGCCCTGCTCGAGCAGTTCGAAGATGCCGCCGCCGTTGTCGTTGGACACCACGATGGTCAGATTTCGCGGCGCCGGCTCGGTCGGGCCGATCAGGAGCCCGGAGCTGTCGTGTACGAACGTCAGGTCGCCGATGAGCGCGATGGTCCTGCCCTCGTGCGCCAGCGCCGCCCCGATCGCCGTCGACACCGTCCCGTCGATCCCGGCGACGCCGCGGTTCGAGCGCACCTTGACCCCCTGAGCGTTCAAGCCCACCAGTGCGGCGTCGCGCACCGGATTGGAGGCGCCCAGCACCAGTTGGTCGCCGGGACGTACCGCGTCTGCGACGGCCGCCGCGACGTGCAGGCCGGTCTTGAGCGGATGCGCTCTGAGCTGGGTACGGACCGCGTCGACCGCATGCCGATTGGCTTCGGCGCAGCGACGCAGCCACTCCGGATTCGGCTCACCGGTTGTGACCGCGCGGGTGCCTGTGGCCTGTGAGTTCCCCGACACATCAGGCCACCGGGGGCCGGTGGTCAGGGCATAGACCGGCACCGAGGGGTCCGCCAGCAGCGATGACACCGGTCGATGCAGCGTTGGGCGCCCCAGCATGATGACCTGCTTCGCCCTCACCAGTCGCAACGCCAGCGGGTGCAACGGGTTCTGCGCGGCCGGCGCGGTCGGCTCGGCGACCGTCGGCAGGTGCGCCAAGTTCTCGTGGACGCCCGCGCCGTGACCGGCGATGACGATCGTGTCGGGGGTCACGTCGATGTCCAGCGGTTGATCGAACGTCACCGGCGGCGTGTGTGTCCACGGCTTGCCGTCGGGCCTGCCCGGAGGGGCGTACGCCGTCGCGTGATCCTCGACATCGGGCACCAGTGGCTCGCGCAGCGGAATGTCGAACTGCACAGGCCCCGCATTTGCGGTCCGAGAACCCTTGGCGGCCACCAGGACTCGACACGTCGCCGATCGCCACTGGGCATTGAACGATCCGGTGTGATCAGGCCTGTCCTCGGCGAGGCCGAGGCTGATGTGTTCGCGAACCTGCGTGCCGAAGTATCCGAGCTGCTCGAACGTTTGGTTCGCGCCGGTGCCCAGCATTTCGTACGGCCGGTTGGCGGACAGCACGATCAGCGGCACGCGCGCGTAGTTGGCCTCCACCACCGCGGGCCCCAGGTTGGCCACCGCGGTGCCCGACGTCATCGCCACGCACACCGGCGCCCGCTCGGCGACCGCGAGGCCGATCGCCAGGAATCCCGCGGTGCGCTCGTCGATGCGCACGTGCAGCCGTAGCCGACCGGCGCGATCGGCGTCGTGCAGGGCGAACGCCAGCGGAGCGTTGCGCGAACCTGGGCACAGCACGACGTCGCGCACGCCGCCGCGAATCAGTTCGTCGACGACCACGCGGGCCTGCGCAGTCGAGGGGTTCACCTCTACAGACTATCGGCGAAGAATTTCAGCACCGCGGCGTTGACCTCCTGCGGCTTCTCGATGAAGCCGAGATGGCCGGTGTCTCCGAACTCCAGGTAGCGGCCGTTGGGCAGCGCGTCGGCGACTTCGCGGCCCAGGTGCGGCGGCAGCGCCAGATCGTCGCCGAACCCGATGACGAGCACCGGCGTCGTAATACTTCGGTAAGCGGGCAGCCGGTTCTCTTTCGGGGCGACGTCGAGCTGGGTTCGCATGCCGGGTGTCGACTTGTTCGGCCACATGGTGAACATGTCGATCCAGTCGCGCACCGCATTGTCGTCGTTGAGAGTCTTGGGCGAAAAGCTTTCGATCAGGCGAAGTTTCGCGTCATAAGAGGCCGGCAGCTCGATACCCGCGTCGGCCAGTTCGCGTTCGGCCGAGCGGAAGAACTGACGGCTGCGGTCCTCGCGTCCCCTGGTGGCCATCAGCACCGCCGAGTGCACCAGTTCGGGGCGGGCGAGCATCAGCTCCTGGGCGATGAACGAGCCCAACGACACCGACACGATGCGCGCGGGTGCGGCGTCCAGCTTCTCGATCAGCGCCGCGGTATCGGCCACCATCTGCTCGATACCGAAATCGCTCGCCTGCTCGGTGGCTCCGATGCCCCGGTTGTCAAAGGTGATGCAGCGGTAGCCGGCCCGCTGGAACTCCGGCACCTGATGCAGATGCCAGGTCCGGCCTGCACCGCCCCGACCTGCGATGAACAACACCGGATCGCCCTTGCCGCGGTCGTCGTACGCCAAATTCACGCCGACGACGCTACTTGCTCACCTCACCTCGGTGAACGCCACCACCGGGATGCGACGTCCCTGCGTCGTCTTCTGGTACCCGGCGTAGTTCGGCATGAACTGTGTGGCCAACTCGAACAACCGGTCGCGTTCGTCACCGAGCACCTCCTCGCCGAGGAAGGTGCCCCGATAGCCGCGCGACGTGAGTGTGACGCGCGGATTCGCCTTGACGTTGTGGTACCAGGCGGGATGCCTGACGCCGCCGTAGTTCGACGCGACCACGATCACGCGGCCGCCGTCGGTGAAGTACGTCAGCGGCGTGCTGCGCTGCTGGCCGGACTTCGCACCGGTGTGGGTGAGCAGCACCTCCGGCATGACCATCGACATCGACAAGTGGCCCTTGGTCGCTTTGATCAAGGCGCGGTCGATGCGCCAGCCGTACCGGCGGAGAAACGACTGCGCGGGGCCGGTCGCCATGAAACGCGCGCCCGCCCTGACCATCGCTGACGGCGGATTGGGCGGAACCTCGGGAATTCCCACGCCAAGAACCGTATCGCGGCTGCGATTTCGGTGCAGATACGTTCGCCCAGCGGCCTGTCCTGTTCGGGGACATCGCTGACACCGGTATGTCTCGGGACATCGCTGACACCTGAGTAGGGCCTCGACCAGGATGGTTCATGGCCCAGAAGGTGACGGCAATGGACATTCGGATGGCTGCGGCGTTGGCCGGGCAGGTGGATAACGTGGCGGAGTTCTGTCGCCGCGAGCAGATCAGTCGGCAGACGTTCTACAAGTTTCGCCAGCGTTTCCGCGACGAGGGAATCGGCGGGCTGCAGGATCGGTCCCGACGGCCATTGACCTCGCCGGGGCAGACCTGCGCCGAGGTCGAGGATCTGGTGGTGCGCCGCCGCAAACAGTTGATCGAGCAGGGGCGAGATCACGGCGCACAATCGATCGTGTGGTCGTTGCAACGCGAGGGCGTACCGGCAGTGCCGTCGCCGTCGACGGTGTGGCAGATCCTGACCCGCCGCGGGATGATCACCCCGCAGCCGCAGAAGCGCCCGAAATCGGCGACCAAGCGATTCGTGTTCGCACGGCCCAACGAGTGTTGGCAGTCGGACTGGACCCGGTGGTGGCTGGCCGATGGCAGCGCGGTGGCCATCGCGGGCAGCCTCGATGACCACTCCCGCTATCTGGTGGGGCTGCGTGGGGCTGACGGCGACGCCGACGGTGACCTCGTGTGGTCGGTCATCATGGCTGGCGTCGACGAATGTGGGATTCCGTCGATGTCGTTGTCGGACAACGGAATCGTCTACACCGGTAGATTCCACGCGCATGAATCGGCGTTCGAGATCAACCTACGCGCCCTCGGTGTGCGCACCATCAACTCGGCTCCGTTTCATCCGCAGACCTGCGGCAAGATCGAACGATTCTGGCAGACGCTGAAAAAGTGGCTATCCGCTCGGGACCCAGCGGCTACTGTCGCTGACCTCAACGACCTGCTCGAGCAGTTCCGCAGCTTCTACAACCACCACCGGCCCCACCGTGCGCTGCGAGGCGCCACCCCGGCCGAGGCGTTTGAGGCCACCGCCAAGGCCCGCCCCGCCGAGCGCCCACTTCCGGCACCCCTGTTCGTCAGCCACCACACCGTCGGGGAGACGTCGGGCAACGTGTGCGCTGCGCCCTACAGAATCAACGTCGGCCTGCGCTGGGCCGGCCACGAATGCGACGTCATCCGCGACGGCGACCACATCTCCATCTTCAGCGGCAACCGACTCGTCCGCGCATTCACCGCCGACCCCACCCGATACCACCAACGCGCCGAGACAAACACCCGTACCTATCGCACCCGCGAACCCAAACCGGCACCATGAGTGTCAGCGATGTCCCGAGACATAAGTGTCAGCGATGTCCCGAGACACCACAGTTCGCCCAGCGGCCGTCAGCGCACCGAAATCGCTTTCTTGCGGCCGCTTCGGACCCGCTGGATCGCCGCGTTCCACAGCACCTGCATTGTCGGCACCAGCTGGCCCTGTTTGACGGTGTCGAGGGTGAGCAGCGCCGAGGCCGTCGCCTTGGTGGCGGCCGACGCCTTCGACATGTGCCCCGAGTCGTAGGGCGGCTGCGGATCGTATTCGATCACCAGCTGCACGGCTTTGGCCTTCGCGTCGCCGCAGATCTGACCGAACAGCCACATCGCGAGGTCGATCCCGGCCGACACCCCCGCCGCGGTGACGATCTTGCCTTCGCGCACGATCCGCTCGTCGCTGACGGCTTCTACACCGAACGGCTTGAGCATCGGTAGACACATCCAATGCGAGGTGGCGCGGCGTCCCTCGAGCAGGCCGGCGGCGGCGAGCAGCACCGAACCCGAGCACACCGACGTCGTCCACGTCGACGTCTCATCGGCGCGGCGTAACCAGTCGAGCACCTTCTCGTCGCGGGCATGCTCGAAGGTGGAGGGTCCGCCGGGCACCAGAACGATGTCAGGCGAAGGGGTCTCGTCGAACGAGTGTGTGGCGCCGATCAGCAGCACACCCGAGTCCGCGGTGATGGGACCGGGTTCATGCCAGACGAACCGCACCTCTGCGTCGGGCAGATTGCGCAGCACTTCGTAAGGGCCGATGAAGTCCAGCGCGGTGAAGCCCGGGTACACCACGATCGCGATCTGCATTACCTTCTCCTTCGGTTAAGCGAATGTCTTGCGGTACTGGTCGGGCGAGATGCCCAGTCGTCGAACGAAATTGCGGCGCAGTGTCTCAGCACTGCCGAATCCGCAGCGCGCCGCGATGACCGTGACGGTGTCGTCGGTCTCCTCGAGTTGACGGCGGGCAGCCTCGGTGCGGATCCGCTCGACGTAGGCTCCCGGCGCCTCCCCGACCTCGTCCGTGAAAACCCTCGTGAAATGTCGCGGGCTCATGGCGGCGCGTCGCGCGAGGTCCGGAATACTGTGCGCACCACCGGGTTCTGACTCGATCGCATTCTGCACGTCACGGATCGGCGCCCGCTTGGCGCGCGGCATCCACACCGGCGCCGCGAACTGCGTCTGCCCGCCCGGCCGGCGCAGGTACATCACCAGCCAGCGCGCCACCGTCTGCGCGACGTCGGTGCCGAAGTCTTCCTCGACCAGCGCCAGTGCCAGATCGATTCCCGCCGTGACGCCCGCCGCCGTCCAGACCTTCTCGGAACTCTTCACGAAGATCGGTTCGGGATCGACGGTGACCGCAGGGAATTCGCGCGCCATCTGGGTGGCGAACGCCCAATGCGTGGTTGCGACACAGCCGTCGATCAGACCGGTCTGCGCGGCGAGGAACGCGCCGGTGCAGACGCTGACGACGCGGCGCGTCTGCTCGGACGCGATCTGAATCCAGCCGATGGTGTCGGGATCCCGCCGCGCGTCATCGACGCCGGCACCACCGGGCAGGACCAGCGTGTCGATCGGTTCGCGCGGGTCTGGCAGGGGCTGGGCGACGAACGCGAGGCCGGTGAGCGTCGTGACCGGTTCGCCGTCGCGGGTCACGACGCTGACGGCGTAGCCCTCGTCGGATCGTCCTGCGGCGGCCAGGCAGATCGTCGCGCCGGTGAATACGTCGTAGGGGCCGACCAGGTCGAGAGCCTGGACGCCCGGGAAGCCGAGGATCACCACCGATCGCACGCATCCAGTGTTGGCGAGCGCCCGCGTGGCGTCTAGGCCAGGACCCCCACAAATTAGGACATCAGCGGCTGACAGGCCTGGATCCGCTCGATCCACCACCGACGTCGGTCGGGTGCAGCGGCGAGCGCGGACAGCCGAGCCGGATCCGGCGTCACCGGTGCGACCGGCAGGTACCCGTCGACGGGCACGGTGGGCTCGGCGACGTCGTCGACGAATAGCCCGCCCGTACCCAGGCCGCAGGCATACGGCAACTCCGGCAGCGCGGCGGCAGCCAACAGTCCGCGACCGATACCGACAGCAGAGTCGAGCGCACTGGACACGACGATCGGGATGTCGATCTGGTCGGCGATCTCGAGCATCCTGTGGATGCCGCCCAGCGGGGCGACCTTGAGCACCGCGATGTCGGCGGCATGCTCGCGCACGACCCGCAGCGGGTCGTCAGCCTTGCGGATGCTTTCGTCGGCCGCGATCGGCACCTTCACGCGGAGGCGCAACTCCGCCAGCTCGGGCACGGTCGCGCAGGGCTGCTCGATGTACTCTAGCGGCCCGTCCGCGGTCAACGCGGCGGCCGCGGCGGCCGCTTCGTCGACACTCCAGCCGGCATTGGCATCGACCCGCACCGTCGGCACCAGTGCGCGAACGGCGTTGACGCGCGCCACATCGTCGGCCAACGACTGGCTCGGCTCGGCCACTTTGACCTTCGCGGTGCGCGCGCCGGGAAACCGGGCCAGTACCTCCGGCACCTGGTCCGCGGCGACAGCGGGCACGGTCGCGTTGATCGGGATGCGGTCGCGCAGCACGACCGGCGCCGCCTCGTATGCGGCCTCGACGGCCGACGCGAGCCAGTGCGCCGCCTCGGGTGGCCCGTATTCGAGGAACGCGCCGAACTCACCCCAGCCCGCAGGTCCCTCGATGAGTGCGACCTCGCGAACGGTGATGCCGCGGAACCGAACTCGCATGGGCAGTGCGACGACGTGCAATCCGTCGAGCACGTCGTCCAGCTGGGCCACGACCTCCATACTGCCGCCTACAGTGGTGGGATGCCCATCCCGGACACCCCGCGTCCAGGCCAGGAGTCGGTCTGGGATTACCCGAGGCCGCCACGACTCGAAGAATTCACCGGCTCGATCACCGTCGAACTCGGCGGCCAGACGATTGCCTCGGCGACGGCCGCCTGGCGGGTGCTCGAGACCAGCCATCCACCTACGTATTACTTGCCTGCCGCGAGCTTCATCGAGGACAGCCTGCGCCCCGCCGAAGGGTCGTCCTGGTGCGAGTGGAAGGGCCAGGCGAGTTACTTCGACCTGGTGACGCCAACCGTCGTTGCGCCGCGTGCGGCGTGGACGTACCTGCACCCAACCGCCGGGTTCGAAATGATCGCAGGCGCCATTGCGGTGATGGCGGCACAGGTCGACCGCTGCACCGTCAACGGCGAAGAGGTCACCCCGCAACCCGGGAACTTCTACGGCGGCTGGGTGACCAGCTGGATCGCTGGACCTTTCAAGGGCGTGCCCGGATCGATGGGCTGGTGAGGGTTTAGTTTCGTACACTCCTGGCTATATTTCAGATACTTAAATATCTGGGAAGGAGCTGCGCGTGCAGATCAAGACGTTGGTGCCGACCGCCCTCGCCGTGACGGCCACCGCCGTGCTGGGCGGGCTGGCGAGCCGTCCCGCGCAGTCCGCGTGGTACGCGAAGCTGAAGAAACCGCCGTATCAGCCCCCACGACAAGCCTTTCCGATTGTGTGGCCGGTGCTGTACGCCGACATCGCCGCCACATCGGCGGCCACGCTGGACCACCTCGAACAACGAGGCCAGGACCAAGAGCGGCGGGCGTACATCGCCGCGCTGGCGACCAACCTGGTGCTCAACGGCAGTTGGTCGTGGTTGTTCTTCAACCAACGACGGCTGGGAACGGCCGCGATCGCGGCCGGAGTGCTGGCAGTCAGTAGCGCGGACCTGACCAGACGCTCGATCGCCGTCCAAGGCGCCAAGGCCGCTCCCCTGGCTGCCTATCCCGCGTGGTGCGCGTTCGCCACTGCGCTGTCCACCCACATCTGGGCGCTGAACCGCTGATGAAGCTCATCGACATCCCCGGCCAGGTCGCCGAATCGTTGTTGTCCATCGTCGGCATCCGCGTCGGTACCGAAGAGCCCCACTACCTGTCCACCGAGCTCACCGACGGTGTGGTGATACGGCGCTACGGACCACGCATCGCCGCCGAGACCACCGTGGCCGGCGATGAGGACCGCGCCCGCAACATCGGCTTCCGCCGCCTCGCGGGCTACATATTCGGCGCCAACCACCGCGACGAGACGATCGCGATGACCGCGCCCGTCGGTCAGCAGTCCGCCGACACGATCGCGATGACGGCGCCGGTCGCGCAGTCCCGTACGGCCGACGACAAATGGGTCATCCGGTTCTTCATGCCGTCGAAGTGGTCGATGGAGACCCTCCCCGAACCCGATGACGACAAGGTCAAACTCGTCCCGGTGTCCGGTGAGACGGTCGCGGTGCTGCGATTCAGCGGAGACCGCAGCCCGCAGGCGGTCGCCCACCACGTCGAGCAGTTACGGAAGATCCTGCTGGACAACGACATCGAGGTTGCCGGCGACCCGGTCGCATGGTTCTACGACCCGCCGTGGACGCTGCCGTTCCGGCGGCGCAACGAGGTCGCGATACCGATCACGCCTGGCGAATCGGGCGCGCAAACCAACCGCGACGGTTGACCAACGCGCCGAATTCGCAGTTCCTAGACCGTCGCGCGGTCGCGGCCCTCCCAGTACTGCTTGCGCAGGTCCTTCTTGAGGACCTTTCCGGTCGGGTTGCGCGGCAACTCGTCGTGGACGTCGACGGACTTCGGGCACTTGTAAGCGGCCAACCGCTCGCGCGCGAAAGCGATCAGCTCTTCCTCGGTGGCCTCTCCCTCCAACTGGACAACGGCTTTGACCACCTCGCCCCACTTCTCGTCCGGAATGCCGATGATCGCGACGTCGACGACCGCGGGATGCTCGGCGATCACTCGCTCGACCTCGATCGAGTAGATGTTCTCGCCACCGGAGATGATCATGTCCTTCAACCGGTCCTCGACGAAGATATAGCCGCCGTCGTCGACGCGGCCGATGTCGCCGGTGCGGAACCAACCGTCCTCGGTGATGGACTCCGCCGTCGCCTCCGGCTTGTTGTGGTAGCCCTTCATCAACTGCGGTGAGCGGAACCACAATTCGCCCTGCTCGCCTTCGGGCACGTCCTCAAGGGTGTCGGGGTCGACCACCCGCACCTCGGCGTTGGGTACCAGCGTCCCCGCACTGCTCAGCCGCTCCTCCTTGCCAGGATCGCGATGGGCCTCGGGAAGCAGATGGCTGATGACACCGCACACTTCGGTGAGCCCGTAAGCCTGCATGAAATCAGTGTTCGGCCATGCCTTCAGGGCCTGGCGCAGCAACGGAAGCGGCATCGGGGACGCGCCGTATGCGAACGTCTTCAGCGAGCCGAACAGCTTCACAGCGTCCTCGCCGGAGTCCAGCACCTTGGCCAGCACCGCGGGCACCAGGAAAGTTCTGTTGGCGCCCTTGAGAATTGCACCGGCGAGCGACATACCGTCGACCTCACGCGTCATGACGCTGGGGAACCCGTCGTGAATTCCGAACTGTACGTAGGACGATCCGCCGACGTGGAACAACGGCATCGACACCATGTTCTTGTCGCCGGGTTCGAATTCGAAGCCCTCGTGCGCGTTGATCGTGTGCGCCACTATGTTGGCCTGCGTCAGCTGCACACCCTTGGGACGACCGGTGGTGCCCGACGAGTACATGATGATCGCGACGTCGTCGGGGTCGACATCGTCGCCTCGGCCCACCGGTGTGGCGGCGGCAAGCATGGCCTCGTACTCGTCGCCGTCCTCGCCCTCCGGGGTCACCTCGATGACGTGCTCGAGGTGGGTGAGCTTGTCGCGGATCTTGTCGACGTTGCCCCGCAGTTCCTTGCCGACGATGAGCAGTTTGGCTCCGGAGTCGTTGAGAACGTAGTCGAGCTCGTCGGCGGCCAGGCGGAAGTTGATGATCGCGTTGGCGGCGCCCAGCGACGCGGCGGCGAAGGTGAGCTCCACGCACGCGGGATGGTTCTTGTCGAGGAACGCCACCACGTCTCCGCGCCCGACGCCGCGTTCCTTCAGGGCACCTGCCAGCCGGCGCACGCGCTCGTTCCACTCGGCCCACGTCCAGGTTCGTTCGAAGTAGGTCATCGCCTCGCCGTCGGGCGTGGTTTCGGCCCAGTGGGCGAGGCGGTCGTCGAGGAAGCGCGGATCAGCCAGGTCAGACATGCTTTCAGCCTGCCATGTCCAGCTGTTTGTCAGTTGTCTTTCGTATAAACCTGCCGGCCCGCCAGGTACGTCGCGCGTACCTCGAGGGCGGCGATCGTCTCCGGCGGAACGTCCCGCGGGTCGGCCGACAGCACCACCATGTCGGCGTACTTGCCCACCTCCAACGATCCGATGACATCGTCGGAGTGCAATTGCCAGGCCGCGTCGATGGTCTGCGCGCGGATGGCCTGATCGACCGTGATCCGCTGTTCCGGACCGATCACCCGGCCGCTGGGCGCCGTGCGCGTGACCGCAACGCTGATGTTGCGCAACGGCTCCTCAGGCGTCACCGGCGGATCGTTGTGAAGCGAGATCCGCATTCCGGTGGCCACCGCCGAACCACATGGCATCCAACGGTTTCCGCGCTCGGGCCCGAATAGTCCGTCCACGACGATGTCGCCCCAGTAGTGGATCTGATCGACGAACAGGCTGCAGGTGACGCCGAGATCGTGGGCGCGCTGCAGTTGGTCGTCGCGAATGGCGCCGACGTGCTCGAGCCGCAGCCGATGGTCGTCGCGCGGATGTTCGCGCAGCGCCTCCTCGTAGACGTCGAGGATGGTGTCGGCACCCGCGTCGCCCTGGACGTGGCAGGCCATCTGCCAGCCCTTCGGGAAGTAGGCGCCGACGATCTCGGTCAGCTGTTCTCGCGTGTAGTTCGCACACCCACACGACCCCTTCGGGATGCCGATACTGCGGGTGGCCTCGGTGTCGAGATACGGAAACGACAGGTCGATGTTGCCGATCCACGGTGAACCGTCCACCCAGCACTTGATGCCTGCCTGCCGGACCATGTCGTCGCCGTTGTCGGGAACCTGGTCGGTGGTCATCGCGGCGGTGGACATCTCGTAGACGCGCAGTCGCACAGTCAGCTCGTCGCGCATCTGCTCGATCACCGGGCGGAACACTGGATCGAACGCCATCTCCGAACATGTCGTCAGCCCCGCGCGGTTCAGTCGGCCCAGTTCGGCGTGCAGCATCGCGGGATAGTCGCTGGGCTGGATCGCACCGGCGAGGAGCGGGAAGACCGCTCCGATCTCCTCGGCGCTTCCGTCGAGTTCGCCGTTCGCGTCACGACCGTAGCTGGCGCCCTTCGGGTCCGGGGTGTCACGCGTCAGCCCGACGCGTGCGGCGGCCGCGGAGTTGAAGTAGGCCTTGTGCCCGGAGTTGTGCACGATGACGAGTGGACTTTCGGGGGCGATACCGTCGAGCCACGTGAGCGTCGGATCCGGTAGGCCGTTCTGCAGCAGCGCGTCCCACCCGTTGACGTATGCGCCGTCGGCGCCCCGCTTGGCGACCTCCGCCTCGATTGCCGTGACGACGTCATCGGCCTCGGGCATCGTCACCGGTCGGATGTCGACCATCCGGTCCGACAGCACGATGGCCTCCATCAGCGGATGCCCGTGCGCCTCGACGAGGCCCGGCATCACGCAGCCGTCTCCGATGTCCACGGTCTGGGTGTCCGGCCCGATCCATGACTCGACGTCGGCCTTGCTCCCGACCGCGACGATGCGGCCGTCGGCTACGGCGAGCGCTTCCGCAGTGGGTTGTTGTTCGTCGACGGTGAGGACAGTTCCCTGAATGACCAGGTCAGCGGCGGGCATGTACGCAATCCTCTCAGTCGCCGGGAAAATTCGATGAAAAAGGATCGGCGGCCGTGTCGATTTCTGTGGGTTGCCGTTCGACGTGTCAATGAGGGCACGATAAGCGAGCCCCTTCCCAACTAGAAGGAGACAACAATGTCGCGCTACATGCTGATCATGCGGTCCAGCGCCGAGGCCGAGGCGGCCATGGCGGAAGCCAACATCGACTTCGACCAGATCATCGAGCAGATGGGCCGTTTCAACGAGGAGCTCATCAAGGCTGGTGTACTGCTCGCCGGCGAGGGTCTGACCGGACCGGAGGAGGGCTTCGTCGTCGACTTCAACTCCGATCCGCCAGTGGTCACCGACGGCCCGTACACCGAGGCCAAGGAGCTGTTCAACGGGTTCTGGATCCTCGACGTGTCGTCCAAGGAGGAAGCCAAGCAGTGGGCGCAAAAGATCCCGCTGGGCAAGGGCGTCAAGGTCGAGGTGCGACGGGTGTCGGAAACCGAGGAGTTTCCCCAGGACAACCCGTGGGTGCAGAAGGAAATCCAGTGGAAAGCCGACCTCGCCGAGAAGATCGCGGCCCAGGCCCGCGCAGACGCCGACAAGTTCGCCAGCCGCTGAGGTGATTTCGGCGCGCTTGCGATCGCTGAGCGGTCGTCGGCGCGCCGAAACCCCTACGTGCTGGCGCGGATTCTTATGGGTCCGCGCCAGTTTGCGTCGGGGTCGAGCACCTCGCCGTGCTGCAGAATCTCCACCTCACCGGCTCGGGCAAGGTCGCGCGCGATGTCGCGGGCAGGCTCCATCAACTCACGCCACTGGTCACCGCCGACGGCGCGCGCGGCGTCCGACGGGCAGATGGTCTTGGTCGGGCCACGGTCGCGGGCCAGTTGGAGGATTGCCGTCCGGAGCTTGTCCTTCACTCTGGAAGAGAAGCCCAAGACAACCGCCCTTGAAACCAATTCTGTAACACGTTCTAATCTGAAGTCATGACGGACGACCTGCTGCGCCATCCCCTGCACTCCGGCCACCTCACGGTCGGCGCCCTGAAGCGCAATAAGGACAAGCCGGTGCTGTTCCTCGGCGACACCACCTTGACCGGCGGTGAGCTGGCAGAACGCATCAGCCAGTACATCCAGGCGTTCGAGGCGCTCGGCGCCGGGACGGGCGTCGTGAGTGGTCTGCTGGCGCTGAACCGGCCCGAGGTGCTGATGATCCTCGGCGCCGGCCAGACGCAGGGCTATCGGCGTCTGTCACTACACCCTCTCGGTTCGCTGGACGACCACGCGTACGTCCTCAACGACGCCGGCGTCACGTCGCTGACCATCGACCCGAACCCGATGTTCGTCGAGCGGGCCAAGGGACTGCTGGAGAAGGTCCCCGGCCTCAAGCAGGTCTTGACGATCGGGCCGGTGCCCGAGGAACTCGCCGAGGTCGGCGTCGACCTCACCGCCGAAGCTGCCAAGTACTCGCCGAAGCCGTTGATCGCGGCGGATCTGCCGCCGGACCACATCGGCGGCATGGCGTACACGGGCGGGACGACCGGAAAGCCGAAGGGCGTCATCGGGACCGCGCAGTCGATCACCACCATGACGACGATTCAGCTCGCCGAGTGGGAGTGGCCCGAACGTCCGAAATTCTTGATGTGCACACCGTTGTCGCATGCCGGGGCGGCGTTCTTCGTGCCGACGATCATCAAGGGCGGCGAGCTGGTGGTGCTCACCAAGTTCGATCCGGCCGAGGTGCTGAAGACGATCGAAGAGCAGAAGATCACGGCCACCATGCTGGTGCCGTCGATGATCTATGCGTTGATGGATCATCCGGATTCGCACACCCGCGACCTGTCGTCGCTGGAGACGGTGTATTACGGCGCCTCGGCGATGAACCCGGTGCGGCTGAAGGAGGCGATCGACCGGTTCGGACCGATCTTCGCGCAGTACTACGGCCAGTCCGAGGCGCCGATGGTGATCACGTACCTGCCCAAGGGAGATCACGACGAGAAGCGGCTGACGTCATGCGGTCGGCCGACGGTGTTCGCGCGGACCGCGCTGCTGGATGCCGACGGAAATCAGGTGGCGCAGGGCGAAGTCGGCGAGATCTGCGTGTCCGGGCCGCTGGTGTCCGGCGGGTATTGGAACAAGCCGGAAGCGACGGCCGAGACGTTCCGCGACGGCTGGATGCACACCGGCGATCTCGCCCGCGAGGATGAGGACGGTTTCTGGTACATCGTGGACCGCACGAAGGACATGATCGTCACGGGCGGCTTCAACGTCTTCCCCCGCGAGGTGGAAGACGTTGTCGCAGAACATCCCTCGGTCGCCCAGGTCTGCGTCATCGGCACACCGGACGAGAAATGGGGCGAGGCGGTGACGGCGGTCGTCGTGCTCCGGCCTGACGCGGCGTCCGACGAGGCCGCCATCGCGACGATGACCGCCGAGATCCAGAGCGCGGTCAAGGAACGCAAGGGTTCGGTGCAGTCACCCAAGCAGGTGATCATCGTCGACTCGGTACCCGTCACCGCACTGGGCAAGCCCGACAAGAAGGCGGTGCGCGCGCAGTTCTGGGAGGGCGCCGACCGCGCCGTCGGCTGAGCCGACAGTCCAGCGCCGTCGGCTGAGCCGACAGTCCAGCGCCGTCGGCTGAGCCGACAGTCCAGCGCCGTCGGCTGAGCCTCAGATCACCAGATCGGCTCGGTCCCTGCCCCGTTCGATCCGCGCCGCGTTGAGCTCGTCGACGTCACGCACCCACGCCAGCGCGTCTTCGGGTGACTTTCCGAACTCGATGTGGCGCGCTATGAGTCGGCGCCGTCGCTCCTCAGGTGCACAGTCGACGAACCACACCTCGTCCATCGTGCGCCGCACTTGCGGCCACGGCTCCTCGTCGTCGAGCAGGTAGTTCCCCTCGGTGACGATCAGCCGCGCGCTCGGCTCGACGCGAATGCTGCCCGCAACCGGTTGTTCGATGTCGCGGTCGAAGGCCGGGGCGTAGACGATCCCAGCGTCCTGACTCCTGACACGTTGCAGCAATGCGAGATACCCGAAAGCGTCGAACGAATCGATGGCTCCCTTGCGATCGAGTCGGCCCAGCCGCCGCAGTTCCGCGTCGGCGAGGTGGAAACCGTCCATCGGCACGCGCACGGCATCCTCGAAGGACGCGGCGATCAGCTCAGCCACGGTCGTCTTACCCGCGCCGGGCAACCCGGCGATACCGAGGATGACGCGGCGCTGCCGAGCGAGCAGAGCCTCGAGGCGCTCAGTCCAGGAGTTCATCGATCTCGGCGGCCAGCCGAGCGATGCGCTCTGGTTCGCTGGGAATGCCGCGACTGTCGTCGGCGGCGCGCTGCCATCCCAGCCGCCACATCCGCGCTACTACGCGATCGCCGATACCCGCATAGGGATTCGCGACTGTCTGCGGGTAAGCCTTGCGGCCTTCCCGGTATGCCGTCACGAGGCGGTGCGTCATCACTGTTCACTCTCCTGCGTGAGCAGACGCAAAGTGCGCCATTTCGTCGGCGTGTCGGGACACTTTGCGCAAGCTCGGCACAATGGGTGGCGTGTCGCAGATCCAGCAGACCGTCGACGCGGTGTGGCGGATGGAGGCCGCCAAGATCGTCGCGACGCTGACGCGCGCCGTCGGGGACGTCGGGTTCGCCGAGGACCTGGCGCAAGAGGCACTTGTCGATGCGCTCACGCAGTGGCCGGACAGCGGCGTGCCGCGCAATCCCGGCGCCTGGTTGACCGCGGTGGCCAAACGCAAGGCGATTGATCAGTGGCGCCGCCAGGAGAACCTCGACGCCAAGTACGCGGTTCTGGCGCACGAACTCGAGATGCAGGACTCCCCCGATGCGTGGGACCCCGACCGCATCGACGATGACGTGCTGCGGCTGGTGTTCATCTCCAGCCACCCCGTGCTGTCGCGGGAAGGCCAGATCGCGTTGACGCTTCGGGTGGTCGGCGGCTTGACGACCGACGAGATCGCCCGCGCCTTCCTGACGTCCAAGTCGACGATCGCCGCGCGGATCACCCGCGCGAAGAAGACTCTCTCCGAGGCTGCGATCCCGTTCGAGGTGCCTGACCGGTCGCAGTATCCGCAGCGGTTGTCGGCCGTGCTCTCGGTGATCTACCTGGTGTACAACGAAGGCTATTCGGCATCCATCGGGCAGCGCTGGATCCGCGACGAACTATGCAGCGAGGCATTGCGATTGGGCCGGGTACTCGCCGCGCTGGTGCCCGACGAGCCGGAAGTGCACGGTCTGGTCTCGCTGATGGAGTTCCAGTCGTCGCGCTTCGCCGCCCGCACCGACGGCGACGGCCGACCGATTCTGTTGGAGGCGCAGAACCGCGCCCGATGGGACCGCGCGCAGATCCAGCGCGGTGTCGCCGCGCTCGCACGATCAGCCGAAGCGTTGCAGCGCAAGGGTGTTGGCTGGGGACCGTATGCGCTTCAGGCGGCGATCGCCGAATGCCACGCCACCGCGCCCACCGCCGAGGACACCGACTGGAAGCACATCGTGATGCTGTACGACGGACTGATGCAGATCGCACCGTCGCCCATCGTCGCACTCAACCGGGCGGTCGCGGTGGCGATGGCCGACGGACCCGCGGCCGCCTTGGACATCGTCGACGGATTGACCGGTCTCGACGACTCCTACCTGCTGCCGAGCGTGCGCGGGGAACTGCTGGCCCGGCTGGGCCGCGATGTCGAGGCCGCCGCGGAATTCGACCGTGCCGCGCAGATGACGGACAACGAACGCGAGCGAGACATATTGTCCGACAAGGCCGCCCAGGCGCGGACCTAGGCCCCGGGCACCCCTGTTCGTGCGGCGACGGACAGCGACGACTTCGTGTCGAACAACTCGATCACCACATCGGCATCGCGATATCCACCGACGCGGTGTAATCCAGTGGTGGCGGCGATGACATCGGTCGCGTAGTCACCGGTCATCGGGTACTCCGCGACGGGATGGCGCCAGTGCGCGGAGACGACCGTCGTGCCCGGCTTCAACAGCGGTATCTCGCGGTCGAGGGTGTCACGGAGGACTTCCGGGTGAAGGTAATAGCAGAGCTCGGAGAGCACCACGAGATCGAATCCCTCCTGCGGCCAGGGGTCGTCGACCGATTGGCGGAGCAGCGTGACGCTGCGGCGCCTGCCGGCGTCGACCAAACGCCGATGCGTCGCATCCAGCGCAGCGCTTGCGATATCTGTGCTCGTGACGTGGTCGCAGCGGCTGGTCAGCTGTTCGGTGAGAACACCGATCGAACATCCGGGTTCGAATGCATGGCGGTAGCGCCGATAAGGCAGCAGCGCCAACGTGATTGCGTACTTGCGCTGTTCGTACCATCTGCCGCCGAGCTGCCACGGATCGTCCGACTCGGAGTAGATCCGGTCGAAGTAACCGGTCGAGAGCCGAGTAGGCATCAGAACACCACCTCCCTGACGGCGAGTAGCCGCCGCACGACGAAAGACGGCAACGGCGCCGGTTCGACTGAACCCCACTGGCTGGCCATCTGGATTTGCGAGCGGTAGCACTGCGCGGCCGCCGCCTTCCGTTCGAGAGCGTGCGACGCAGCGGGTACGACACGAAGCCGGTCCCACGGCACAGCGACATCGCCGGGTGTTGCCCAGTGCCACATCCAGATCGGGTACTCCACCAACACCGCACCGCGGCGCTGCGCGGCGGCCGCCGCGGCACGGCCGACGGCCTCGTGATCGGGATGGCCGTCACCGCGCCACGTCGCGGCGATCCACGGAGTACCTGGCCGGTCGGCGAGCATGGCGGTCAGGCGGTCCGCGAGCAGGCCCTCGTAATCGTTCAGCTCGCCGTCGGGCATTCCGAGGCAGATGGGCGCGGGAAGGCCGAGCACCCTCATGGCGTCGTGTAACTCGGCGCGACGGATGCTTTCCAGACCGCCACGATCGGGACCGGGATGCGAGGCGCCCCCGTCGCTGACCGCCACCACCTGCACCCGTGCACCGAGCCCGGCCAACGTCGCGAGAGCCGCGCCGAACCCGAGGGTCTCGTCGTCGGGATGCGCCGCCACCACGAGGATTTCGCGGCAGGCCGTCATGTCCAACTCGGGCGCGTCGGCCAGCGCATCGAGCCACTCCTGCGTCGGTGTCCCATCGACGGTCAACGGGCGTGCAGCGAATCGCGCGCCGTTACCCGAATGTGTGAGCGTCATCGCGTCGCTCCTGCCAGCACTCCCAGTCGCTCCAGATCCCGCTCGGCGTGGCTCTGCCGGACGTACATGGTCAAATCGGCGACCCGCTTCGCATGCTGGGCGTCGTGACTCAACGGTGCCGGGCCGAGCGCGCGGCCGGTGCGCACGATCGTCTCCTCCACCGCGGTCTCGACCACGGCCCGGGTACGCCTGGCGATCAACTCGGCCATGCCCTTGCGGTTCAACGGATCGTCGTCGACGGCGCTCGCGGCCCACGAGAGCATCGCCTCGCCGGCGGCCAGCGCTGCGTCGACCGCTCCCAGATGTGCCAGCGCGTGCGGGTCAACGCGATCCTCGGCGGCGCGGGCATACAACGGTTCCGCTACGGCCCTAGCACCGCCGAGCCAGCACGCCGCGACGCCGATCGCGCCGTGCCAGAAGCCGGCCCGGGCCAGATACTCCCCGGGCGGACCGACCGGTGTTGCCGGCGCATTGCTGAATTGCACTGAGCGCGTGTCTGATTCGGCCATCCCAGAATTACGCCACCCGCTCGGGAGCGGCTGCACTCCGGCCTGCCTGAGGTCGACGGCGAACAATCCCCGATCGCCGGACTCCAGGCGCGCCGTCACGAGGGCGTGTGTGCACAGCCCCGCGCCTGAGCACCACACCTTGGTGCCGTCGAGCGTCGTCGCATCCTCGTCACTGTGCGCATTGAGCACGGCATCCCGGGATTCCGCCGCCCAAACACCCCATAGCCGACCAGGTTTCACCTCGGAGGAATCGAGTTCGGCCAAGATCGCGATTGCATCGGTATGCGCTTCAGCCAACCGGCCCGCCACGATGTCGACCCTCGCAAGTGCCGCAAGGCAACGCCACCGCCGCGCCGTCTCGCCGCCGCCGGGAAGCGGCAGTTCCAATGCGCCCGACTCGAGCCATCGACCGATCAGGGCACTGCCGGTCATGCTTCCGCGACCTTTCGGCTGCGCGATGACAGACCCAGTTGACGGAGATGGGCGGCAAATCCACCAGGTGCCCGCCCGTCTTGACGTGCTGACGTCGTCACCGAGAGTTTCGCGTCGCGATGGATGCTCAGGTGCGCTGCCTCGAAACGCTCGACGAGGTCGACGTCCTCGCCGGTGGCCAGTGCCCGGAAACCTCCGACGCTCCAGTAGGCGTCTGCCCGGAAGCCCATGTTGGCGCCGTGCACGTGGTCATGGCCGGGCCCGTTCGACTGGTAAGCCGCCAGATAGCGGCGGGCCACCTCCACGGGCAGACGCCATACCGGTATCCGCACCGTCCCGAGCACCATGTCGGCACCGGCCCCCGCCATATGTGACAACCAATTGCTTTCCACGATGGTGTCGGCGTCGGTGGTGGCGAACCAGGTGCGGGCAGCTTCGGTGGCGGTACACACCGAGCGCGCGTAGGAAAATCCGGCGGCGCGGGCGGCGCCCACATTGCCCGCATCGATCGAGATGAAGTGCACGTTCGGACCGAACCGCTGCGCGAGCCGCTCACTGCCGTCATCGCAGGCATCGAGAACCACGACGATCAGGACCCGCATCGTCGTGCGCATCGACGCGGCCAGCAATGCCGACAGGCTGCGCGGCAAACGCTCGATCTCGTTGTGCGCGGGGACGACCACGACAGCCTGCTCGAGCTCGGTCATGCCTGTTAATTAGCCCCTTTCGTTATTTTTCACACCTGGCAGCATGGGACGCGTGACCGTGCAAGCCGTCCTCTTCGACTACTCCGGCACACTGTTCCGCCTGGAAGAGGACGACCGCTGGTTCGAGGGCATAGAAGTCGACGAACGCCAGGTCGACGTCCACCTGCAGGCCGAGCTGATGCGGAGAATGACCGCGCCGACCGGTCAGCACGTCAAGATGACTCAGAAGGCGCACCACGCGTGGATCAACCGGGACCTGGCTCCGCACCTGCATCGCGAGGCGTACCTGCATGTACTCCGCGAGTCCGGCGTGGCCGACCATCATGCCGAAATCCTCTACGGCCTGATGATCGACCCGTTGAACTGGACGCCCTATCCCGACACCGTCGGCGTCCTGCAGAGCCTGCACCAGCAAGGCGTCAAAACGGCCGTGGTCTCAAATATCGCGTTCGACATTCGACCCGCTTTCGAATCGATCGGCGCTGCCGAATACGTCGACGAATTCGTGCTGTCCTTTGAGGTCGGCGCCGTGAAACCGAACCCGGAAATCTTCGAGGCCGCGCTGGGGCGGCTCGGGGTGCAGGCGCAGCAGGCGGTCATGGTCGGTGACAGCGACGAGGCCGACGGTGGCGCACGTGCCCTCGGCTGCGGATTCGTTCTGGTGCATCCGCTTCCCACGTCGCTACGTCGCGGCGGACTTCGTGACGCGCTGACGGACTACGGTGTCCGGCTGTGACGGGTCCCGCGCCCATTCGCTCACCCTGGTGGCTCAAGCCCGCCAACAGGGTGTTCGTGGTGCTGCTGCGGCTCGGCGTGCCGGTCTCGCGGCATGAGTCGCCCGTGGTGCTGACGGTGCCGGGCCGCAAGACGGGTAAGCCGCGCTCTACGCCCGTGACGCCGATGTGCGTGGACGGCCGGCGCTATGTCGTGAACGGCTATCCGGGCGCCGACTGGGTTCACAATGTCCGCGCCGCCGAACGGGTGTCGCTCACCCAGGGCAGGCGATCGGAATCGGTCCGAATGGTCGAACTGAGCGCCGAGGATGCCCGCCCGGTCCTACGGGAGTTCCCCGCGCAAGTGTCGACCGGCGTCGACATCATGAAACGCGCAGGCGTGCTGAAGACGGGTACGTCCGACGAGTTGGAGGGGTTGGCCGGACGCCTGCCGGTGTTTCGCGTCGATCCGGTCGCGTAGCGTTTCCGCCATGTCGAACACCGAGCGGATCCGCCCGCCGTGGTGGCTGAAGTACGTCAACAAAGTCATGATCGGGATACAGAAACTCGGTGTCCCCATGGGCGACAAGGGGCCGGTGATCCTCGTCGTGCCCGGGCGCAAGAGCGGCAAGCCGCGTTCGACACCGATCACTCCGATGATCGTCGAGGGGCAGAAGTACGTGCTCGGTGGATTGCCCGGCAGCGATTGGGCAGCCAATCTGCGAGCGGCGGGCGCGGCCGAGCTCAAGCAGGGTAAGAACACCGAACGTGTCCGCGTCGTCGAGTTGCCACCCGACGAGGCACGCCCGCTCCTGCGGTTGTTCCCCGTGGAGGTGCCGACGGGCGTGGGCTTCATGAAGAAGGCGGGGCTGGTGACCGGACCCAACCCCGACGAGTACGAGGCACTGGCAGGTCGCTGCCCCGTCTTCCGTTTCGATCCGGTAAGCGCATGAGCGACAACGATTCTCTTCGCGCAAGCAGCTCATCGGACGACCCTTTTGACTCGTCGGCCTGGCAGCCGGTCGACGGATTCGAGCTGACCGACATCACGTATCACCGTCATGTCGTCGACGGCAGACCTCAGCCGACGGTGCGCGTGGCGTTCGACCGCCCCGAGGTGCGCAACGCATTTCGTCCGCACAGCGTCGACGAGCTGTACCGCGTGCTCGACCACGCCAGGATGTGGCCCGAGATCGGTGTCATCCTGCTCACCGGCAACGGGCCCAGCCCCAAGGACGGCGGCTGGGCATTCTGCTCCGGTGGCGATCAACGCATCCGCGGCCGCAGCGGCTACCAGTACGCATCGGGCGAGACCGCGGAGTCGGTCGATCCCGCGCGCGCCGGGCGGCTGCACATCCTCGAGGTGCAGCGGCTGATCCGGTTCATGCCGAAGGTCGTCATCTGTCTGGTCAACGGGTGGGCGGCCGGCGGCGGGCACAGCCTGCATGTGACGTGCGACCTCACGCTGGCCAGCCGGGAGCATGCGCGCTTCAAGCAGACCGACGCCGATGTCGGCAGCTTCGATGGCGGCTACGGCAGCGCGTACCTCGCCAAGCAGGTCGGCCAGAAGTTCGCCCGCGAGATCTTCTTCCTCGGCAGGCCGTATACCGCCGAGCAGATGCACGCGATGGGTGCTGTCAACGAGGTGGTCGACCACGTCGATCTGGAGAAGGTCGGACTCGAATGGGCGGCGGCCATCAACGGCAAGTCCCCGCAGGCGATCCGGATGCTCAAGTACGCCTTCAACCTGACCGACGACGGTCTGATGGGCCAGCAGCTGTTCGCCGGCGAGGCGACGCGGTTGGCGTATATGACCGATGAGGCCGTCGAGGGCCGCGACGCGTTCCTGGAGAAGCGCGACCCCGACTGGAGCCAGTTCCCCCGCTACTTCTGACCGTGATTTGGGTGCGCGTACGACCGCTGAGCGATCGTGCGAGCACCGAAATCGCCGAGGGGCTGGAGCTAGGGCCGGAAAGTCGTCTGGCCGTGCGGTGACTTCGCGAACGCGATCACCTTCGTCGGCTGCACGCGGAAGACCGGACGCGCACACCGTCGGGATCGAACACCTTGTCGTCGGCGTCGTAGTCCCAGTCCCCGTCGTACTTGTCGCGGTAGGCATCGGCGAGCGCGGTCAGAGTGGCCAGCCCGGTGACGCGTTCGGCGACGCCCTCCACCACGACGTCCAGTCCGTCTTTCCACTTGTTGCTGCCGGTGGTGACCGCGACGGACTTGCTGCGCTCGAGATTGCGGGCCTTCTGCTCGCCGGAGCCGGTGCAGAACACGAAACTGTCGTCGACCCACACCCCCACCAGGGGCGTCACATGTGGTCGACCGTCGCCGCGCACCGTGGTGAGCCAGTACAACTCCGCGTCAGCGAGGATCTTGCGCACGGTCCCGCCGTCGAGCGGCTCATCCGCTTCGCTGAATCGTTTGTCGAGCTCACCTTTCAAGGTCATAGAAATATCGACTGTAGGACGGTCGGCTAATCATCGCTCGTCGAGCGCGCATACGGCGCCACCTAGACTCGCCGACTGTGAGTAAGAATCCGCTGCGCTGGCTCTCCGAACAGGTGCTGCTGGCGGGCATGCGGCCACCGCTGGCCGCGCAAGTGCTGCTGCGCCGCCCGGACCGCGACGACATCGACCTCAGCGGCAAGCGCATCCTGCTGACCGGGGCGTCGTCGGGCATCGGCGAAGCGGCCGCGGAGAAGTTCGCCCGGCGCGGCGCCACGGTGGTGGTCGCCGCTCGCAGGCAGGAACTCCTGGACGAAGTCGTCGGCCGGATCACCGCCGCAGGCGGAACGGCGAAGGCCCATGCCTGCGACCTGTCCGACCTGGACGCCGTCGACGACTTGGTCGCCACGCTCGAGCGCGATCTCGGCGGCATCGACATCCTGATCAACAACGCCGGACGCTCGATCCGTAGGCCGTTGGCAGAATCCCTCGACCGCTGGCATGACGTCGAGCGGACGATGGCGTTGAACTATTACTCGCCGCTACGGCTCATCCGTGGCCTGGCGCCGGGCATGCGCGAACGCGGCGACGGCCACATCATCAACGTGTCGACGTGGGGTGTGCTGAACGAATCGTCGCCGCTGTTCTCGGTCTACAACGCGTCCAAGGCGGCGCTGTCGTCCGTCAGCCGCGTCATCGAGACCGAGTGGGGCGCCGACGGTGTGCACTCGACGACGCTGTACTACCCGCTCGTTCTCACGCCGATGATCGCCCCCACCCGGGCCTACGACGGCCTGCCCGGGTTGAGCGCCGACGAGGCAGCCGACTGGATGATCACCGCCGCACGTGTCCGTCCGGTGCGCATCGCGCCGCGGATGGCCGTGACCGCCCAGGCGGTGAACACGTTCGCCCCCGGCGCGGTGAATGCGGTGATGAAACGCCAACGCGTACAACCCAGTAGCTGAACCATGCCTGACATCGCCAACATCGCCGACATCGTGCGCGTCCACGCACGGCTACGGCCCGACACCACGGCGCTGATCGTCGGCGACCGCACGATCACCTTCGCCGAGCTCGACGCACGGTCCAGTCAGGCTGCGCAGGCGTTCCGCGCGGCCGGCGTCGGGTTCGGCGATCGGGTGGCCTTCATCGAGAAGAACAGCGCGGAGTTCTTCGAGGTGGTTTTCGGCCTTGCCAAGCTGGGCGCCGTTGGCGTGCCGGTGAACTGGCGGCTGGCACCACCGGAGATGGCGCACATCATCGACGACGCCCAGGCCCGCATCGTGGTCGTGGGATCGGAGTTCTTCGGCCACGTCGAGGCGATCGAGGATGGGCTGACGACGGTGACGGGCATCGTGGCGATCGGCACGCACGACCGCTGGCAGTCCTTCGAGGACTGGATCGACGGCCATGTCGGCGAAGACCCCGGTGTCGCAACGGGTTCCGACGATGTCGCCTTGCTGATGTACACGTCGGGCACCACAGGACTGCCCAAGGGCGTCATGCTGTCCAACGGCAACTATCTCTGCAAGTCAACTGGTATCTCCCAACAGTGGCGGTTCACCGCAGACAGCGTCAGTCTGGCCGTCATGCCGATGTTCCACATGGCCGGCTCCGGGTGGGTGTTCGTCGGACTCTACGAGGGCGCCACCACCGTGGTGCTGCGCGACGTCGACCCGATCGCGATCCTGGATTCCATTGTCCAGCATCGGATCACCAATCTCTTGCTCGTGCCCGCGGTGATTCAGATGATGCTGAATTCACCGGCTGTGGACGACGCGGACTTCTCCAGCGTGCGGGCCATCGTCTACGGCGCCTCGCCCATCACCGACGACGTTCTCATCAGAGGCCTGGAACGCTTCGGGTGTGAGTTCCTCCAGGTGTACGGACTGACCGAAACCACCGGCTCGGTCACACAGCTCGACGAACACGATCCGGCGGGGCGCCCAGAACTGTTGCGTTCCTGCGGCAAACCGTATCCGTGGGTCGAACTGCGCATCGTCGACAACGGCGGCCGTACGGTACCCGTCGGCACAGTCGGCGAGGTGTGGACTCGATCGGCGCAGAACATGCGCGGCTACTGGAACAACCCCGACGCCACCGCGGCGACGGTCACCGATGACGGCTGGCTGAAGACCGGTGACGCCGGCTACGTCGACCGGGACGGCTATGTCTATCTGCACGACCGGAAGAAGGACATGATCGTCTCCGGCGGAGAGAACGTGTACCCGATCGAGGTCGAGAACGTCCTGATGACCCACGCAGGCGTCGACGACGTCGCGATCATCGGGGTGCCGGACGAGAAATGGGGTGAAGCGGTCAAGGCGATCGTCGTGCCTACCGCCGGAACCGCGCCGACCGAAGCGGAACTCATCGCCTACGCGCGTGAACGGCTCGCCGGTTTCAAGCTGCCCAAGTCTGTCGACTTCACCGACGTGCTGCCCCGCAACCCGAGCGGCAAGCTGCTCAAGCGGGTGCTTCGAGAGCCGCACTGGCAGGGCGTGGACCGTCGAATCGGCTGATCGCGCGTGATAGACACGTTCGTATGGAGATCCTGGCCAGCCGCATGCTCATCCGGCCGGCGGACTATCAGCGCTCGCTCACCTTCTACCGCGACGAACTCGGCCTGGCGATCGCCAGGGACTATGGCGCAGGCACGGTGTTTTATGCCGGGCAGTCACTGATCGAACTCGCAGGCCACGGGACGCCCCGCGCGGGCGGGACGATGTGGCTGCAGGTCCGCGACGTCTACGCCGCGGAGGAAGAGCTGACGGGCCGCGGCGTACCCGTTGCGCGTGAGGCCCGTCAGGAGCCGTGGGGGCTGCACGAGATGCACGTCACCGATCCCGACGGCGTGCTGCTGATCTTCGTGCAGGTCCCCGAGAACCATCCGCTGCGGCGCGACAACCGCCAGTAGCTCAGTGCGCGACAGCCAGCGGCCATCCGACCGAGGCCAGCCGCGCGGCGACCTGGTGGATCTCCTCGGGGTTCGGCTCTACGTCGGTGATCGTGTGGATCGCGGCGCGGATCTCCTGCTCGCTGACGGTGTCGGAGTCGGTGCCCTTCAACACGGTCTGCGCGGCCTTGACGACTTCCTCTTCGGAAAGCGATCGCTTGAGTAGGGCGAGCAGCGCGAAGTAGTCCTTCGGCGGCACGCCCTCGGGATAACCGTCGTGCAGCCAGTCCAGCACCTTGTCCAGAACGCTCTGATTTGCAGTCATGTTGTGCCAGCTCACTTCTTGGGCATGAAGGGGAAGAGGTCGATACCGGTGTGGTGGATGATTGTGGCCCGCGTGATCCAGAGGACGGCGGTGAGGATCACCCAGCCGACGAACACGAAGAGGCCGATCCCCAGAAACTTCAGTGCCGGGTTTGGCGCGACCGTTGTGCCGTCGGCGTTTTGGCCACCCCCGCCGTTGGAGAAGGCCACCAGCCCGGCCGCGAACACCGCGGGCAGGCCCGCACCGAGAAGCAGTCCGACGACGAGCACCTTGAAAATGCTCTCGAAATAAGTCATCAGCGTTTCCTTCGTTGTCCGCTAGACCGACGCCGTGGGCTTGGGTTCGTCGGCGGCCTCACGTACGTCCGCAGGCACGACGGAGTTCGTGGAGCTGTCCCAGTCCGCGTTGACGTTGCTGCTGTCCACCTTCTGCTGCTGGGCGCGCCACCACATGTAGAAGGACAGCGCCACCAGGACGAGGAAGATCAGACCGTCACCGGCCAGTGCAGAACCGGTGAGCGACTCGACGCCATACGAGAGCCAGTACGCCAGCGCACCCATGATTCCGGCGGCGGGCAGCGTGATCAGCCACGCAATGGCCATCCGGCCTGCGACCGACCACCGGACCTGGGCGCCGGGCTTGCCGACACCGCTGCCCAGGATCGATCCCGTCGCGACGTGAGTCGTTGACAGCGCCATACCGGCAGCGCTCGAGCTCAAGATGATTGCGGCCGAGGATGCTTCGGCGGCGAAGCCCTGCGGCGACTCGATCTCGACGAGCCCCTTGCCCAGCGTGCGGATGACGCGCCAGCCGCCGAGGTAGGTGCCGAGGCCGATGGCGACCGCGCAGCTGAAGATGATCCAGAACGGCAGACCCTGTTCCTTGACATCGCCCGACAGGTGGCCGGTCGTGATGAGGGCGAGCGCGATGACGCCCATGGTCTTCTGCGCGTCGTTGGTGCCGTGCGACAAGGCGACCAGCGAGGCGGTCGCGATCTGGCCCCAGCGGAAGCCCTCCCGCCGCCGGCTCTCGACGACGTTGCGGGTGAGCCGGTACACCAGCCACGTACCGCACCCCGCGACCAAGCACGCGATGACCGGCGCGGCCACGGCCGGGATCAGGACCTTGCCGGTGACGCCGGACCAGTTGACACCCGCCATACCGAGCGCCGCGAGGCCGGCACCGATGAGCCCGCCGAAGAGCGCGTGCGACGAGCTGGAGGGGATACCGAACAGCCAGGTCAGCAGGTTCCAGAGGATGCCGCCGATGAGGCCGGCGAAGATGATGGTCAGACCCGTTGAGGCGTCGATGTTCGGGATCAGCGCTCCGGTCTTGGTGTCCTGCACCTTCAGCACCGAGGTGGTGACGGTGACCGCGACCTCGACCGAGAGGAAGGCGCCGACAAGGTTCAGGATGCCGGCGAGCAGCACGGCGGTCTTGGGCTTCAACGCACCCGTGGCGATCGACGTCGCCATCGCGTTTCCGGTGTCGTGGAACCCGTTGGTGAAGTCGAACGCCAGTGCCGTTGTAATCAGCAGCACCAGGATGATCAGCTCTGCGCTCACGGCGCTAATTCTGCGGCCATGCGCGGTCATTTTCCTAACCAAACGTCACTTCAAAAGGGTGTGTCGAGCAGGCACTTCATCTGACCTGGCCATGTGTTCACCTACTGTTCAACTTCCAGGGGGCATACGTTTGCCCACCTCGTCGATCACGCCCTGCTCCGGACGGCATTAGCATCGGAAACTGGAGCCCCAATAACCACACGCGACTTCTCGGGAGGACTTGTGACCTTTCTGGCCAAGATCGTCGCGTGGATCACCTCCGGCTATCCGGAGGGTGTGCCGGGCCCCGATCGAGTGCCGCTCTTCGCGCTGCTGAAACGACGCCTCTCCGACGACGAGGTCAAGGCCGTCGCGAAGGAGCTGAAGCACCTGGGAGAGTTCGACAACGCCGACATCGGCGTGCTGATCACCCAGATCACCGACGAACTACCGTTGCCCGACGACGTCGAACGGGTGCGGCAGCGACTCGCAGCCAAGGGCTGGCCGCTCGACGACCCGCGTGACCCGGAGGAGGGCGCATAGCCGTCCTGCGCCCCCTCGCCGTGCCGTCCGGAGCTTCGGCGCTTTCGGTGCTGCCCGTGGTGGAAGACGTGCTCGCCGGACGTACCACCGTACTACCGGTTCCGATGGACGACGACCGCGAAAGCTCTTTGATCACAACCTCGTTGCGTGCCGGCACGGAGGTCGACGACGAGGTGGCGGTGGTCGTATCGACGTCCGGCACGACCGGGACGCCGAAGGGTGCACTGTTGACGGTGTCGGCGCTCACCGCCAGCGCATCGGCGACACACGAGCGACTGGGCGGGTCCGGGCACTGGCTGCTGGCCCTGCCCGCCCATCACATCGCAGGATTTCAGGTGCTGGTGCGCAGTACGCTCGCCGGCACCGCGCCCGTCGCCATCCCTGCGAGTTTCTCAGTGGCGGAGCTTGTTTCGGCCGTCGACTCCATGGGCCCGGGCAGGCGATACGCCTCGTTGGTGGCAGCACAGCTCGACAGGGCCCTCGGCGATCCGGCCGCCGCCGCCGCGTTGGCAGCGCTGGACGCCGTGCTGATCGGCGGCGGCCCGATGCCCGCCGGTGTCGCCGAAAGAGCCTCGGCCGCCGGTGTTCCCGTGGTCCGAACGTATGGAATGAGCGAGACCGCGGGCGGCTGCGTCTACGACGGGCGCCCTCTCGACGGGGCGCAGATGCGCATCGACGACGGACGGGTGGTGCTTGGTGGCGCAACGCTGGCCAAGGGCTACCGAAATCCCGTCGACCCCGATCCCTTCGTCGAGCCCGGCTGGTTTCGCACCGATGACGTTGGCAGCGTTGATGACTCGGGAGTACTGAGTGTTCTCGGCCGTGTGGACGACGCGATCAGCACCGGCGGACTGACGGTGCTGCCCGCACTGGTGGAGGCAGTGGTGGCGTCGCACGACGCGGTGGCCGAGTGTGTGGTGTTCGGCGTCGACGACGACCGGCTGGGACAGCGAGTGGTGGCAGCGCTAGTCGTGGCACCCGGGGGCGCCGTGCCGACGCTGGCCGATATTCGCGCCCACGTCGCGACGACGCTGGACATCACCGCGGCGCCGCGTGAGATCCACGTCGTCGACGAGATACCGCGCCGCGGTATCGGCAAGGTGGACCGTCGCGCGTTAATTGCGCGATTCAGCGGTTCCTAGGTCGTGTCGCCGCGACTTACGGTCCGCGGTCCGGGTTTTCGTCTGGTTGTTCTGGTGGGCGGAGGAGTCGTTCGGGGCGGTGGTAGTAGTTGATGCGGGTCTGGCCGGTGTCGAGGTGTTCGGGTGGGATCCATTCGACGTCGTTGTCGGCGTTGATGCGGGTGGTCCAGCCGTTGGGTCCGACCATGCGGTTGTCGGGTCCGCACGCCAGGGCGAGGTCGTCGATGTTGGTCTGTCCGTCATCGGCCCAATCACAGGCCGCGTGATGGACCTGACTGCCGTAGGCGGGCACGGTGCAGCCGGGTTTGGTGCAGCCCCCGTCACGGGCAATGAGCATAATCCGTTGGGCGGGGGAGGCGACGCGTCGGGCGCGAAACAGGTCCAGCGCTGATCCGGTGGCCCCGTCGAACACCGCGAGGTAGTGATGAGCATGGGCGGCCATGCGGATCACATCCTTGATCGGGATGATCGTGCCCCCGCCGGTCGTGCCCACTCCGGCGCGACTCTCGAGGTCTTGCAGGGTGGTGCGGATGATGATCGAGGTCGGTAATCCGTTGTGCTGGCCCAGCTCGCCGCTTTCCAACACGCTGCGTCCCACGGCGATGAGTGCATCGTGTTGGCGTTGGGCCAGGGTGCGGTGGTCGTTGTCGATCTGGGCTTGTGTCGGTGTGCCTGAGATGCAGGGGTTGTCGTCGTCGGGGTTGCACATGCCCGGTGCGGCCCATTTGGCGAAGATCGCCTCATAGATCGCCCAGGCTTCGGGGGTGAGGTGGCCGGTGATCGGTGTCATCTTGTCCCGCCCTTGGGGTCCCTTCGACACACCGCGGCGGCGTGCGCGTTCGGTGTCGTCGGGTTCGGGGCCGTCCTGGTCGAGCAGGAAGATGAGGCGATCGGCCTGGTCTTTGAGTTCCTTGGGTCCGACCCCTGCGGCGAGGCGCACCAGATCGCGCTCGATCTGCTCGCGCGAGGCCGTATCGACGAACCCGGGCAGCCGGCTCATCGCGTCGCGGATCTTGTCGACATGTTCGCCGTTGATCGACCCGGCGGCTTGGGCCGCTGCGGTGGCTGTCAGCAACGGTTCCAACGGCTCCCCGGTCAGCGCACGCCGCGGCCCCAGTACCTCGGCTTCGGTCAACCGGCGACTCGCTTCAGTGGCCGAGATGCGCCACCGGATCGCCAGCACCTGCCGCCAGTTCTTGGCGCCCAACTCCTTGGCCGTGGTCTCGGCCTGCAACCGCGCCAACGCGCGATGCCACTGCACCGGCAACTGACACGACAGGGTTTCCAGCTCATCGAGCACACCGAGCAGTTCCCGATGGGTCAGCGTCTCCAGATCGCAGGCGGCCAGCGACTCATGCGCAGCACGCAGTGCGGCCATCGCCACCTGCACCGGAGTCGCCAACATGCTTCGAACATACATTCGACCACCGACAAGCCGACCCGAAGATGTTTCCTGTGTGACTAACAGAAAGCAAAGAGACGCAAGGGATTACACGCGGTCCGCTACACCTTCACGGTGACGGGCAGCACGTTCCAGATGTCGTCGCAGTACTCGGCGATGGAGCGGTCCGACGAGAATTTGCCGCTGCGCGCCGTATTCAGGATCGACATGCGCGTCCAGGACGAAACATCGCGCCACGCGGCGCTCACCTGCTCCTGGCATTCGATATAGGACGCATAGTCGGCGAGCACCAGGAAGGGGTCGTCGTGACGCAGGTTGTCGACCAGCGGACGGAACACCTCGGAGTCGCCGCGAGAGAACCGTCCGCCCGCGATCAGATCGAGCGTGGTCGCCAACTCGGCATTACCCGACACATAGTCCGCGGGCCGGTAGCCCTCGCGCTTGACCCGCTCGACCTCGTCGACGGTCAGTCCGAACAGGAAGAAGTTCTCGGCACCCGCCTCCTCGCGCATCTCCACATTCGCGCCGTCGAGCGTGCCGATCGTCAACGCGCCGTTGAGCATGAACTTCATGTTGCCCGTACCCGACGCCTCCTTGCCCGCCGTCGAAATCTGTTCGGACAGATCGGCGGCCGGGTAGATCAGGTGCGCATTCTGCACATTGAAGTTCGGGACGAACGCGACCTTGAGCAGCCGGTTGACGTCGGGATCATTGTTGACGGTCTCTCCAACAGCGTTGATGAGCTTGATGATTCGCTTGGCGAGGAAGTATCCCGGCGCGGCCTTGCCACCGAAAATGAATGCCCGCGGCGAGATGTCGATATCAGGGTTCTGCTTGATGCGGTGATAAAGCGTGACGATGTGCAGCACGTTGAGATGCTGGCGCTTGTACTCGTGAATACGCTTGACCTGGATGTCGAACAGCCAGTCGGGATCGAGATGCACACCGGCCGTCGACGAGACGTAGTCGGCCAGCCGCGCCTTGTTCGCCCGCTTCACTGCTCGCCACTTGTCACCGAAAGCTGCATCGTCGGCGAACTTTTCGAGTCCACGTAACCTGTCCAAATGTGACAGCCAACCGTCGCCTATGGTGTCGTCGAGCAGTTGTCGCAGACCCGGGTTGGCCAGCGCAAGGAAACGGCGCGGAGTCACGCCGTTGGTCTTGTTGGAGAAGCGCTCCGGCCACAACTCGTAGAAGTCCTTGAGCACACTCTTCTTCAGCAAGTCCGAGTGCAAAGCTGCGACTCCGTTGATGGCGTGGCTGCCGACGGTGGCCAGGTGGGCCATCCGGACGCTCTTGCCGTCGTCCTCTCCTATCAGCGACATGCGCCGCAGCCGGTCGTCGTCATCTCCGAACTTCGCGCGCACCTCGTCGAGGAAGCGGCGGTTGATCTCGTAGATGATCTCGAGGTGGCGCGGCAACGACTCCCCGAACATCGCCAGCGGCCACGTCTCCAGCGCTTCGGGCAGCAAGGTGTGGTTGGTGTAGCCGAAGGTGGCGACGGTGATGCCCCATGCCTCGTCCCAATCCAGTTGACGCTCGTCGACGAGCAGCCGCATGAGTTCGGCGACACCGATCGACGGGTGGGTATCGTTGAGCTGCAAGGCAAATCGATTGGGGAGATCGCGGACGGACGCGTCGGCCAGATCATCCATGATGTGCAGCACATGCTGCAGCGAGCACGACACGAAGAAGTACTGCTGCAGCAGGCGAAGCCGCTTGCCGACATCGGGCTCGTCGTTCGGGTACAGCACCTTGGTGACCGTCTCCGAAGTCACCTCGTCTTCGACGGCCCGGTAGTAATCGCCGGTGTTGAAGGCATCCAACGCGAACGACTCGACGGCACGCGCACTCCACAGCGTCAGCACGTTGCACGTGTTCACGCCGTAGCCCTGAATGGGAGTGTCATAGTCGACCCCCTTGATCACACGAGCGGGATGCCACCGGACGCGCCCGCGACCCGAATCATCGGCGTAATGCTCGACGTAGCCGCCCCACTTGACCAGATAGTTGACGTCGGGCTTGGGGATCTCCCATGGATTTCCGTTCACCAGCCAGTTGTCGGTCTTCTCGACCTGCCAGCCGTCATGGATCTCCTGATCGAAGATCCCGAACTCGTAGCGGATGCCGAACCCGATGGTCGGGCATTCGAGGGTGGCCAGCGAGTCGAGGTAGCAGGCGGCCAGCCGACCGAGGCCGCCATTGCCCAATCCTGGCTCTTCCTCACACGCCAGCACTTCGTCGAAACCGACTCCGATCTCGTCGAGCGCCGCACGCGCCGCCTCTTCGATCCCGAGGTTCAGCAAATTGCTTCCGAGTTGCGGGCCCATGAGGAATTCCGCCGACAGGTAGCAGGTGACCTTCCGACCGAGATCGAGCGCGGTCTGTGCGGTGGCCGCCTGGTTGTCCTGCATGCGGTCCCGTACCGCCAGCGCGGTCGCCCGGTAGAAATGCTCCGGCGTAAGGGCTGCCGCCGGGCGGCCGATCGAGTAGCGCAGGTGGTCGATGATGCTCCGTCGCAACTCGTCGGCGGACAGGCCGGAACGACTGCGCTCCTCGATGTCGGTCATTGCCGGAGTGTGGCACTAAACCGCGTCGCGCAACTGAACAATGGGCGAGCATGATGTAGCCATGCGCCAGGATGTGACCACCGCCGAAGCGCTCCGCGCCATCGTCGGGCAACCGCAGCAGGCCGTCGCCAACAAGGTCAAGGACCGGCTGTCCCCCGTGCAGCAGGATTGGTTGGCGCATTCGCCGCTGTGCTTCCTCGCGACGACCGACGCCGGCGGATGTGTCGACGTGTCACCGAAGGGTGACCCGCCCGGCTTCGTCCACGTCATCGACGACACGACGATCGCCATCCCGGAGCGGCCGGGGAACAAGCGCGTCGACGGGTACCTGAACGTCCTGCAGCGCCCGCAGGTCGGCACGCTGTTCCTGATTCCCGGCCGCGGTGACACGTTGCGGATCAACGGGTCGGCCCGAATCCTTTCTGACGCGGACTATTTCGATGCACTGTCAGTGAAGGGCAAGCGGCCCATCCTCGCGCTGGAAATCGACATCGAAGAGGTGTTCTTCCACTGCGCCAAGGCATTCATGCGCTCGGACACCTGGGACCCGTCGACGTGGAATCCCCAGGCCCTTCCCAGCGTTGCCGAGCTCGCGAAAGCCATTCGGACAGACTGGACTGACGCTCAGATCGAGGAGTACTACAGCGAGGAGAATTACCGCAAGCAGCTCTACTGATTTGGGTCCGTCGCCGGTGACGAGGGTGCGCGAACTACGGCAACTCTGCGGCGTGTCGACTTCAGACACGCACGCTCGCGGGTGGGTGCGGACGACGGCGTGAGTATGGTCGACGAGATGACGGCGACCACCCATCGGAGGGCGTTCGTCGCGGCCGGTGTGGGCGTGGTCCTTGTCGTCGCGGCGTTCGTCGTGCCCCATCTGGACCTGGGCATCGTCACGCCGCTGATCAATGCAACCCCCGAACGCTTCCGCGACTTCGCGGGTACCGCGCCGATCTTCGGATGGTGGAACGCTCACGTCGGCTGGGGCACCGCGCCCGCGATCGTCATCGGCGCCGCAGCCGTGCTGTGGGGACAGTCGGTGGCCAGACAACTGCCGTGGCGGGCGTTGCCGTGGGTCAGCTGGGCGACGGCATGCGCATGGGCGTTCTCGCTGGCCATGGTCGACGGCTGGCAGCGCGGCTTCGCGGGTCGGCTCACCGCGCGCCACGAGTACCTGCGACAGGTGCCCACGGTCACCGACATCCCGGAGGCGCTGCAGACGTTCTCACGGAGAATCCTGGACTATCAACCGGATTCGTGGATCACCCACGTGTCGGGCCATCCGCCTGGCGCCCTGTTGTCCTTCGTCTGGCTCGACCGCATCGGGCTGGGTGGCGGCGCATGGGCGGGCCTGCTGTGCCTGCTCGTCGGTTCCAGCGCCGCGGCCGCGATCGTCGTCGCGATACGCGCGCTGGCGGACGAAACCACGGCGCGGATGGCGGCGCCATTCGTCGCGGTCGCCCCGACGGCTATCTGGATCGCGGTGTCGGCGGACGGCTACTTCGCCGGAGTAGCGGCGTGGGGTATCGCACTGCTTGCGTTGGCCGTTCGGAGTTCGACCCGCTGGTCACCGCTGGTGGCCACGGGCGCCGGACTGCTGTTGGGCTGGGGCATCTTCCTCAATTACGGCCTCGCGCTGATGGCGTTGCCCGCGGTGGCCGTCTTGCTCACCGCGGTGGATTGGCGGGCGGCGCTGCGAGCATTGGTCCCCGCCGCGCTGGCAGCACTGGTGGTGGTGGCGGTGTTCGCCGCTGCGGGATTCTGGTGGTTCGACGGCTACACGCTTGTGCAGCAACGCTATTGGCAGGGCATCGCGCTCGATCGCCCGTTCCAGTACTGGTCCTGGGGCAATTTCGGCTCCGTGGTGTGCGCGATCGGACTCGGCAGCGTGGCCGGCATCGGGTGTGTCTTCGACCGGGCCGCGATCAGGCTCCGGTCGGGTCTGCACCTCGTGGTGCTCGGCGCGCTGGCCGCTGTGGTGTTCGCAGACCTGTCGATGTTGAGCAAGGCAGAAACGGAACGCATCTGGCTGCCCTTCACGATCTGGCTGACGGCCTCGGCCGCGCTGCTACCACCGCGCTCACAGCGGTGGTGGCTGGCAGTCAACGTCGTCGGCGCGCTCCTGATCAACCATCTGATCCTGACGAACTGGTGACGTATCGCGTGAAATCGCGCCTTGCTCGCGTCCCGAGCCGACAATCGGATACGCAGCGCCGCGCACGAGCACACGCGTGAGGTGGGACGGACACCAACAAACATGAATCCTTCGGAGAAGCCGCAAACGCCGCCGACAGACGCCGGCGGCTACGGCTTTCCCCGACGGCTCTGGCAAGCCGTCGACCAGCACCCACCTCCAGGCCTAAACCGAGCAATACGTTGGCGGAGTCCGCTGCGAGGGCTGTGGCTGACGTCGGTTCTCGGATCGGTGCTCTTGATCGCGCTGCCGATCGTGACGGTCACCGGGCTCCTGTCGTACGTCGCATACGGGCCGCAGTTCGGCCAAGCGATACCGGGCGACGTCGGCTGGCTCAAGTTGCCGACGTTCGATTGGCCGACTGACCCGTCGTGGTTGTACCGCCTCAATCAGGGTATGCACGTCGGCCTCGGACTGATCCTGATCCCGATTGTGCTGGCCAAGCTCTGGTCGGTGATCCCTCGTCTGTTCGCCTGGCCGCCGTCTCGCTCGATTGCCCAAGCGCTGGAACGACTGTCGCTGCTCATGCTCGTCGGCGGGATCCTTTTCGAGATCATCACCGGCGTGCTGAACATCCAGTACGACTACATCTTCGGGTTCAGTTTCTACACCGCCCATTACTACGGCGCCTGGGTCTTCATCGCCGGCTTCGTGGTCCATATCGCGATCAAGATTCCCCGCATGTGGACCGGACTGCGTTCGATGTCGATGCGGAACGTGATGCGCACCAACGTCACAGACACCCGACCCGAACCGTACGAACCCGACGGGTTGGTTGCCGCCGAGCCCCGTCCGGCGACGATCAGCCGCCGAGGCGCCCTCGCTCTGGTCGGGGGCGGCGCGCTGTTCATGGCGGTGATCACCGCCGGACAGACCATCGGCGGAATCACCCGCCAGGCGGCGCTGCTGCTTCCGCGTGGACTGAGTCGCGGTTCCGGACCCAACGACTTCGCCGTCAACCGAACCGCTGCCGCGGCTCGAATCACCCCGGCCTTGACCGGCGAACGATGGCGTCTCACGCTGACCGGTGGGCCCGAACCCCAAGTGCTCGACCGCGCCATGCTCACCGCGATGGCTCAGCACACCGCTCGCCTGCCGATCGCCTGCGTCGAAGGTTGGTCCACGACCGAGACGTGGACCGGGGTGCCCCTGCGGGACCTGGCGCGGCTCGCGGGGGTGCCCGAGCCGAAATCGGCGTTCGTGCGATCGGTCGAACCTCGCGGTGGATTCAACCGCGCGACCCTGCAAGCCAACCAGGTGATGCACCCGGATTCGCTTCTGGCACTGCGTGTCAACGACGCCGACCTGTCGCCGGATCACGGCTTCCCTGCACGGATCATCGTCCCGGGGATGCCCGGTGTGCACAACACCAAGTGGGTCGGTTCCATCGACTTCAGGCCGATGTGAGATGTCAGTGTTTCGCCGTGTCTACGGATCGCACCCGCTACACCTGCTGACGCTGGTCGCCGGTTTCGCCTTGTTCGGCTACGTGATCGCCACCATCACCCCCGCGGCGCTGTGGAATCCGAACACCTGGTGGCAGTCGATCGCGGTGTGGTTCGCCGCCGCGATCATCGCCCACGACCTGGTGCTGTTCCCGATCTACGCAGTGGCAGACCGGTTGCTGCTCACCACGGGAGCCGGACACGGAGTGGTCTCGCGAGTGCCCGTCGTCAACCACATCCGGGTGCCGATGCTGGGCTCGGCTCTGACATTTCTCGTTTTCCTGCCCGGCATCATCAAGCAGGGGGCGCCGACGTTCAGGGCCGCCACCGGACTGACTCAAGACGTCTTCCTGGGCAGGTGGCTGCTGCTCACCGCGGCGATGTTCGCCGTCAGCGCGGTCGTTTACGCGATCCGGCTGGCGACCGTCGACCGCGGACCCTCGGCACGAAGGGCCTGACCCCGGCTAGGTGAGTGTCAGGCTGGCCAGCACACGCTTGCCTATCGGATAAATTCTGGTGAGGACCAGCCCGGATTCTTCTGCGAGTCCGGCTACGCAGTCGATGCCGACGGACGCCCACTGGAACCACGGCCCGATCGTCCGGGATGACTCGAGCCGTACCCAGCCACTTCGGATACCCGTTGCGACCGGATCGAATTCGGCGATACACCGGCCCCCGCGACTCAGCAGCTCCGCCGACCGCCGCAGCACCCGCAGCGGATCGCCGCCCAGCCCGACGTTGCCGTCGGCGAGGAGCACCGTCTGCCACCGCCCGGTGGCAGGCAGAGTCTCGAAGATGTCGCGCCGAAGGACTGGCGCACCGCTGCGCCGAGCCAGTCCGACAGCGGTTGCGGACTGGTCCACACCGAGGGCAGGCACGCCGCGCCGGATGAGCTCCGTCACCAATCGGCCTGGGCCACAACCCAGATCGATGGTCGGACCACTACAGAGCTCCACCAGCGCGCTGTCGAACCGGTCGTCGGCGTCGCGGCCGCCGAGCCACCGTCGTACCGGCAGATTGGTTATCTCCCCGTCGTCGCGCCTGACCCAACAGCGCTCGCCGTCCAGTGCACGGTCATAGAGATTGCCCAACATCAGACTCGCACCTCTCGCACCGCTCGAGCGAAACGGCTATCGGCCGTGCACGCTTTTCGTACCGCTTCGATGTCGTCGTCGGTGTCGACGTCGTTCAGCTCGGCCACCAACCCGACACGTAATCCCTTCGCGGACAACGCGGCAAGGGTCAGCGCGCCGGTGTCGCCCTGCGACATCGGTACGGCCCGTAGGCAATCGGCCATCGAGGCATCCGAAACACCCAACACCCACCAGCCGCCGTCGACAGCCAGTCCAAGCACCGCGTCCGAGGCCCAGAGTTCCTGCGCGCATTCGGTGAGCAGTGCAGCCGACACCTGCGGGGTGTCCATACCGATTTGAAGCACGGCTCGAAGGCCCGCCGCGGCTGCCGCATCGAGATGGGCGTTGGCGAGCCGATCGGCGAAATCGTTTCCGCGCTGCGGCACCACCGTGAACGCATCGAGGCGGTGACGGATCTCCTTCGAAGAGCGGGCGGCGTCGAGATCTCCCGTCATCGCAACCACGCGCGCCTCAAAGGACGCGGCGGCGACTGCATCGAGGGTGTCGAGCAGCGCGGCGGCGGCGATATCGGCTGCCGCCCGGTCCCCGAGTGCGCCCGCCAGCCTCGTCTTGGCAAGGCCTGGCACAGGGGCCTTGGCGACGACGAGCGCGACCACCGGAATCACGAGATCGCCCGCCAGAAATCCACCGCGGCGATGACGCTTCCGCGCAGCGAGCCGCTGACCTTCGATTTCCCGCCGGTTCGCGGACCGTAATCCACATCGCGTTCGACCACGCGCCACCCCGCCCCGGCGGCCCGCACCAGCAGTTCCAGTGGGTATCCCGATCTACGGTCCTGGACGCCGAGCGCCAGCAACGCCTCGCGACGCGCCACCCGCATCGGGGCGATGTCGTGCACCGGAAGACCGTGCTTACGACGCAGCCGCCAGCACACGGCAGCAGTCCCCACGCGGGCGTGCCATGGCCACGTCAATCCCTTGACCGCACGCCGTCGACCGATCGCCATATCCGCGCCGCTGCCGAGGTCATCGACCAATTTCGGCAGGTCGCGCGGGTCCAGCGAGCCGTCGGCATCGATCACCGCCACCAACGGCGTCGTCGACGCCACCACCCCTGCATGCACCGCCGAGCCGTAGCCCGGGCGCGCCTCGCTGACCACGTCCGCACCGTGGCGCCGGGCCACCTCCGCCGTGCCGTCGGTGCTGTTGTTGTCGACCACAAGGGCGCGGTACCCATCCGGGATGGCCGCGAGCACGCCCGGTAGTGAGGCCGCCTCGTTGAGGCACGGCAGCACCACCGTGACGGGACAGTCGGGCATGAAAGGAAGGCTATCCATCTCGCCTGTGGCCAAACAGGGCGATTCGTGACGAATCAGTGACGACGACGCAGGTCCTGGCCCGTTCACGGCTAACCTCGGAGTGTGACACGGGTGCTGATCGCCGACGACGACACCGTCGTGCGTGATGTCGTGCGCCGGTATCTGGAGCGCGACGGCCTCGAGGTGTCGATCGCCCACGACGGTAGAGAGGCGCTGCGCCTGCTCGGTTCTCAACGGATCGACGTCGCGGTGCTCGATGTGATGATGCCCGGCCAGGACGGGCTCACGCTGTGCCGCACGCTGCGGCAGCGCGGCGACTACTCGATTCCGGTGATCCTGCTGACCGCGCTCGGGGAGGAGGACGACCGGATCGCCGGACTCGAGGCGGGCGCCGACGATTATCTGACCAAACCGTTCAGTCCTCGTGAGCTCGCGCTGCGGGTGCGGTCGGTGCTGCGCCGTGCGCCTACGCCGTCGGGTCCGATGGCGCTCGACATCACCGTGGGCGATTTGGCCGTGTCGACGGCTGCGCGGTCGGTGACTGTTGCGGGAGAACCGATTTCGCTGACCAACCGTGAATTCGATCTGCTGATGTTCTTCCTGACACACACCGACACCGTGTTCTCGCGTGAGGAACTGCTGAAGCAGGTGTGGCGGTGGGACTTCGGCGATCTGTCCACCGTGACGGTGCACGTGAAGCGGTTACGGTCCAAGCTCGGTGCCGCGCATCGGGTGCAGACGGTGTGGGGACGCGGGTACCTGTGGGCGGGCGGGGGTACGCCCTCGCGCGAAGAGCGGAAACCGAGTGCCAACTGACTTGTGGGAGATGGCCTGGTGGGCGCTGGCCTGCTCGGTGCCGGTGGTTCTCGCCGGGGCGATCATCATCCGGTTGGCGCGGTCGTGGTCGCTGGCGGTCAGCATGGTCGCTCTGGTCCTCATTCCCGTGCTGGCGACCTTCACCGGCGTCCTCGGCGCCAGCGGATTCATGCTCACCGACACCTTCGAGCAGACCGCCGTCGTGCTGGTGATCGTCTCGGTGGTGACCATTCCTGCGGCGGTGATGCTCGCGCGCTACCAGGCCCGCCGCACCGTATGGGAGCAGGAGATCCGCGACTCCGAACGTGCCGCGGAGCAGTCGCGACGGCGCCTGGTGGCGTTCGTGAGCCACGACCTGCGCACGCCGTTGGCTGGCATCCGGGCGGTTGCGGAGGCGATCGCGGACGGCGTCGTACCCGATGCGGAAGTCCAGGTGCACGCGAAAACCATTGAACAGGAATCGATTCGGCTCGCCGAGATGGTCGACGACCTGTTCGAGATGTCGAAGATCAATGCGGGTGCGGTACAGCCCGTCTTCGACAGGGTGGCGCTGGACGAGGTCGTCGACGATGTCCTGGCCGCGCACCGGATCGCCGCCGAACGTGCGGGCGTGCACCTGGTGGCCGAGTTGCCGTCGAAGCCGGTGCGGGTTGTCGGTAGCGACCGAGCCCTGGTGCGGGTGCTGTCGAACCTGGTCGCGAATGCGATCGCGCACACGCCGGAGGGCGGTCAGGTTTCACTGGCGCTGGGCGCCGACGAGAACGGCGCATGGGCCCGGGTCGACGACACCGGCGTGGGGATTTCCGAGACAGATCTCCCCCGGGTGTTCGACGTCGCATATCGCGGTTCCAACGACCGTGTGCCGCGCGCGGATTCGTCGCTACCGAGCGGATCGGGACTCGGTCTTGCCATCGCAGCGGGTCTGGTGCAGGCCCACCGCGGAACGCTGTCGGCGCACAACCTCGACACGGGTGCACGATTCGAGGTGCGGCTGCCGCTCGCGACTGGCGACTGAAATCCCGAGCGGCTCCGTCGAGAAGCACGACGCCACCTTTTCAGCAAGCTGATGCTGCCTTGAACAGAACCGCCTGGCGCTCGCGCGTCCTGACCTTTTCAGCGCCCCGGCTGGTTTTTGAATGATCACTCAACTATCATCGGTGACCAGACGAGGCGAGGAGGCCGACGATGACTACGAAGAGTGCCGATAAGGCGCGGCGGAAGTTCAAGTTCGAGCGAGGCATGGGACGCATCGTGATGAACCCGGTTGTCGCGGCGCTCGACCGCCTCGGCATCCGCTCGTCACTCGTGGTGGAACTCGAGACCGTCGGCCGTAAGTCAGGAGAACCGCGCCGGGTGCCGTTGGCCGGCCGCGTCGAGGGCAACGACCTGTGGGTGATCTCGCAACACGGCCGCCGCGCGGGCTGGGCATACAACATTGCCGCGAACCCGAATGTGCGTGTGCGAGTCGACAACGAGTGGCGCACCGGCACCGCCACTTTCGAGCCCGATGACGACGTGCGCGCCCGCGGACGCAGCTTCGGGGGCCGCGGCAGACTGGCCCAGTCGGCCACCGCGCTGACGATGCGCGCGATGGAGAGCGACCCGATCTCGGTGCGGATCGCGCTCGTGAGCTGAGTTCGCGCCTTCGGTTTTCGTGCGCGCCGGGGTGGGTAGTTCCACCGGGTCGGCAGGAAACGGAGGAACTGTGAACGGTCAGGTGAGAACGGCGGTCGCCATGTTCGGCGGCGCGGCCGCGATGGTGTTGATGGTGGGTTGTGGCGGCGGCGATGAAGGCGACTCGACCAGCACCACCAGCACGACGACATCAACGACGTCTGCAACAACGACGACGACGGCTCCGGCGACGACGGCTCCGGCGACGACGGCCGCGCCCGGTGGCACCGGCACCGTTCCGGGTGGTCCCACGGGCGGCGGGGATGCAGACGGCGGTGGCGGATCGATCCCCGGTGGTCCCACGGGCAGCGGCGGTCCCGGCGGGGGTGGCGGCGGCATTCCGGGCGGCCCGTCAGGAGGCGGCGGTCCAGGCGGGGGTGGCGGCTGCGTCCCCGGCGTCGGCTGCGTCGAAGTCCCGTAATTTCGAACGACCCGAGCGCCGGGCTACGCCAACCGTGGCCCGGCGCTCGGGCACGTTCGGGGAACCCCGTCCCCCGATCGGCGGATGGCTGATTCCCCTGTCCATGCGCTGATCAGCGGATACACGAGTGCCCCGGGACGCGGAACAGTCGCGTCATGGCCATCACGCAGCCCGATCGACTCGTCCTCCGAGGCGCTGGGGACCGGCGCATGGTGGCGATCCTGCTGCTGGTGATCCCGCTCAGTCAGATCGGGCTCGACGTCTACACCCCCGCGCTCCCGGAAATGACCGCAGCTTTCGACGCCTCGAACGAACTCGTGCAGAACACCGTGACCGCCTACATCCTCGGTATGAGCGTCTCGTTCATCCCGACCGGGTTGATCGCCGACGCTGTGGGCCGCAAGCGGGTGTTGCTCGCCGGCGCCGGGTTGTTGGCTCTGACGAGTGTCGGCTGCGCCGTGGCGGTCAACCTCACGCTGCTGCTCGGAATGCGATTCATCCAGGGCATCGGCGCCAGCGGGTGCCTGCTGATGGCGGCGGCTATCGCGGCCGACCGCTTTCGCGGCGCGAAGCTGGTTTCGGTTCTCGGCCTGCTGGGCGCGGCGTGGGGGGCGGCGCCTGTGCTGGCACCGGCGGTCGGCGGATTCGTCGTCGCGCACGGTTCGTGGCGCCTGGTGTTCGTGCTCTTCGCCGTGGCCGTCGCCGCGGTCACGCTCCTCGTCGCCAAGACGATGCCAGAAACGCTGCCCGCGCATCGCCGAGCACCCATCGACCTGCGGGCGGCGGCCGGCGTGCTCGGTGAGGCTCTGCGGCACAGGGTCTTCCTCGGATTCGTCGTGATGTTCGGTTTGATAGGCGCAGCGCAGATGGTGTTCGGCGTCGTCGGCCCTTTCCTGTTCGAAGGCGGGCTCGGATTCTCCCCTGCCGCATACGGGTTGGTCGCTCTGATCGTCGGGACGGCGAACCTTGCGGGCGAGCTGGCGTGTGGCGGTCTCGCCCAGCGCACCACCACCCGCCGACTCGCCCTCGCCGCGTGGAGCGTGATGATTCTGGGCGCGACGACACTGGTCGTCTCGGCCGAGACCGTCGGCGTGCACGGATGGGTCATCACACTCGGCGCAGCGTTGGTGCTGTGCGGAATCGGGGTGCTGGATCCTCAGAGCAAGGGCCTGGCGATGGGCGTCTTCGACAGGAACATCGGACTGATCGGCGGACTGGTCAACACGTGCTGCTATCTGATCGTGAGCGCGGCCATGGCCTTGATGGCCTACCTGCCGGAGAGCTCACAGGCGCCGCTCGGCTGGTTCTATCTCGCCTCGGGAGTCGCCTTCGTCGTGATCTTGCTCGTCACCGTGCGCCAGGAAGCTACTCCGGTAGCGAGTTGCTCAGCCGTTCCGTCGCAGCCAGATAGTCCTCGATGAACTCTCGCACCACTTCTCTGGCAGGTTTCACCTTGTTCATCAAGCCGACGCCCTGCCCCACGAAGTAGGTGGCCAGCGCCTGCGCGCCGGGATGCCCCTGTGCGGCAAGCACATCCACGCGACGGATGACGGGCTCGGCGAGCATCGACTGCAGCGGAAGCGGCAAGGTCTTGTGGCCACCCGCGTGCGGCTGCCACGCGTCGGTCCAGTCGGACACGAGCTGTCGCGCCGGCTTCCCTGTCCGGCCCGTGGAGCGAATGGTGTCGCGCGACGACGCGGCAAGGAACTTCTGCACCGTGTGCGGCGCGGTCTCGGCCTCCTCGGTCGTCAGCCACACCGAGCCCGTCCACGCGCCGTCGGCCCCCATCGCGACCGACGCGGCCATCTGCCTGCCCGTGACGATGCCGCCGGCGGCCAGCACCGGAACCGCGCCCGCGATGGCTTCGATGACCTCCGGGATGAGCACCATCGTCGTCACCTCGCCGCAGTGCCCACCCGCCTCGGTGCCCTGCGCGACGATCAGGTCGACACCCGCGGCGACCTGCTTGACCGCGTGCTCCTTCGCGCCGACCAGCGCGGCAACGGGCACGCCGTGCTCCTTGCCAGCCTCGATCATGTAGTCCGGCGGCACGCCCAGGGCGTTGGCGATCAACTTGATCGGGTGGCTCATCGCCACGTCGAGCAACTCCTTGCCGGTGTTGCCGGACAGCGACGCGCCACCGATGTGCGGTTTGGCCTCGGACTCGATGTCATGCGCGGCGAGTATCTCGGCGACGTAGCCCCGGTACTCGTCAGGGATGCGGGCGGCCAGGTCGGCCGACGACAACTTCTCGCCCTTACCCTCGTAGGTGGCGGCACGATCAGGTCGACACCGTAGGACCTGCCGCCGACGTTCTCGTCGATCCACGACAGCTCCTGATCCAGCTGTTCGGGCGTGTACGCCGTCCCACCGAGGACGCCGAATCCTCCGGCGTTGGACACCGCGGCCACCACGTCTCGACAGTGGCTGAACGCGAAGAGCGGGAAATCGATGCCGTATTGCTCACAAATGGCGGGCTTCACGTCACCAGTATTACTAAGTGACACCGGTCGACGACAAGAACCCTCGGATCTCCCCGATCATCTGCGGGCCGTCGAGGAACGCGGCGTCGTTGTGCCCCGCCCCCGGCACCACCACGTATCGCTTCGGCTCGTTGGCCGCGTCGTAGAGTCGCCTGCTCATCGACTCGGGTACGACGTCGTCGCGGTCGCCCGCGATGACCAGCAGTGGCATGTGCAGGGATCCGATGCGGTCGATCGAGGGATAGCGGTCGCGCAGCAGCTGTCTGGCAGGCAACCACGGGTAGTGAGACGACACCACGTCAGCCAGCGTCGTGAAGGGTGAACGCAGGATCAACGCGGCAGGCGGCTTCTCGACCGCGAGGCCGACAGCGACTGCGGCGCCGAGCGATTCGCCGAAGTACACGATCTTGTCGACCCCGGGTTGGGCCGCCAGCCAGGCCTGCGCCGCGCGCGCATCGGAGGCCGTCGAGCGTTCCGACGGCTGGCCCGGGTTGCCGCCGAAGCCGCGGTAGTCGTACAGCAGCACCGAGAGACCCATCCCGTTCAGCGCGGCAGCCAGTTTGGTGAGCATCGACCGGTCGCCAGCGTTTCCGTGGCACACCAGCACGGCGGGCCCACCACCGGCAACCGGGAAATACCAAGCACCCAAACGGGTTCCGTCGTCGGTCTCGAGAACGACATCCTGACCGTTGGGCAATGCCGTCACAGCCGACGGCACCGGTCCGGGCGAGGGGTAGTAGATCAACCGCCACTGCTGCCACCACGCCAGCGCCACCAGGCCCGACGCGAGGAGTGCCACGACGGCGGCAATCGCCACCAGACGCCGCATCATGTCCTCAACGGGGCGTAGGCGAACTCACGCAGACCGTCGCGCGGATCCACGGCTGCATGAAATCCCAGTAACCGAGACGCTTTGGCGGGGTCGGCGACGATATGGCGGACGTCGCCATTGCGGTACTGACCGGTCACCACGGGCGCCGCGTCCCCGCGCGCCTCGCACAACTGGGTGGCCACTTCCATGATCGAGATCGGGCGCCCCGAGCAGACGTTGAACGCGTCGAACCCGGTCCCCTCGGATTCGACAGCTGCCACGTTGGCCGCTGCGACATCGTCAACGTGTACGAAATCGCGCATCTGGCCACCGTCCTCGAAAACTCTTGGCACATCGCCTGATTCCAGCTCCGACCGGAAGATCGCCGCGACCCCGGAGTAGGGGGTGTCGCGCGGCATGTGCGGGCCGTACACGTTGTGATACCGCAATGCGGTGACCGAACCCGCGGCCGCCTCGGCCCACGCCAGCGCGTAATGCTCCTGAGCGGTCTTACTCGCCGCGTACAGGCTGCGCGGTCGCAGCGGTGCATCCTCGGCAACGAGTCGCCACGCGACCGTCGCACCGCAGATCGGGCAGCGATGCTCGAACACACCGTCGTCGAGATCGGTCCGCGAGCGCGGCAACGGCTCGATCGGCCCGTGCTCCGCGCAGTCGTATCGACCCTGGCCGTAGACCACCATCGACGAGGCGAGCACCAACCGACGGCAGTCCTTGGCGAACATCTCTGCGAGCAGAACCGCTGTCCCGTAGTCGTTGTGACTGCCGTAGGACGGCGCGTCGGCGGCGTTCACCCCGGCACCCACCACCGCAGCCTGGTGGCATACGACGTCCACACCGGACAGCAGCGACGCCAGGGCGGATGCGTCACGGACGTCGATCACGTGACAGTCCGGCGGCGGCTGGGCATCCGGACCGTGTGCGGCGGCAAGCATGACGTCGACACCGATGACGTCGTGCCCCGCCTCGCGAAGGGCGGCGCCGACACGGGATCCGATGAAACCGGCCGCACCCGTCAGCAGGACCCTCACGGCAGGTCGAAGGGGAGTTGGACGCCCTCGTGAGGCAGGCAATGCTCGCAGGAATTTTGTGCGCCTGCCACGTTCTCAATGGCCTCGTGCACGAGCTTCTTGAACGGCACCAGGTTGCGCTCGAACTCCGCGAACACATCGACGGCACGTACCGCGGTTCCGCTGTCGATGCCCGCATCCACATCTGTCACCAAAGCGATTGCCGCATAGCACATCTCGAGCTCGCGAGCCAACACCGCCTCCGGGTAGCCGGTCATGTTCACCAGGGTGAACCCCTGACTCGCGAACCATCGGCTTTCGGCCCTGGTGGAGAACCGCGGCCCCTGAACCACCACCATCGTCCCGCCGTCCACCACCCCGGGCAGGTCGGCCGCGGCGGCTCGCAGCATCGGGCAGTACGGATCGGCGAACCCGACGTGGATGCCGCCGGAGTCGAAGTAGGTGTCGTCACGCCCGCTGGTGCGGTCGACGAGCTGATCGGGCACCACCATCGCACCCGGGCCCAGCTCTGGGGTCAGACTGCCGACCGCGCACGGGCCGAAGATCCGCCGGACGCCCAGCGCGCGCAGGGCCCACATGTTCGCGCGGTACGGCACGGTGTGCGGGGAGAACTCGTGCCCGACACCGTGGCGCGGCAGAAAAGCCACCTCATGGTCCCCGACGGCGCCGATGGTGATCTGGGCACTCGGTGAACCGTAGGGGGTGTCCAGGCTGATACTGCGGGCGTCCGAACCGAAGAACGTATAGAACCCGCTACCGCCGATGACTCCGAGCAACTACTCGCCCGGGGTTTCTTCCTCGACCGGCCGCGCCGCGCGCCTTGCCCCGTCGCGGATCTCGAAGACGTCTGTCGCGAAGCCGCCGATGGCGTTCGCGACATCCTTCACCGCGGTGGTGATGATCGAGGCCACGTCGCCGACGGTCGACGCGCCGGACTCGACGATCTCCTGCACGGCGTCCTTGCGGATCTCCGACTTGCTGAGTCGCTCCTCCATGGGATCAGTCTGCCATGGCTGCGGTGCCGGACTCGCGGACTGCGACAACGCCCGTGCAAGACTTGCGCGCGTGGCCAGTTTCGCGCAGTGGGTGGAAGGTGCCCGACCCAGGACACTGCCCAATGCGATCGCCCCGGTCATCGCAGGCACCGGCGCGGCCGCCTGGTTGCACGGTCTGTGCTGGTGGAAGGCTCTCCTCGCGATGGTCGTCGCGGTCGCGATGATCGTCGGCGTCAACTACGCCAACGATTACTCCGACGGAATCCGCGGGACCGACGATGTGCGGGCGGGGCCGCTGAGGCTGGTGGGATCGAAGGTGGCCACCCCGCGGTCGGTGCTGACGGCGGCCGTCATCAGCCTGGTCATCGCGGCGGTGTCGGGACTCGCGCTGGCGTGGTTCAGCGCTCCGTGGTTGATCGTCGTCGGCGGGCTGTGCATTGCCGGCGCATGGCTGTACACCGGTGGGTCCAAGCCGTACGGATACCTCGGACTCGGCGAGGTTGCGGTGTTCGTGTTCTTCGGCCTCGTCGCCGTGCTCGGCACCCAGTACACACAGGCGTTGCGGATCGACTGGGTCGGCGCTGCGATGGCTGTCGCGATGGGCGCCATGTCGTCGGCGGTGCTGGTGGCCAACAACCTTCGAGACATCCCGACCGACAAAGAATCGGGCAAGATCACGCTGGCCGTGCGCCTCGGCGACGCTCGCACCCGCCTGCTGTACCAGGGCCTTCTGGCGGTGGCATTCGCACTGACGCTGGTGCTGGCGTTCGCGACGCCGTGGGCGGCGGTCGGTCTGGTGGCGCTGCCGCTGGCTCTACGTGCCGCGGGCCCCGTGCGAAAGGGCCTCGGCGGCAAGGAATTGATCCCGGTCCTGCGTGACACCGGACTGACAATGCTCGTCTGGTCGATCGCGGTCGCCGCATCTCTGGCGATTTCGGTGCGCTGACGATCGCTGCGCGAACGTATACGCACCGAAATCGCAACTAGGTGACGGTGCTCGGGGCGTCGGAGACCTTCACCAGCGACACCTCCGGACGGGCCGGGACTTCGTCGGTCAAAAACCAGCGGAACGCGAGATTGCCACGCGCATAGTCAAGCGTGGTAATCGAATTCGGATGTTCGGTCATACCGCGTGAGATGACGACAGTCACCGTGCCGTCCGCGTTCGGTACGGCCGTGTGCCCGTTGATCGAGCTGCGGGCATCGGCGACACCGGGCGTCGCCATGAACTGATTCCACACCACCAGGTTCCAGAATCGGCACGGCGGCGGCCGGTGGGTGACGACGAGCGCCTCGTCCGCCTCGAGCACGAAACTGCCGTAGGCATAGCACGCGTCGCGGGCGGACCAGCCGAAATTGGCATCCGGCACCTGGTACGGATCGGCGAATTCGTTGGCAGCCGTGGAAATCTCGTGACCGAGCGTGTGCGCGTCCTCGCTGCGCACGCCCACGGCAAGCGGCAGGATCGCGAACATCGTGCGCAGCCATGCGGCACTGGAGCGCAGCGCCGTCGCGGTCTCGGCATCGCCATGCCGGAACGGGTCAGGCTCGTCGAGCGCCTCGATCCGCCACGTGACCGGTCGCCCGGTCTGCGGATCGTCCTGGTAGTCGCGCGTCATCAGCACGGCCGCATCGGGCGTCGGCCCGAAGTCGAAGGAGAAGTTGCCGTCGGCGTCAATGTCTAGATCGTCGTCGCGCACGATCGCCACGATCCTGTCGGACCACGCGCCCGGCGACGGCTCGTTGTACGCGGTCACCGAGAAATAGACGCTGTCGCCGGAGTTGCCGCTGATCCGGTAGCGACGGTTCGGATCGACCGGGCACATGAAGTAGTAGGCGTCGGTGTTGTCGCCTCCCCAGCGGCGGTCGGGGCGGACGGGCGAGTTGACCTCGACCCACCGCGGCCGGCTGGGATCGGCGAACAGGTAGGTGTCGAACGCGACCCCCAGCGTGGTGGCGAGCATGCGGTAGCCGTCGGCGATGTGCCGGTCGTCGGTCACCGCGCGGTCGCCTTCGAGGAAGGTGCGGTCCAGACTGCCGAGTGTGTCGAGGAGTTCGCGCCAAGCCGTGGTGGATTCGTGATCCGTCATGCCGCTATCCCCCTCGCGATGAAGTCGGCGATACGGTCGAGCCACGCGTCGTCCAGCGTCTCCGCGTGGGTGATGAGGGCGAGCAGGGCGATGCCTGCGAGCGCGTCCACGACGTCGGCGGCAGTGACGTCGGCGCGGACCTCGCCGCGCTTGCGCGCCTTTTCCAGCCATTCGTCCATACCGTGGGCCAGGATGTGTCCGAAGCGTTCGAGCAGCACGGCGTGCAGTGTGGGGTCCGACGCCATCTCCCCGACCAGGCCCGGCATCGCCGCGGCCGCTGCCGGAGTGGTCAGGAAGGCGATGGTCCTGCGCATCATCTCGCGGACGTCGTCGACCATGCTCCCGGTCTCGGGAAGCTGGGTCTCCTCCCCTACCTGGAACACCGCCTCGTGTACGAGGTGCGCCTTGCTGGGCCAGCGGCGATAGATCGCCGGCTTGCTGGTACCGGCGCGGCGGGCGATCGCGTCGACCGACAGCGAGGCGTAATCGGTCTCCCCCAACAGCTCGACGGTGGCGTCGAGAACCGCGCCGTCGATTCGGGGATCCCGAGGGCGGCCAATTTCAACCATCATTATGAAACTGACAGTAACATAAGTTGCCGTGACCGAAGCATCAGCCGACTCCGTACGCACAGTTCACCTCGATGATCTGGCCGAGCCGCGCTTCTCCCCAGAGGCCGAACCCGTACGCCAGATGATGGCCGCCATGGCCGCAGACTGCCCGCTCGACGCGGACGCAATGCATGCCAAGGCCTGCGCCGAGACCGGCCTCGACGATTTCGGCGCCGACGACTACCGCGAACGCCTCGACGTGTATCTCGCTGCGGTACAGGATATTCCGGGAATTCATGCCGCCGGAATCGTCAACTTTCACGCGCAGATCGTGCAGTTGCTGAAGAACAGACTCCTCCTCACCGACCTGCTCACCCGACACCCTGAGATCCACGACATCGAACTCGAGCCGCCGGTGGTGATCGCCGGGCTGCCCCGAACCGGCACCACACATCTGCACAACCTGCTCGCCGCCGCGCCGACGTTTCGCACCATCCCCTACTGGGAGAGCAACGAGCCATTTCCTTTGCCAGCGGAGGTCGGCGTCGAGCCGGATCCGCGCCGGACGCGGATGGACGTCGCGGTCGAGGTGATGAATCTCGTGATGCCGAACTTCGCGTTGATGCACGAGATGACCACCGATCACGTGCACGAGGAGATTCAGCTGCTGGCCAACGACTTCTCGACCATGCTCTTCGAGACGCTCGGGCACGTGCCGCGGTGGCGCGACTACTACCTGTCACACGATCAGACGCCGCACTACGAGTATTTGGCCACCCAGCTCAAGGCTCTGCAGTTTCTTCGCGGTGGTAGGCGCTGGCTACTGAAGTCGCCTCAGCACCTCGAGCAGCTGCCGGTGCTCAACGCGGTGTTCCCGGGCGTGATCGTCGTCTTCACCCACCGCGACCCGGTGCCGGTCGTGCTCTCGATGCTCGCGATGCTGACCTACAGCGCACGCATGCACTGCTACCCCGTTCCGGTGCAGCAGATCGCCGCCACGTGGATCGACCGTCTCGAGCTGATGCTCAACGCATTGGTTCGAGATCGCGGCGTCGTGCCGCCGGAGCGCTCGATCGACGTCCGCTTCGACGACTTCATGTCCGACGAAATGGGTGTCGCCAAAAGCATTTACGAGCTCGCTGGCGAGCCGTTGGCGAATGACGCGCGTTCCGCGATCGAGAACTACCTCGCCGGACACCAGCGCGGCAGGCTCGGCCGCATCGCGACCTCTGCCGACATGTTCGGCCTCGACGAAGAGGACATGCGCACCCGCTTCAAGCCGTACGCAGACCGCTTCCTGGCGTGACGGTCAGCCTTCCGAGGTTCCTGTCCAGTACTCGACGAACCGGCCGTCGGCGACCTTGAACATGTCGTTTCCGGTGAAGCGCTTGGGACCGTCCGGCGCGGCGCCCGTACCGATCCAGCGCGCGGCCAGCATGTCCCCCTCGACGAACGGCTGCACCTCGACGACGAACCGCAGGTCGGTGAGCATCGATCGGGTCTTGTCGACCATCGCGGTCAGTTCATCCGGGCCGTGCACATCGCGGTCCGGCCAATGCCCGACGAAGTCCTCGGATACCAGCTCGTGTGCTATCGGTTGACCGGCCCACAGCTCGTCCAGCCAGCGCCTGTACAAATCTTTCGGCGCGATCATGCGCTCTCTTGCCGACGTCATGCCGGTCAGACTACCCACTTCGCGTTTTGGCTAAGCGCATTTGCTGGAGCTCGCGTAGGGCTAAGCGCGCAATGCGCCGAGCAGCCGGTCGAGATCGTTCTCGTCGTTGTACAGATGAAAGCCCACGCGAATAGCGCCCGCGCGCACCGAGGCGCGAATACCTGCCCGCGCAAGATTCTCTGCCGCGCCGTCGATCGGCAGCGAAACGATCGCCGAGTCCTGAGGCGCCAGCTCCAGTTCGACACGCAGGCGGTTGGCGAGCCCAAGGCAGTGTGCCTGCACCGCGTCGCGGTCCAGCGACGCCAGGAAGGGCAACGCCAGCCCGGCACCGAGGACGCTGAACCACGTCGGCGATACGTCGAAGCGCCGAGCGCTGTCGGCAAGACGGAGCGGCAGCCCGTAGATCGTCTGCCACGGTGATTCACCTGCGTACCAGTTCGCCGCATGAGGCGTCATCGAACGACTCATCCTGTCGCTCAGCGACATCCAGGCCGTACCGCGAGGCGACAGCAGCCACTTGTAGACCGCCGCCACCGTCACGTCGACCCAGTCCAGCTCGACACGCTTCCAACCGAGCGCCTGGGTGATGTCGATGACCGTCAGCGTCGCGGTACCTGCCACGCCGGCGCGCAAGGCGTCGATGTCCAACACAGCACCGTTCGCCGATTGCACGAGACTGACCGCGACCACGTCGAAATCTGCTGCAGCCATGACCAATTCGTCAGGGGGCAGCTCGGTGACGGTGACGCCGCGACCCGACTGCGCGGCAAAGGGGAATGTCGCGCTGGTGAATTCACCGGCCACGGTGACGACCCGGGCACCGTCGGGTATGGCCGCGGCCACCAGCCCCAGCGCCGACGAGACGGTGCCTGCCATCGCGACCGAGTCGACCGGCACACCGACCAGCGCGGCATAGCCGGCCCGTCCGGCAGCTACGTGCTCGTCGAACGATGGGACATCCATCGTCCCGTTCTGCCAGGTACCCACGCACTCGGTCACCGCGTCGACGAGGAACTGCGGAGGAAGGCCGTAGGTGGGTGAATTGAGAAATCCATCGGCGCCGAGGAATTCAGCGCCGAAAGCCTCTCTTGTCATGGTGTTGGCGGCTCTTCGCCTCGGAGTCTGGCCTGAAGTTGTTGGCGGTCCTTGCGCCGGCGTTCGTCGAGCACGGCGATGCTGGCCGTTGCGCGACGGCGCAGCGGGGCGAACATCCAGATGCCCAGTGGCAATGCGATCACCATCGCGAACAGGAGTGCCACCACGATCGGGAAGTCCCGTACTCCGAGCAGGTGACCGACGCCGTAGATCACCGCCGTCAGCACGACGACGAGCAGTAACCGAGCCAGCACGTAGAGGACCAGGTCACCGACGAGCCGCGCTCGCGGCCGACTATCTGACACGTCCCGAGCCTACCGACGGCGCGTATATTCGGGGCAAGGAGGTTTGTGGTGGCTTACCTGTTCGCGATTCTCGTCTTGGCCGGTCTGATCTACGTGGGCTTCCGGCTGATGCGCGCGAACGCTGCCCGTCCCCGGACCCGCACCATCGGCCCGGACGACGACCCCGATTTCCTGCGCCGGCTCGGCCCTGAGAACAAGCCGCGATAACCGCCTGTCTCAGACCGGCTCGCGGCGTTCGCCCGCGAAGCCCGCGGCGAGCAACGCCGCCAGTTCGAGCAGAGCCTCGCGCGTTTGCGGCTTCAGGCGTTCGAGGCTGATCTCAGCGCCTTCTTCGAGATGCGGATCGAACGGCACCTCCACCACGGCACGGCAGCGCCGGCTGAAATGGTCCACGACCTTCGTCATGTCGACCTTGCCGGATCGCGGCCGCACCGCGTTGATCACCGCGATTGAACTGCGCACCATGTCCTCGTGTCCGTGTGCGTCCAGCCAGTCCAACGTGGCCGACGCGCTGCGGGCGCCGTCGACCGACCCGGAGCTGACGACGATCAGCGCGTCCGCCCTGGCCAGCACGGCGCCCATCGCCGAGTGCATCAAGCCGGTGCCGCAGTCCGTGAGCACCAGGCTGTAGAAGCGCTCGAGCACCTCGAGGACGCGTGTGTAGTCGTCGGAGCTGAAAGCCTCGGACACGGCGGGGTCGCTTTCGGACGCCAGCACCTCAAGCCGGCTCGACCCCTGCGAGGTGTACGAGCGCACGTCGCTGTACGCCTCGATGCCCTCGGCGTCGCGCAGGAGGTGACGTACGGTCGCCGGGGTCTCCAGCGGCACCTTCTCGCTCAAGGTGCCGCGGTCGGGGTTGGCGTCGACGGCGATGACGCGGTCGCCGCGCACCGACGCCAGCGTCGCGCCAAGCGTCGCGGTGACGGTCGTCTTTCCGACCCCGCCCTTCAACGACAGCACCGCGATGCGGTGGCAGCCCCGCAGGGGCTGCTGCGCCTGGGCGATCAGCGCTTCCCGACGGATGACCTTCGGGCTCTCGCCGACGTTGAGAAGTTTGAACGACGCCAGGTACAGCCACTTGCGCCAGCCCTGCGACGGGGCCCGCTTCGGGTGGCCGAGCAGCGCGACGGTGGACAGATCCAGGTATGGCGGCCGATCTTCAGCGTCGGACTCGTCAACCGCAGGTATCGGCTCGAGCGGCAGGCCGTTCGGCGGCGTCGGCGCCGTCCATTCGGGCGGCATGTCCGCCGCGGGGTCGCTGAACCGGTTCTGCGCACGGAAACCCGTTGAGCCGGAGGAGTATTTGGGCGTGCTGGCGTCGTCGTCCACGCAGCGCTACCCGACTCCGGCGTACGAGTGCAGTCCCACGGTCACGAGGTTGATGAAGAACAGGTTGAAAACCATGGCGATGAAGCCGGCCACGTTGATCCAGGCTGCCTTACGGTCGCGCCAGCCGGCCGTCGAACGGGCATGCAGGTATGCGGCGTAGATCACCCACGCGATGAACGACACCGTCTCCTTCGGGTCCCAGCCCCAGTAGCGGCCCCACGCCTCCTCGGCCCAGATCGCGCCGAAGATGACACCGAAGCCGAACACCGGAAACGCGAAGATCGTGGTGCGGTAGGCGATGCGGTCCAAGGTCTGCGCGTCGGGGAGCCGGCTGATGACGCGGGCGACGGCGCCGTCGCGACCAGGGTCACCCAGCGGCGACATCTTGAGCAGGAACAAGATGCTGGCGACACCTGCGACGAGGAAAACGCCCGAGCCCAGACTCACCACCGATACGTGGATCGGCAGCCAGTAGGACTGCAGTGCGGGCATGACGGGAGCCGCGTTGGTATACAGCCATCGACCCGACACCGTCAGCAGGATCAGGATCGGAACCAGCACGAAGACCCACAGCGGGCGGAACTGCGGACGGCGCAGCACGACGGCGGCAGCCACCAGACCCGAGAAGCACGTCAGGTTGATGAACTCGTACATGTTGCCCCATGGCACCCGTTCGGTGGCCAGACCGCGCAACACGATGCAGAGCAGGAGCAGACCGATTCCGAGGTAGGTGAGCGCCAACCCGGCTCCGCCGATCCGCTCATCGACACTTCGCCTCGGCGTCTCGGCGACGATGCCCGGCCCGCCGCCGCCGCGGGGGCCGAACCCGGCGGCGACCGCCTCACGCTCGGCCACCTTGCGGCTCCGGTTGTAGGCGAGTTCCACCGCGAGCAGGAGCAGGGCGCCGACGAGTACCACGACCGAACTGGTGAAGGCCCAGTCCGAGTACCGGGCCAATCCGAGGTCTATGTGGTCGGTGTTCATGCGCGATCCGCGCTGGTTCTCTTCATCTCACGTTCCTCCCGTCGGGCTTCGCCGAATCCCGCCAACAGGCGCTCGGTCAACCGCTCGAACTCGTCGCCCCAGCCGGAGTTGTCCGTACGGGCCAGCCCGCCCAACTCAACGCTCACGCTACCCGGGCCAGCAGTCGCGATTCGAATCCAGATCCGGCGCCGGCGCACGACGAGTGACACCAGCAGGCCGGCCATCATCGTCAGCGCGAACACCAGCACCCAGATCTGGGCGGGATCGTGCGACACCTGCACGTTGATGAACGGCACCGCACCGTCGAAACGCACGGTGGTGCCGTCGTCCAGCCGGGTCGACTCGCCGACGCCGAGGTTGACGCGGGCCTTCTTGGTCAGCCGGCCCTGCTCGATGAGGCGCGGATCGAGGGTGAACAACGACTGCGGCCTGCCGGTGTCCAGCCCGCTGTCGCCCTTGTAGATGTCGATCGCGACGGCCGGGTCGTTGGGCGCGGGGAAGCTCGACGAGAGCAGCGTGCCGTGGAGCTGCTCGGTGGGCGCGAACAGACCCTGGATGGCGATCTGATTCTCACGGCGCTTGTCGGCGTCCGGATAGGTGCCCGCGGGCGGGTCGAAGCGCATCGCACCAGAGGACAGCATGGTGATCTGGTCGTCGGGCCGCCACTGCAGCGTCTGCGTGCGGATCTGGCCGTCGGGGAATGTCACGGTGAACGTCGGGGCGTAGCCGTGACCCTGCAGATAGATGCGGTCACCGCCGATCCGCAGCGGGTGGTTCACCTCGAGCCGGTAGGGCCTCCAGGTGTTCGAGCTCAGGTCCGCGCCGGCCTGGTATTCGACGTCGGCGGCGAACGATGTCGCCTGCCCTGACGGCAGATAGTCGGCCTGGAAGTCGTTGACCCGCAGGCAAATCGGGTGAAGGGAGGTGCCGTCGACGGTATTGCCGGCCCGGAAGGAGTCGAATGCCGCCGGCGACGCCGAGCAGAAGCCGGGTCCGCCGTCGGCGACGACGATGACGTTGCCCTCGTAGCCGAACAGCTTGCCGGCGGCCACCGCGACCAGGAGGCCGAGCAGCGAGAAGTGGAAGACGATGTTGCCGAACTCGCGCAGATATCCCTTCTCGGCGGAGATCTCGACGCTGGATGCCGCCGCCGGGGCGGCTCCGGTGGTGCCTCCGCTCTCCCGGGCGGCCGTGCGCCAGCCCCGCAGACGGCCGGTGATGGCTGTGGCCAGGGCCTGCGGCTCCCCTGCCACCTCGGTGCTGTGATGCTTGGGCAGCCGGCTGAAGTTTCTCGGCGCGGCCACGGGAACCGCCCGCATGCTGCGGACGTGCTCGATCATCCGGGGGGTCAGGCAGCCGACGAGCGAGATGAACAGCAGCGCATAGATGGCGGTGAACCAGAAGCTGGAGAACACGTCGAAGGCCTGCAACCGCTCCAGCCACGGACCGAGCGTCGGATGCTCGGCCATGTACTGCGCGACCTTGGCCTCGTTGAGGCTGCGCTGGGGCAGCAGCGCTCCCGGGATGGCGGCGAGCGCGAGCAGGAACAGCAGCACCAGCGCGGTGCCCATCGAGGTCAGGGTGCGCCAGGTGTTGCGCGCCAGCGCAATCGGGGAGTACTTGCTCATATCGGCAACGTCACATCGCTGACGAACGCATCACGCACCCAGGACACGAAGTCGTTCCACACTCCGGTGACCAGCGCCGTGCCGACGACGATGAGCAGCACGCCGCCGAAGATCTGGATGGCACGCGCGTGAGTGCGCAGCCAGGCCAACCCCTGGACGGCGCGCGCTGACCCGAATGCCAACAGCACGAAAGGGATTCCCAGCCCGAGGCAGTAGGCGATGACCAGTGCCACCCCTCGCACGACGTTGGCGCCGTCGGTCGCCGAGGCGACGGCGATCACTCCGGTCAACGTCGGGCCGAGGCACGGCGTCCAGCCGAGGGCGAACACAGCACCGAGCAGCGGGGCGCCCGCGAGCGTGGAGAGTTGGCGTGGCGCAAACCGGGCGTCGCGTTGCAGAACCGGGATGAACCCGACGAACACCAGTCCCATCACGATGGTGATCACGCCGCCGATGCGTTGTAGCAGAAGCTGGTTGGTGATCAGTGTCGTCGTCATCCCCAGCACCGCAACCGTGCCGAGTACGAACACCGTGGTGAATCCGGCGACGAACAGCAGCGCTGCCCCCGCGACGCGTAGTCGTGCTGTCCGCACCGCGACGCCCCCCGGCTCATCCTCCACACCGACGACGGCGGCAAGGTAGGACAGATAACCCGGCACCAGTGGCACGACGCACGGGGACGCGAACGATACGAGCCCGGCCAGCGCGCTGACGAGGAACGCCAGCACGACCGGACCGCCGGCCACCAGCTCGTCGACCTGGCCGAGGCTCACGTGCCGCCCTTGTTCGGCGCAGGCTCGTCGGCCAGGCGGTCGACCACCGGCCGCAGGTCCTCGGCGAGCAGCTCACGCAGAAAGACCGCGGCGACGCGGTGCTCGCGGTCCAGTACCACCGTGGACGGGATCACCGTGGTCGGATACCTGCCGCCGAAGGCGATCATGGTGCGCATGGGCGGGTCGTAGATCGACGGGAAGGTGATCTTGCGGTCGACGACGAAATCCACCGCCGCATCGCGGTTGTTGTCGCGCACGTCGATACCGAGGAACGCGACACCCTGCGCGCGCGTGGCCTCGTACACCTTCTGCAGCTGCGTGATCTCGGTACGGCAGGGCCCGCACCACTGCCCCCAGACGTTGATCACAACGACCTTGCCCGCGAAGTCGTCGAGCGAGATCGTCGTGGCCGGATCCATCAGATCAGGTCCCGACAGCGGCCCGGGCCGACCGCGCTTGTCGGGCGGATCGTAGAAGATGTCGGTCTTGCCGCCAGGAGCGACGAACTCGAAGGTCCCACCCTGCGCGACGGCGTCGCTGCCGGTGGAGCAGCCGGCGAGCGCGACACACATCACGCACGCCAGCACGGCCACCAGCGACTTCACTGCCCGGCCAGCTCCGCGTAACCCCAGCCGACGAAGCGATCGTCATGGAAATAGAAGGACGTCAGCGACGCCAGGTTGCACAGCCGGCGGGTCGGGAAATGATGCAGATTCCGCCTGGTCATCGCACGCCGCAGCGTTTCGACCGGCAGCTGGTGGCTGACGCACACCGCCTCACGGCCGGCCGCTTTGGCCCGGGCCCGCTGCAGTGCCGCTGTCATCCGGTCGGCGATATCCCGATACGGTTCGCCCCACGACGGCTGCCGCGGATTCCGCAGGTGCCACCAGTTCTTCGGGTTGCGTAGCGCACCGTCGCCCGGCGATACCCGTTGGCCCTGAAAGATATTCGTCGACTCGATCAAGTCGTCATCGGTGTCGATCGCAAGGTCGTGCCGCGCCGCGATAGGCGCCGCGGTCTCCTGCGCACGCTCCAGCGGTGATGCGACGACGTAGATGATGTCGCGTTCGGCCAACCAGTCGGCGACCGCCTGCGCCTGCGCCCGCCCGCGGTCGGAGAGGTGGTAGTCGGGCAGCCTGCCGTAGAGGATCTTCTCCGGATTGTGCACCTCGCCGTGACGCATCACGTGCACGACGGTCTTCACGGCCTCGCCGGTCTCGGGAGCCTTCTCGGTCATGCGGGTGGCGTCGCTTCCGCTGCGGCACGCGCGGCGCTCGGCAGAGCGGCGGCAATGCGATCGAAGGCGTCGTCGTCCAGAACCGACGACACGAACCACGCTTCGAAAGCGCTTGGCGGCGGATAGATTCCCGCCTCCAGCAGCCCGTGGAAGAAGGCGGGGAATCGCCACGTCTCGGACGCTCGCGCGGCTGCGAAGTCGATGACCGGCTCGTCGGTGAAGAACACGCTGAGCATGTTGCCTGCCCGCTGAACCCGGTGGGCCACACCGGCTTCCGTCAGCGCCCCGGACAGCAGCCCGTCGAGGCGGTCTGCGTTGGCGTCCAGTGCTGCGTAGACGGCGTCATCGGCCGCGCGCAGCGTGGCCAGGCCGGCCGCCATCGCGACCGGATTGCCCGACAGCGTGCCTGCTTGGTAGACCGGCCCCAGCGGGGCCAGGCGCTCCATCACCTCGACGCGGCCACCGAAGGCCGCGGCCGGCAGGCCACCGCTCATCACCTTGCCGAAGGTGAACAGGTCGGCATCAACGGGATCGATTCCGTACCAACCTGATCGGCTGACCCGAAACCCGGTCATCACCTCGTCGGAGATGAGCAACGCGCCGTGCGAGGACGTGACGCGTCGCAACGCGGCGTTGTAACCGGGCAACGGCGGGACGGTGCCCATGTTGCCGGGGCTGGCCTCGGTGATGACACCCGCGATCTCATCGCCGAACTGCGCGAAGATGTCTTCGATCGCCGCGATGTTGTTGTAGGGCAGGACGATCGTGTCGGCCGCTGCGGCCCCGGTGACCCCCGGCGACGACGGCAGACCCAGGGTCGCGACACCCGAACCGGCGTCGGCGAGAAGGGCGTCACTGTGGCCGTGGTAGCAGCCGGAGAACTTGACGATCTTGGCCCGGCCCGTATATCCGCGGGCCAGTCGGATCGCGCTCATGGTGGCTTCGGTGCCGGAGTTCACCAGGCGGATCCGGTCGACGGGGGCGACGCGGCCGATGATCTCTGTGGCGAGTTCGGTCTCCGAGGGGGTGGGGGCACCGAAGGACAGCCCCTCGGCCGCCACGCGTTGGACGGCTTCGACGACGGCGGGGTGGGCGTGTCCGAGGATCATCGGCCCCCACGAACACACCAGGTCGACGTACTTGTTGTCATCGGCGTCGGTGAGCCAGTAGCCGCTGGCGGATGTGATGAACCGCGGGGTGCCACCGACCGAGCTGAACGCCCGGACGGGCGAGTTCACCCCACCGGGGATGACGGCGCACGCATCGGCGAACAGCGCGGCAGACGCCGACGTCGTCGATGAGGTGCTTCGCATGGCCACCAGTGTCCCAGCCGGGTCCGATGCGTCAACTACAGGGTGTAGGAGCCCTCAGCCCGAGCGCCTCAGAATTCCCACTTGAACCGCCAGAAAAGGATGGCCAGTACCAAGCTGACCACGGCGGCCAGCAGGCCGATGGGGTTCCAGTCCGAATGGCCCCAAAAGGCGACCGAGGGCACGCCGACGAGGAGTCCGAACATCAAGAACGTCCGCCAAGTCCAGCGGCGCGAGTTGTGCTCGGTGAAGAAGCGGGACAGGTGTTCGCCGATGTTCTGCGCAACTTCTTCCTCTGCCAGTTCCGCGGCCAGACCGAACTTCTCGACAAGCGTGAGCCACTCCTGCTCGATGAGGAGGAAACCGGGCTTCCTCGACGTGGGCCTTGCGCGCCACACGCCAGGTGGCGGATGCGGTGCGATCAGCATGGTTTCCCACCCGGGGCCGTCCACGACCAACACGGGAATGCCCCCGTGCTGTGCTGGTGTGGCCGTCAGCTCGCGGAACGAAGCCGAGCCGACGAGGTCATTGGTCTTGAGGTCGATCACCCGGATCGCATCCCCGTTCACGTCGATCGCACGGACGGGTGTCTGCGGGTTCCGGCCACCGTAGGGATAGAGCAGATAGCGGGCCGGCTCCCGAAGGTTCTGGCCCTGCAATCGACGGGTCAGTTCGAGCTTGACCCGTTCCAGGAACAGATCGACGTCACCCTCGCGGTAACCAGATGCGCCAAGCGGCGGCTGGGAGAACGCCACGTCGTCGATGTCGGCCCGGGTTAGAGCGCCGGGCGCCGTCGCATCGCGCATCGTCGCCTCGACCCGTTGGAGAAACGCGTCGACCTCGTCTCGGTGGTAGGCACCCTGGCCACGGGATGCCTCGGGGAACGTCACGTCGTGTAGCCCTCGAGTCGTCACAGCGCGATCACCGACACCGTGTCGTCGCCGGTATTGAGGACGTAGAGGTAGTCGCCATCGGGGCTGATCGTGACGAAGGTAGGGCCGTTGCCGACGGTGATGGTGGCCACGATGGCTTCGGTCGACGTGTTGAACACCGTCAAGGTGTTGTATGCGTAGTTGCCGAAATTGGCGACATACAGATAAGTCCCGTTGGGGGAGATCGCCAGGCCGAGCGGATCGGGTGCGCCCTCGATGACGTCGACGTAGGTGTTGGTGGCGGTGTCGATCACCGACACCGTGTCCACGAAGCCGGCGTCATCGGCGACGTACAGCAGGCTGCCATCTGGACTGAGAAGAAGCATGGTCGGGAAATCGCCGACGTCGACGGTGTCGATGAGGCCGCCCGTGACCGTGTCGATCACCGAAACAGTGCCGGCCAGATTGTTCGCGACATAGAGAGTCGCGCCGTCGGCGCTGAGCGCCATGCCGCCGGGAGCGTCGCCGGTGGCGAAAGTGGAGAGTACGGCGTTGCTCTCCGTGTCGATCACGTAGACCGTGTCCTCTGCGGTATTGGCGACATACACGCGTGCGCCGTCGGAGCTGACAACCAACTGGCCCGCGTTGGTTCCTACAGCGACCGTCGCGGTGACTGTGTTGGACGCTGTGTCGATCACCGATACCGTGCCGTCGGCCGAGTTGGAGACATAGACCGCGGCTCCGTCGGGGCTGACCGCCAGGCCGAAAGGGGTGTCGCCGACGTCGATCGTCGCGGTGACGGTGTTGGTGGCTGCGTCGATCACCGAGACGGTGTCGTTCCCCGAATTCGTCACGTAGACCGTCGCGCTGTCAGGGCTGACGGCCACTCCCGCCGGCGCGTCACCGACGGCGATGGTGTCAACGACATGGGGAGTCACCACGACATCTGGGTGCGAATCGACGACATCGTCGTCTGGCAAGGCCACCACGGGGCCGCGATGCAGCGAGACCCCGAGGGACACAGCGGGCCCCGCTCTGCGGTACGCAAGCCCGTCGTCGATGTCGACGATGAACGAGTCGAGTTCGGCGTCGGGGTATTTGGCGTCGGGCGTATAGGTGAACGTGCCATCCCGGTGCACGACGAGGCTGCCGTACCTGGGTTGTTGCGTCACGGTGAATGTCAGCGGATCGCCGTCGGGATCTCCTGCGTGAAGATCGCCGATTATGACCCCGTTGTCCAACTCGACATTCTCTCTCGGGTTGTACGCGGTCGTTGGAGCTCTGTTGAGCAGGTCGCGTTGATCCTGGCGGCGCGCCAACTCGAACAGTCCTAGCAACGCGGGCGCCTCCATCGGGGGCAGCGCCGGTGCGTCGCCCATCGACGGATCCCACCCGACCCACGTCAGCAGTCCGGTCACCAAATCTGGCACCACGCTGACGGGACTGCCCTCGGCGACCGCCTCTGCGGGCTCGGCAACGGTCATCCGGGCCGTGGCGGGAGCGACCGCATCCGTCTTGAGGATGTCCTCGGTGAACACCGAGATGGTCGCGACTGTCGCGTTCTCCGCGCGTGCGCCGGTATCCGCGGGCGCGTCCTCGACCGAATCAGCATCCTCGGCCAGGACGAGCGGCTCTGCGGTTGCGCGCTCCGCGGGAGGCGCGGGGATCGGCTGCGCCGCCGTACGGCCATCGTGATCCGAATCCCCGCCATTCGGCTTCGGCTCGTCGGGGAACTCGGCAACCTCGACGATGTTCTCGTCCTCCTCGGCGTCCTCGTTCACAGGCTTGTCGGCAGACCCCTTGGTGTCCGAGGACTCGTCGATGCCCTCATCGGACGTCTCTGACTTCTCGTTGGAGCCTTCGCTCGACTCGGCTTCTTCGGACGTCTTCACGGTCGTGTTCGCGCCGCCGGACGCACTGACCGACGTGGCCGGTGTCGAGTCATCCGTGGATGTGGACTTCGCAGCCGACGAATCCTTGTCAGACGACGAGCCCTTGTCAGACGACCCGTCCTGCGCGGACGGCGACTCCGATCCAGGAGAGTCGGAACCCGACGTGGACGAATCAGCTGACGAATCAGCCGACGACTCCGACGAAGGATCAGCGACTGCGACCCAGGGCAATGCGATGACCGCAGTCCCGATGCCCAGCGCCACCGCGAGCGCCCCTACTCTCCCGATGTATTTCGCGTTCTCCATCTCGGTCTCCGTGAATGCTGTGGTCCTGCGCTCCTGATGGCGGGCCGTAGAGCAATTGGATAAAGCTGGGTCCGCTACCGATCCCAACTAACGCCCTGGTTGAAGAACCCTGCGACTGCTTGACTGATGGGATGCAGATGCCGCAGTGGCTGGCGCGGTTCAATCGGCGCGTCACCAATCCGATCCAGTTGTTGTGGGCCGGCTGGGCGCCGACGTACGGCATTCTCAGCCACGTCGGCCGGAAGTCGGGCAGGTCGTATCGGACCCCACTGATGGTCTTCCCCACCGGAACCGGGGTGGCGATCCTGCTGACCTATGGTCCGAACCGTGATTGGCTGAAGAACCTCACTGCAGCGGGCGGCGGTCGAATGAAGCGCTACGGCAAGACATTCGAGGTGCGCGATCCGACGGTCATGCCGAGGGCACAGGCAGCGCGGTATGTGACGAGCCGGTGGCAGCCGCTCTTCGCGCGGCTACCTTTCGAGCAGGCGGTGCTGCTCACTCGCGTTTAGCTCCGCACGTCGACGCGCGCGCGGATGGGCCCCTTCGCGACTGTGGTGAACGGCACCTCGCAGGCGAAGCCTCGGTCTATCGAGTGGAGCCGCATGGCCCGCACGATGGTGGCCAGCGCCAGGGTGGTCTCCAACCGCGCGAAATGTTCACCGATGCAGGGCCGTCCGCCGCCGAGGAATGGGAGAAACTGCCAGCGGTCGCGGGTCTTGACGTTCTCCGGGCTGAACCGGTCGGGGTCGAACTCCTTCGGATTGGGCCACAGGGCCGGGTCATGATGCAGCGCGTAGAGTCCCACGGCCACGAGACTGCCCGCCTCGACGCGATAGCCGTTCACCGCGATATCGCGTGTCGCCAGCCGCGCGACACCCGCCGCGGGCGGGCACAGGCGCAGCGACTCGTGCAGCACCTGCACCGTGTACCCCAGTCGGGGCACGTCGTCGGGCGTCAGCTCCCGGTCGCCGATGGCAGCGGCCTCAGCAGCCACGCGTTCCTGGATGTCGGGATGGTGGCCCAGGATCCACAGCGAGTACGTCAGCGCCGTCGCTGTGGTGTCGTGACCGGCGAGCATGAAGATCAGCAGGTCGTTGGAGATGTCGTGGTCGGAGATCGGCCGCCCGGTTTGGGGGTCGGTGGCGTCCAGCAGCGCCTGCACCAGCGGCGCATCCCGCATCGGATCCGACCGGCTGGCTCGCACCATCTCGTCGGTGATCCCCCGCATCGCGGCGACCGCGTTGCGAGCACGGTGGCGCGCCGGCGTCGGCATCCATCGCGGTGCGCGAACCGGGCGCAGGGCACGGTCGGCGGTGTAGGACGATGCCACGTGCATGCAGTTGGCGATGGTGTCCGCGCGTTCGTTGAGATCGACACCGAGCACTGAACGCCCCAGCGACTGCATGGCGATCTTGCGGCACTCCGCATCGAGGTCGACCTCACCGCCCTTCGGCCACCGATCTACGAAATGCTGTGCCGCCCTTGACATGTGGCCGCCAAATTTCTTGACGTTGTGCTTGGTGAACACCGGCTGCAGAGCCCTCTTGCGGGGCCGCCATTGCTCGTTGGGCAGAACGAACAGACTGTCGCCCGCCATGTTGCGCACTTCGTCATGGATGACGCACCGGTCAGAGGACGCGTCGCTGCGGCCGAGCACATCCCGTATCGCGTCAGGCGACATCACCGCCACGATCGGCGGCATCAACTGCTTGGGCCCGAACTGGATGCGGGTGATGGGTCCGCCGGCGTCCCGGATGACTTCCTGTCCAGTGTCGAGCCTGCGCACCAACTTGAGCAGTTGCGAGATCGGCAGCGGGTTCTTCGGCACCAACGGCAATGCGCCGACGTCGAAGGCGGTCGTCATGTCCTCGATCATCACTCGGCGAGGTCGCTCCACGTAAGCGGTGCGCCTTCACCTTTCGTCATGACCGTCCCGGACATGACCCGCAGACGGTACGGAGCGAGGCGCAATGCGGCGAAGTCGCTGGACGCCGGACCGTCGGCCCACTGGGGAATGATCCGCGGGTCATAACCCACCGGCGCCGGGGCGTTGGCGAACTTGTCCCAGACGGCGGCACGGGTCTCGTCGTCGAGGTACCACTCGACGAGGCACTCCGCGCTGCACGTGTCATGGCTAGGGGCCCAATAATTCAGCGACATCTGTGGATGAACGGCGAGGTGGGCCTTCTTGACCGGACTCGGCACCGTCGCGATCCAACCGAAGAGATCAGTGCCGTCCCACTCCCATATCGGGTGCAGCACGCGACTGCGTGGGCGGCCGTTCGCATCGACGGTGGCGGCGGCGGCCCACACGATCGAATGGGCCATCTCGATGAAAGCAGGCGCGATCTGCCCCAGAGAGGTCACGCCAAAACTTTACGCGGCGCTATGCCTCTTCCTGGTCGGTCTTTTCCTGCTTGCCGCTTTCTTCGCTGAACTTGGGATTGCCGTCGTCATCGATCCAATCGTTGATCGCAGTACCCGAAACCGCCCCATCGGTGCCCGGCATCGCGATGGTCGGTCGGTCTTCGTTGTTGGCCTTGGCCATTTCCTCGGCCTTTTTCCGATGCTCGTCGGTGACCTCTGGTTTTTCGGTCGGCTCCGGTTTATCGGGTGCGTTCACGACATTGTGATGCTCGTCGGTCTCCGGTTCGGCCTCGCGCTGCTGCTCGGTACTCTCCAGCTCGTCAGTGCCCTGCTTCTCTTCGGTACTCATGCCCTCTTATTTGCCCGATGGTGTGATCTACCAAACAGAGGACGGCTAACCAGCGGTTAAGGCGGCCCGCAGGGCCGTGGGCAGGCTGGGCAGGAAGTGCTGGGTGGCGAAGGCACGGATGTCTTCGGGGCTGTCCAGCGGCTGCGCGCTGGGCAGCAGCAGCACCATCGCGGCATACCGAAGGATCGTGTCGGCGAATTCATTGACCGCCTGTTCGCCGATCCGGTCGGCGAAGCCGGGCGGAAAGATGACCCGCAGGGCCTCGGCCATCCGGAGGATCGCCGCGCCGTGATGGCGTCCGGCCAACTCGAGGACGAGCGCGGGTTCGTCCCGGATCATCCGGTCCAACACGCGGTGTCTGCGGAACTTCAGTATCGCCAGGGTGAACGCTTCGACATAATAGTTCGACTGTGGGCCAGCATGTTTCAGCTCGTTGGCGATATCGGCGAACAACGTCACGTTTTCGCGTTCGATGACGGCGGCGATCAGCTCGTCCTTGTTGCCGAACCTCCGGTAGATGGTCGTCCGGCTGATCTTCGCGCGGCGCGCGACGTCGTCGAGCGCAACCCGGCGGAACCCGTGTTGTTCGAACTCGACGACAGCGGCGTCGAGGATCGCCTCCGTCGTGGGCGACGAATCAGGCCCCGTCGTGGGCGACGAATCAGGCCCCGTCGCGGGCGACGGAACAGGCCCCGTGGCGGGGTCAGCCCCTGGCATAACCGGTCTGGGCGAAGGTGTTGTAGCGCAATCGCATTGGCAGATGATCCCACAGCCAGTTCACCGGCTTTGACCGCCACAGAGCCGCGAAGCGCTGGTAGCGGCGCTCTTGGCCCTCACTCCACGGCAGCCCGAGCAGTTCCCTGGTCCGTGGCGGCATGCCGCCGGTGGTCAGGAACGCGGCGATCGGATTGAACACGGGCGCCACCACTCGCCACAGCGCGGGTGCGACCCCCTTGGGGCGCGGAAAACCCTTGGTGACATAGCCGACGCCGTACGCGGCGGTCGGATGAGCGACGACGATCTCGTCGATCATCCGGTTCCAGTACCGCTCGAATCCGTCATAGTCGGCGGGCATGGGCCGGTCGCTCACGCCGTAGCGGCGGTACCAGGTCTTGGACTCCAGATAGATCTGTTCCTTCTCGGCGCGGGTCAACCGCTTGACGAACGTGTCGGCGAAGTAGAGCACCTGTTCGACGAACGTTGCGTGTGCCCAGAAGTAGGTATCCGGATCCAGCGCGTGGTAGCGGGAGCCGTCGGGCATCTCGCCCTTGATGTCGGTGTGGAAGTCGCGGACCCGGATGCCCTCGTTGTCGTCGTCGGCGCCGTAGACCGTCATGAAGATCGGGGGCAGCGACCGCTTGACCCGCGCGGCGGTGTCGGCGAAGAAGACCGAATGGTCGAGCACGCCCTGGCCCAGTTCGGCGAGCATGTTCTGCAGCACCGCGGGACGCGGGCCGATCAGGTACATGCGGTTGTCGCCGAAATACCGCCAGACCAGGGATTCCGGGCCTAACGGCAGGGCATCGAGGGTCTGTTCGGCGTCCTCCGCCAGATCCGTCATGTGCAACAGTGTTACAAATTTCGAACTTTGTACCAATAGCTACCGGTGTGACGCCCATCGCAGTTGGGCATATCGTCGGAAGCCTCTGCTTCCAACAGTCAAGGAGCGCCCGGTGGCGAAGCGTCTGAGTCCGCAGGACATGCTCTTCCTCTACGGCGAGACTCCCAGCTCGATGATGCATGTCGCCGCGCTGATGCCTTTCACCCCGCCGGACGACGCGCCAGCCAACTACCTGCGCCAGATGTTCGAGGAAACCCGACACCTCGAAGTCGTCGAGCCCTGGAATCTCAAGCTGTCCCATCCCCGCATGTTGTTTCGGCCGGACCAGTCGTGGGTCAAAGACGAGAAGTTCGACATCGACTACCACGTCCGCCGGTCGGCGCTCGCGAGTCCCGGCGACGAGCGCGAACTGGGCATCCTGGTCTCCCGGCTGCACAGCCAGAACATCGACTTCACCCGGCCGCCGTGGGAACTGCACTTCATCGAAGGGCTCGAAGGCGGACGATTTGCGATCTACATGAAGATCCACCACTCGCTGGTGGACGGCTACACCGGGAACAAAATCCTCGAGCGAAGCATGTCGACCGACCCGACGCTGCGGGATCAGCCGCTGTTCTTCAATGTCGGCCCGCCGTCGAAGAAACGCTCGAAGACACCAGCGCCGCCCCGCAATCCCGTAATGAGTCTGGTCGGCGGCTTGCTCGGCGGCGCCGTAGGCGGAGCACAGTCGGTGCTCAACGTCGGAAAGGCGTTGTACAACACTCAAATCCGCAGCGACGACGAATACGGACAGATAACCAACTCCTTCCAGGCCCCGCATTCGATCCTGAACAAGCACATCAGTCGCAATCGCAGGTTCGCCACGCAGGTTTACCCGTTCGAGCGCCTCAAGAGCATCGGCAGCAAGCACGACGCCACCGTCAACGACGTCGCGCTCACGATCATCGGGGGGGGACTGCGCGCGTTTCTCGATCAACTCGGGGAACTGCCCGAAAAACCCTTGGTCGCATTCCTACCCGTGAACATCCGACCGAAGGATGACGTCGGTGGTGGTAACGCGGTCGGCACGATATTGACCACGATGGGCACCGACATCGAAGACCCGGTCGATCGGCTGCATACGATCACCGCATCGACGAAGGCGGCAAAGGGGCAGTTGCAGAACATGTCCCAGACGGAGGTGCTTGCCTACACCGCAGGTTTGATGGCGCCGACGGCTTTCCAGCTCGCCAGCGCGATGACCGGCGTCAGAGGACCGTTGCCGTTCACGTTCAACCTGTGTGTGAGCAACGTCCCTGGTCCCCGGGAGACGTTGTATCTCAACGGAAGCCGCCTGGAAGCGACCTATCCGGTGTCGATTCCGATGCACGGGATGGCACTCAACATCACTCTGGAGAGTTACGCCGACACGTTGAACTTCGGGTTCGTCGGCTGCCGCGATGCGCTGCCACATCTGCAACGCCTCGCGGTGTACACCGGCGACGCACTCGACGAACTGGACAAGCTGGCCTGAACTCAGACCGGGTCGTTGGCAGGCGCTGCAACTGCACTATCGACTCGACCGCGTTTAGCTCGCCGCAACCGCGTCACACCCAGCACCGCCAGCACGCCGGCCACGGTCGCCAGCAGCAGCGCCAGCGTCAGCAGCGGCGGACTGTACACCGCCGACGTGGTCATCGGCTCGCCCTCCAGGATCGGGGGCACGTCCACCATGGAGATCGACGCCAGCCAGCTCACCACGGAACCGGCCGCCGCGGCGAGCGCCAGCACCAGTTCGACGATTGCGCCTTTCACGCCGACGGCTCCGGCGGGATGCGTTCCTCGACGAGGCGCGTCAGTTCGGTGCGCAGCCGTTGATGCTTACGCGCCCACGCCTGGGCGCCGCGGTCGTTGGTCAGCTTCAGACCGATGCCCTTACGCCCGCGCGGTACGCCGGTGAGTTCACCGAGTGCGCGCGACGACTGCCACTTCGCCACGTCGGGGCCGGTGGGTTCGGGATAGATCCGCACGATGTCGTCGATGCTGATGCGTTCTTCGCCCTGCCGCAGATGATCCGGCGTCAGTTCCACCGAGGTATGGATCCGGGCCGCCTTGACCTGGATCCAGAGGAACCCGGTGACGAGAACGAAGAAGATGCCCGGGACCAGCCACTGGATGCCGTATCCGGCCGATAGCTGAATCAACGCCATGGCGGCGCCTGCGGCAGGACCCGCCAGCAGCCACCACCAGCTGGCTCCCTGCTCGTAGAACAACACCTGGGGCGGCGTGCTGGGCTCCGTCACTGCGATTCCTCTTGGGTTTCCGATTGGTCGAACCACTCCTGCGCCGAGGGTCGCATCATCAGGACGGCGCCGACCATGGTCAGAATCATCATGAGCAGCCATATCGGCCCCCGGCTGTAGAGCGCGAAAAGCGCAAGGACGATCACGATCGCCAAGGCGAGCGCGATGGCCGCGCGGCGAAACCTCGCGTCGCCGATGCGGGCCCGCCCAGCAAGAAAGCCCAGGCCGAGACCCGACGCGGCGAAGAGCACGCCCATGCCGCGAAACAGGGTCGGCAGGCTGTCAGGGGAGAACGCGAGCAGCAGGCCGAACGCCACCAGCAGCACCGATGCGACCGCCCAACACCAGAATCCAGCGCTGACGACGCGCGGTCGTGGCTGTGCAGCTGTCATGGTCGGGTCAGCGTAGCGCTTCACCGTGTGAAGAACGCGTGGGCGTCCTTGCGGTGCAGCAGGAACACCCCGCCGGCGATCAGCACCGATCCGAAGATGCCGCAGACCGCGTAGGTCACCGCCCCCGGGATGGCCCGGTCGACCGTGAACAGATTCGTCGCGACGTACACGACCGTGGCCACACCACCGCCGGTCAGCACCGTGCGGGCCCAGCGGTATCCGTGACGCATGAGGACCTGGAAGGTCAGCACGACCGCCGCCAGGATCACCACGAAGACCACCGATATCGCGAGCACCGCGGTCGGCATGTCCTTGTTCGCGGTAGCGATGACGTCCACGATCTGGCCGGTGGTCAGCAACGGTAACGAGGCCACCCACAGCCAGAATCCGGTGTCGACATCCACCGGCCTGCCTGGCGGCTCGACCGGTGGGGTCACGCCAGCCAGCCGGCGACGTCGGCCGCCCAGTACGTCAGCACGATGTCGGCACCCGCCCGCCGGATTGCGGTCAGCGTTTCGAGCGCCACCGTCTGTTGGTCGATCCAGCCGTTGGCGGCCGCGGCGCAGATCATCGAGTATTCACCGGAGACCTGGTAGGCGGCGACGGGCACCGGCGAGATGGCGGCGGCCGCGGCCACCACGTCGAGATAAGCCATCGCGGGTTTGACCATCACGATGTCAGCACCCTCGTCGATGTCTAGTACCACCTCGTGCAGCGCCTCACGCGCGTTGCCCGGATCCTGTTGATAGGTACGACGATCGCCGCGCAGACTGGATGCGACCGCCTCGCGGAACGGGCCGTAGAAGCCGGATGCGAACTTTGCGGCATAGGCCAGGATCACGGTGTCGGTGTGGCCTGCCGCATCGAGGCCGTCGCGGATCGCCGCCACCTGACCGTCCATCATGCCGCTCGGCCCGACCACGTGTGCACCCGAATCAGCCTGTGCGACAGCGAGTTCAACGTAGCGAGCATTGGTGGCGTCGTTGTCCACCCTGCCCGCGGCGTCGAGCACGCCGCAATGGCCGTGGTCGGTGAACTCGTCGAGACACGTATCGGCCATCAGCACCGTGTCGTCGCCGAGGTCCTTGGCCAGGTCGCGCAGCGCCACGTTGAGGATGCCGTCCTCGGACACACCGACCGAACCGCTGGCGTCCTTGTCCTCGTCGCGCGGCACACCGAACAGCATCAGGCCGCCCACGCCTGCGGTCACGGCGTCGGCGGCCGCCCGGCGCAACGACTCGCGGGTGTGCTGCACGACGCCGGGCATGGAATCGATCTGGCGCGGCTCGTCGATGCCGTCGGCGACGAACATCGGCAGCACCAGATGCCTTGGCTCCAGCGAGGTTTGCGCCACCAACCGACGCAATGCGGGTGTCGACCGAAGTCGACGAGGCCGGTGACGCGGGTAAGCCATCGTGGCTCCTAGCGGCGCCGGCTCTTCTTACGAGGCGGTGGCAGTGCGCCTTCGGCACGCAATCGCGCCGCGTGCTCTGCGAGCGCCTCGACAAGCGGTCCCACTGCGGCGACCTCGGGCTGTACGTCGACGCGCAGCCCGAATTCTGCTGCGGTTTCCGCGGTCTTGGGGCCGATGCACGCCACGATCGTGCGCGCGTGCGGCTTACCCGCGATACCGACGAGGTTGCGCACCGTCGAACTCGAGGTGAAGCACACGGCGTCGAATCCGCCCGTCTTGATCATCTCTCGCGTCTGCGCCGGCGGCGGTGCCGCGCGCACTGTGCGGTACGCGGTGACGTCCTCGATCTCCCAGCCGCGTTCACGCAGGCCCTCGGCCAGGGTCTCGGTGGCGATGTCGGCACGGGGCAGCAGCACGCGGTTGACCGGATCGAAAACGTCGTCGTACGGCGGGAACTCGTCGAGCAGACCGAGCGAGGACTGCTCGCCCACCGGCACCAGCTCGGGGTTGATACCGAAGGCCCGCACCCGGTCGGCGGTCGCCTGACCGACGCAGGCGATCTTCACACCGGAGAACGCGCGGGCGTCGAGGCCGAACTCGTTGAACTTCTCCCACACTGCACGAACGGCATTCGTGGAGGTGAACACCACCCACTGGAAGCGGCCGTCCACGAGACCCTTGACCGCGCGCTCCATCTGCGCGGGGCTGCGTGGCGGTTCGACGGCGATCGTCGGCACCTCGATCGGCAATGCGCCGTGGGACACCAGCTTCTCGCTCATCTCGCCGGCCTGGTCCTTGGTTCGCGGCACCAACACGGTCCAGCCGTACAGTGCGCGGCTTTCCCACCAGTTCAGCTTGGCGCGGTTGGCAACGGTCTTGCCGATCGTGACGACCAGCGGGCCGGAGAAGGGACCGGCCGGTTCGGCGCCGGCCAGCGTGGCCTTGTCGAGCAGGCCGGCGAGCGTGGTCTGCACCGAACGCTGTTGGCACGTCGTGCCGTTCGCGGTCACCACGATGGGCGTGGTGTCGGCCAGCCCGTGGTCGATCAACGTGCGCGCGGACTCGGGCAGATGAGACGCGGTGGCGTGCAGGATCAGCGGGCCGGGCGCGGCGGCCAGCGACTCCCAATCCACGTCACCCCGGACGTCGGCGACGGTGTGCGCTGAGCCCAGCGGAAGGCCCGCATACGTGGGCACCGCCGTGGTGTCGGGCAGGCCCGGCACGATCTCGAAATCCAGGTGTGTTTTGGCGAGCGCCGTCACCTCGGTGATCACCGCGTCCACCGACAGGGGATCGCCTGCGACCAGACGCACGACGTCGACGCCGGTACGGGCCTCCGCCGCGAGCGTCTTGGCGACCTCGGCCGGATCACCCAGTGCGGGACGGACATCGGGGCCGCCCGGGAGGATGGCGGTCGCGGTATCGGCCTGCGCGCCGTCCTGGTCGTCGTCGGCCGGCTTGGCGACCTCCCCTACTGCCGTGGGGGCCAAGGCGGGTTTCTCAGGTCCCGACGGCGGCGGCAGTTCGGAGCCCGCCAGGACGAGCACCGCTTCGGGCACGTCGGGGTCGGTGAACACCAGGGCGGCATTGGCTAGCACGGTGCGGGCCCGCGTCGTCAGCAGGCCGGGGTCACCGGGGCCTGAACCGACGAACGTGATGCGGCCCGGCCTGGGCTTGCGCCCGCGCCCGCTCCCTTGGGCTGTCATCTATCACTCACCTCTATGCTCTTCATGCGTTTCCGCCATGAGCTCGCGCGCCCCGAGTTCGAACAGTTCGTCGGCCACCGAGAGCCCCAGCTCTCGTGCCCGATCGGTTCTCCCGACCCCGGACGCACGGATCACGTCGGATCCGTCCAGCGTCGCCACACAGCCGCGTAGCGACACTTCTTCGAAGACATGGCCGTCCTCGTCGATGGACTCGACCACCTCGGCGATCGCGCCCACCGGCGCGGAACAACCCGCCTCCAGTGCGGCGAGCAGGGCTCGCTCAGCTGTGACCGCTGCGCGGGTGTCGGCGTCGTCCAACTCCGACAGCAGCGCGGCGAGCTCGGCGTCGCCTGCGCGGCACTCGACCGCGAGGGCACCCTGTGCCGGCGCTGGCAACATCTGCACCGGTTCCAGAGTCTCGGTGACATCGGCCAGTCGTCCGATGCGGGCCAGACCCGCCCGGGCGACGACGATGCCGTCGAGATCGCCATTGCTAACCCTGTTCAACCTGGTGTCAAGGTTGCCTCTTAGGGGGCGGATTTCCAAACCGAGACCCAATGCTCTAAGCTGCGCGGCTCGTCGCGGACTCGATGTCCCTATCGTCGATCCGGCCGGCAACTCCCCCAGGACCAGGCCGTCCCGGGCCACGAGAGCGTCGCGAGCGTCCTCTCGCGGGGGTATCGCCGCGATCGTGAATCGCTCGTCGGACGCGGTCGGCAAATCCTTGTAGGAGTGCACGGCCATATCCACCCGGCCGTCGTGGATCGCCTCCCGCAGGGCCGCCGTGAACACCCCGATGCCGATATCGGCGACCGGCGCATCGGAGCGGTCGCCCTCGGTGGCAATGATCACCAGTTCGGCGGGGTGCCCTCTGGACTCGAGTTCCTTTTTGATCACACCCGCCTGCGTCGTCGCCAGCAGACTTCCCCGGGTGCCTATCCGGATTACCGTCAAGCTCTACTCGGACTTGTCGAGATCGGTTGCGAGCAAAGGCAATTCGCTCGCGGCGACGGCATCGACGGCCTGCTGGTCGAGCTCGAAGAGCTCGCGCAGCGCCTCGGCGTAGCTGTCGCCGCCCGGCGCGGAGGCCAATTGCTTCACTCTCACTGTCGGCGCGTGCAGCAGCTTGTCGACCACCCGGCGGACGGTCTTGGCGACCTCGTCGCGGTGGGCTGCTTCCAGGCCCGGCAGCCGGTTGTCCAGGCGCAGCAACTCGGCCTCGACCACGTCGGCGGCCCGCTGACGCAGGGCGGTGACGGTCGGCGTGACCTCGGCCATTCGCTGTCCGGACAGGTAATTGGCCACTTCAGCGGCGACGATGGCGCGAGCGGCCTCGGTGTCCGATGCGGCGGCCCGCGCCGACGGCTCGCGCTGGATCCTGTCCATATCGACGACGTAGACGTCGGGGAGCCCGGCCACGGCGGGGTCGACATTGCGGGGCATGCCGAGGTCGCAGATCACCAGCTGTTTGGGCGTCTGGCCGTGCGCCAAGCCCCGGTGGACGTCGGCCAGGGACACCACCGGACGGACGGCGCCGGTACAGCTCACGACGACGTCGGCGTCGGTCAGCGTGGGAGTCAGGTGGTCGAACGGGAACGCCTCGGCGGTCACGCCGAGACCACGAACCTTCTCGGCGAGGCGCTTCGCGCGCGGGAGCGACCTGTTCACGATGTGGATCCGCTCGACACCCGCCTTGACCAGGTACTTGGCGGATAGTGACCCCATCGAGCCCGCTCCGATGACGACCGCGCTGCGACCCGAAAGCGAGCTCAGTTTGGCTTCGGCCATGTCGAGCGCCACCGAAACCACCGACGACCCGGCGGCGTCGATACCGGTCTCGGCATGCACCCGTTTGCCGACCGACAGTGCGCGCTGTGACAGTTCGTGCAGCGTGCGGCCGACAGTGTGGTTGGCCTCGGCAGTCGCGTACGCGCGACGCACCTGCCCCAATACCTGCTGCTCGCCGATCACCGCGGAGTCCAGGCCGCTGGCCACCGCGAACAGGTGCTCGACGGCCGCTTCGGCATAACGCACATACGCGTATTTCGTCAGATCACCCAGGCCCATACCGGAATGCTCGGAGAGCACCTGGCCGATCACCGAGAGTCCGCCGTGGAACGCTTCGACGACGGCGTATACCTCGACGCGGTTGCACGTGGAGAGCACCATGGCCTCGGTCACCAAGGACGACTGGAGCACCTTCTCGACGATTTTGGCCTGCTCGGACTCGTCGGTGCTCAGCCGCTCCAAGACGGACACCGGCGCGCTGCGGTGCGAAACTCCGAAAAGCAGCACGCTCACGGCTTCATCACCACATCATCCAAGGTAGTCGCTGACCAGCTGGGCCACCAAATTTTCGACGTTGCCGAGATGGGACTTTGGACACGTCAAACAGCCGGAATCCGTACCGGAACCTTATTCCGGCGAGGGGTTACTCAGGTCGGCCCGCAAGCGGGGTTCGTCGACCTCCCAGTAGCTGTGCTCGGCGCCGTCGAGCAGCACCACAGGCAGGCGATCGCCGAACTCCGCCCGCAGCGCCGGATTCCCGGCGGCCGCGGCGGCGTCGACATCGGTGACCGTCAACCCGAAACCCAGCTCGTCGGCGAGCTCGGCGAGCCGTGCCGCGGCGCCGGTGCAGATCGTGCAGCCTGCCCGTGTGAGCAACTCCACCCGGTTGTGCATGACGCAAGTATCGCCGCACGCGTGACTTAGGCTGAAAACGTGTCCGACTCCGACGTCATCGAGCCTGCGGAGCCGTCTCTGGGTGCCGGCGCCGATGATCAGCGGCTCGCAGGCGAGGCAAGCGCAGGTGCGGCAGTGTTCGACCTCGACGAGGGCAGCGCACCGCCCGCCCCGCCGCCCGATCTGACCGCGGCCGCCTTCTTCGACGTCGACAACACGCTGGTCCACGGGTCGTCGCTGGTGCACTTCGCCCGCGGCCTGGCCTCTCGCAAGTACTTCACCTACGGCGACCTGGGTCGATTCGCCTACGCGCAGGCCAAGTTTCAGCTCTTGGGACGGGAGAACAGCGACGACGTCGCCGAGGGCAAACGCAAGGCGCTCGCGTTCATCGAGGGCCGCTCGACAGCGGAACTGATGGCACTCGGCGAGGAGATCTACGACCAGATCATCGCCGACAAGATCTGGCCGGGCACGCGTGCGCTCACGCAGATGCATCTCGACGCCGGCCAGCAGGTGTGGCTGGTGACTGCGACGCCCTACGAGCTGGCCGCCACCATCGCCAAGCGGCTCGGGCTGACCGGGGCGCTGGGCACCGTCGCCGAGTCGGTCGACGGTGTGTTCACCGGCCGGCTCGTCGGCGACATCCTGCACGGCGCGGGCAAGGCGCACGCGGTGCGGTCGCTGGCCATCCGCGAGGGCTTGAACCTGCGGCGCTGCACGGCATATTCGGACAGCTTCAACGACGTGCCGATGCTGTCGCTGGTCGGCACGGCTGTGGCGATCAACCCGGACGCCGACCTGCGTGACCTCGCCCGCGAGCGGGGATGGGAGATCCGCGACTTCCGCACGGCCCGTAAGGCTGCGCGGATCGGGGTGCCGTCGGCGTTGGCGCTGGGCGCCGTCGGCGGCGCGTTGGCCGCGATCGTGTCGCGGCGCCAGGACGGCCACTGACACTCACTGCGCGCTGATAGGCTCTGCCGCCAAATACGAGACGAAGAGAACATCCATGGCCATCGCTGAAGAGATCATCGGAACCCACTACCGCCATCCCGACTATTTCGAGGTCAACCGGGAGAAGATCCGTGAGTTCGCGCGCGCGGTCAAAGACGAGCATCCCGCGCACTACTCCGAGGAAGCTGCCAAGGAGTACGGACACGATGCCCTCGTGGCCTCCCTGACGTTTCTCGCCGTGGCCGGCCGTCGGGTACAGCTGGAGATCTTCAACCAATTCGATGTGCCGATCAACATGGAGCGGGTGCTGCACCGCGACCAGAAACTGGTCTTCCACCGGCCCATCCTGGCCGGCGACAAGCTGTATTTCGACTCGTACCTGGACTCGGTGATGGAATCGCACGGCGCGATCCTCACCGAGATCCGCGGTGAGGTGACCGACGCCGAGGGCAAGCCGGTGATCACGAGCGTCGTCACGGTGATGGGCGAGGCCGAGGTCGATGAGGCCGACGAGGTCAGCGCGCGCATCGCTGCCGCCCGCGACGAAGCCATCGCCAAGATGGTTGCTAAGCAAAGCGCTAAGTAGAGCTAAGCGAGAAGCGGTGAAGCACCACCCGCCCGACGGGCAGGGGGGCGGATCGCGCTGGGACTTCCGACGAAATCCCTATCCCAAGAACGCGTTTCGCCTGTTGGCCAGCAGTTGGTACAGCGTCTGCTGGATGGTCTCGCGCACGTGGTCGGTCAACTCGAACGTCACCATCGGATCGTCGGCGGCCGCCTCGTCGTAGTCGGCCGTTTCGATCGGCTCGCCGAACGAGATGTGCCACTTCGACGGCAGCGGCACCAACCCGAGGGGCCCGGCCAGCGGGAACAGCGGGGTGACGGGGAAATACGGCAGACCCAGGAGGCGGGCCAACAGCTTGATGTCGGCGATCATCGGATAGATCTCTTCGGAACCGACGATCGAGCACGGCACGATCGGCGCCTTGGTCCGCAGTGCGGCGGAGACGAACCCGCCCCGACCGAAACGTTGCAGCTTGTAGCGGTCCTTGAACTGCTTGCCCAGACCTTTGTAGCCCTCGGGAAACACGGCCGTCAGCTCGCCGGCCGCCAGCAGACGGTGCGCATCGGAGGTGCACGCCATGGTGTGGCCGGCCTTGCGCGCGGCCTGGCCCAGACCCGGCATGTCGAAGACCATGTCGGCGGCCAGCAGGCGCAGGTCGCGGTTTGTCGGGTGGTAGTCGCGCACCGCCACCGATGTCATCAACCCGTCCATGGGCAACACCCCGGCGTGGTTGGCGACCACCAACGCGGCACCGGATTCCGGCAGGTTCTCGATGCCGCTCACCTCGACCCGGAACCAGGACTTGAAGAACACTCTCAGCAAAGGCAAGAAGATTGCGTCGTTGAGGTGTGAGTCGAAGCCGAACTCGTCGACGGTGTAGTCGCCCGTCATCCGCTTGCGGATGAATTCAGCGCCTGCGGCGATTCTCTTGGCGAGTTCGGTGGGAGTCTCGTCGGCGTCCGGCGCACCGAAAGGACCGCCGCGGACCTGGTCGATTTCGCGGACGACGGCGGCGATCTCCTCGGCGGACGCGTGCGCACCGCCGTCCGAGAGCAGGGAGGGATGTCGGCGCGAGCTCTCCGCGCGAGCCGCCGCCGCCCGGCGGGCAGCGGTCGATCGGCTCGAATTGCCGTGCAGCGGAATAACTTTGGCCTTCGACTCACCCGCCACGTTGATAACCCTCTCCCCCACCCGAAACTGATTTGTAGCTCTATCTTCCCCACCGCTGCGCCACTGCCACGGCGCGGCTCTCCACTGAGCGTACCCACTTTGGGTCGATGATCGGAGTCAACCCGCGACCTCGGACGTAATCGTCGAAGGCTTCCACGGTTGTCCACTTCGGGTTGTAGCCAAGGACCTTACGCATTCGCGTGGTGTCCATGACCCGCCCATAACTCAAGTAGTCGAGCTGCTCGCGATCGACCTCAGTGTAGCGAGTTGCACGCCACAGCGAATCCACAGCGGACAACGCGGAACGGGGCACCGGCAAGGCCAGGCGGCCTGCCCGCCGGATCGCCTGACTCATCATCATGATTCCGGAGGCGCCGATGTTGAACGCGCCTGAACTGCCCGCGATTGTGGCGCGTTCCAGTGCGCCGAGCGCGTCCTGTTCGTGCAGCAGCTGTAGGCGCGCGTCATGACCGCTGACCGTCGGCACCACCGGTCTCGAGAGATACCGCGAAAGCGCGGTGTCCATGGCGGGGCCGATCATGTTGGCCAGCCGGAGGATGGTGACCGTGATGTCGGGACGGCGGCGGCCCAGCCCGCGCGCATAGCCCTCGATGTCGATGCTGTCGCGGGCGAAGCCCTCTCCAGGTGGGCGCCGCGCGCTGCTGTCCTCGGTGAACATCACGGGGTCGTGCGGATGGGAACCGTAGATTTCCGACGTTGACTTCACGATCACCCGCCGGACCGTCGGAGCCTTCTGGCAGGCGGCGAACAGCTGGATGGCACCCATGACATTGAGCTCTTTGAGCGCTGCCCTGCCCCCGGCGCGTGGCGCGTAGGACGCCGCGGCGGCATGCACGACGGTGTCGACTTCGCCGTTGCGGATTACCTTGCCGATGAAGGGGTTACGGATGTCGGCGCGCACAAATTCGGCGCGGCCCATGCGGCGCAGCAGATCCTTGCTCGGGGCGATCGCATCGACGGCGATCACGTGATTGATCAAGGGATTCTGAGCCAACCGTGCGGTCAGATACCCGCCGAGAAACCGGCATGCCCCAGTGACCAGCACAACCTTGGGGTAGCCGACGGTGCCGTCTGAAGAACGGCCCTCAGAATCCATCCGGTCAGCCTAGCGACCAAGCAGGAGAACTACTTGCCGAGTTTTCTGCGCTGAACCCTGGTGCGACGAAGCAGCTTGCGGTGCTTCTTCTTCGACATACGCTTGCGCCGCTTCTTGATGACTGAACCCATGAACTCCGCTACCTAGATGTATCTGTGCACTTTTATGCACCACGCCCTGTCTGTGCACTTCGCGCACGTGACTCGACCCGTTACCTTACCTGGACGGCCAGGGAAGGCGAAAAACGCGTGCCGGAGCCGGAAGGCCGGCGACATCGGGCTCGGTGGTCGAGCGGCGTGGTCGAGCGGAGATGTGAGGCCGAACCACGCAATCAGCCTGCGTCGAAGTACGAACTTTCGAGCATGTCGTGCACAGCCTTGGCATGTACACGGAACGAACGGCCGACACGCACGGCGGGCAGCTCTCCGTTGTGCACCAACCGATATACCGTCATCTTGCTGACCCGCATCAGACTGGCCACTTCCGCGACGGTGAGGAATTGAGCACGTGGCGGCTGGCCGTCGGAAGCGCCGCTGTCTCGCTTGCCGCTCGCCGAATCGCGCCCCGATGGCCCGTTCATAGACGTCATCGCAACCCATTCAGTTCAGGCACGAGCAGTTCCAGCAGCTTCCCCACCGCTGGCACCGACCCGTGCTTACACGAGGAGAATAGCGTGGCGGATGGGGTTACTGCGACGGGTGTGGGCTAATCAATTTGAATTCGTTGAACTACTCGGATGTAATTCCTAGCTGCTCAGACCGTGTTTTTGCGGCTTCCACCGCCGAGGCCACCGCTGCCCGCAAACCGCCCCGTTCGAGTTCTCGCAGACCAGCGGCCGTGGTACCCCCAGGCGAGGTAACAGTCGCGCGCAGCTGCGCGGCCGTGGTGTCGATCGCCGTCCCCAGCGCCGCATCGCCTGCCGGCTTGGCCTCATCGAGGCGCTCCAGCAACATCGCGGCCGAACCAGCCATGGTTTGCACGACGAGATCAGTCGAGACCGACCGCGGCAGACCCGCCGCGACGCCGGCATCCACCAGGGCCTCGACCATGAGGAAGAAATAGGCCGGACCCGATCCGGACACCGCGGTGACCGCGTCAAGCTGCGACTCGGGGACGGTGAGCACGCCGCCGACCGCGTCGAAGATCGCCGACACCTCCTTGAGGTGCTCCTTGGTCGCGAACCTACCGGGCGCCAGCGCACTCACCCCGCCGCCTACGACGACCGGTGCGTTGGGCATCACCCGGATGACCGGCGACCCCGCGGGCAGCTTGTTCTCGTAGAACCCCGCCGTGACGCCGGCAGCGACCGTCACGAAAACCTTTTCGGCAGTGTCGGTTTCGGCCTTCGCGGCGGCATCGGCGATCTCGGCGACCAGACCCTCGACATCGAACGGCTTGACCGCGACGATCACGTAGGTGGCGGTGTCGACCGCATCGCCGACAGTGGAGACCAGCACCGAGTACGTGTCGGCCAGATACTTCGCTCGGGTGTCGTCCTTCTCCGCGACCACCAGGTCCTTGACCTGCCGTCCGGCGCGCAGCATGCCGGACAGCAGCGCCTCGCCCATACTCCCGCCACCGATGATCGCGATTCTGGTCATGCGGGCAAGCATTGCAGACGCAGGACGGCGTACGTCATTGGCCGTCTGAGCGTCACGCAGCGGGCGGCACCATCGCCAACTGCCGGCTCTGCACGATGATGCGGCCCTCGCTGTCGACGACGATGTGGTCCTCGTCGAACCAGTCCTGACCGATCTGCACCGTCGTACACAGCACCCGCAGCCAGCCGTCGGCCGGCAGTGCCCTCAGATAGGCGGTCAGCTGCACGGTGGGCGCCCAACCGAACCGGTTGACGCCGAACGTCACCGGAGCCGACACATCGCCGCACAGCAGCGCGAACAGCACGTCGGGCGCCACCCCCTTCGGCCGCACCCAGTACTCGATCACCGGCGGGCCGCCGTCGGAGCGGGGCTCCATGGTGGTCAGCGACGGGCGGATGTCGCAGCCGTGCGCGAGGTGGACGATGTCAGCCATCCGGTGGCCGGGCCCGATCGGCTCCAGCCCGGGCGGCGGTTCCGGCTGCATCAGCGGGATGACGGGATTGACCGAAAGCAGCGGAGGCACGTGATGCTCGGGCTCCCCCAACGTCACCGACGCCCGCACCGCGACCTTCTGCTCTTCGCGCGAGCGCTCATCGCCCGTCCTGTCACCTTGGTGGAGTTCGACGTCGATGAGGCTGACGCGACGGCCCCGCTTGCGCACAGTCGTCGTCAACCGCATCGGACCGGGATCCGGCGCCCACAGGAAGTTGCCCGAGATCGCAATCGGCTGAACGTCTTCCCCATGCTCGGTGCGCGCAGCGTTGGCGCACAGCGCCAGCATCGCTCCGCCGTGCACCTTTTCGCCGATCGTCCAATGCTCGTTCAGCACACCGTCATACACGCCGTCACCCGCTGGGGTCAGCTTCATCGCATCGGTGAACAGGGTCGAGCTTCCCATGGGCTCCCTTTTGTCAGTCAGCGCAACAGATTTGCGCGGGCGAATTGCAGCGATTCGGCCAGAAGCGCCTCGCGCTCCCCGGCAGACCGCGCTCCCGATGTGGTGACCTCGAGGATCACGTGGCCGGAGAAGTCGCTCGCCGCAAGCATTTCGCAGACCTCGACGGTCGGCTGCGTGCCGCGACCGGGGACCAGATGTTCGTCGGTCGACGCACCGCTGCCGTCACACAGATGCAGGTGCACGAGGCCGTCACCCATCCTGCGCGCCATGTCCAGCGCATCGGTGCCCGCGGTCGCAGTATGCGACAGATCGAGCGTGTAGTGGGCGTGGTTACCGTCCAACGGGTCGAATGACGGTGCGAACGCCGAGATCCCGGGTCCGGGTTTACCCCCGCGCTTGCGCATCCGCTCGATCGACGTCTGGCCCGCACCGAAGAAGCGATCGGCGCGGAACGGAAACATGTTCTCCACCGCGACCATCACGTCGCTGGACGCCTCCAGGTCAGCGACCTGCTCGCTGAAGCCTTCGGCGTACCGCCGCTGCCACCGAAACGGTGGATGGACCACCACGGTCTGGGCGCCGAGCTGCTCGGCGGCACGCACGCTGCGCTCCAGTTTCGGTATCGGATTGGCGCCCCACACCCGCTGCGAGATCAGCAGGCACGGTGCGTGCACCGACAACACAGGCATCTCGTACCGCTCGGACAGCTCCGCGATCGCGTCGATGTCTTGAGAGACGGTCTCGGCCCACACCATCAACTCGACGCCGTCGTAGCCGAGCGTCGCGGCGTACTCGAAGGCGGCCTCGGTCCTCAGCGGGTATACCGAGGCCGTCGAAAGACCGACCTTGATTGCGGGGCGCACGTTGTCTATTCGGCGTCTACTCGGCTGGCGGTATCCGCCGTCAACCCGACTGCAGCAGCGCCAATGGCCCCAGCGTGACCAACGCCCCCACAGCCACCGCGATCAGCGTGCTGCCGATGTCCTCGGTCTTGCGCACCACGCGCACACCGACGACGAGACCGAGAATTACCAGCACGGACAGCACCAGCGCGACGATGTTGTTCCACTTCCACAGCTGATCGAACGCGACGAACAGCCCGGCGCCGAAAGCGACCGCCAGCACACACTGCCCCACGATCCAGACTCCGTGCATGAACGACGAGATGGGCTTCTGCGGCGAAGCCGATTCGGCCTGCTCGGGCTGGTCGTCGAGATCGATGTCCTCGGGACCCGGTGTCGTGCCACGGCGGGCGAGGTCGTCGGCGACGGACTGGCCGCCGAACAACGGGCCCGCGGTGGAGCGCAGATACGAGGGCTCGCTGTCGGAGTCCTTGGCGTCCTCCTTGACGTCGCCGACCGCCTGCAAAGCGACCGCGACATCATCGTCCTCGACCGCTTCGGCCTCCGATTCCGACCAGTCGAGGACGGTGTCCTCGTCGACCGGATCCGGGTCCGGGCTCATCTCCTCGGCATCACCGACCACACTGAGCCGGCGCTGCGCGAAACCCGAGCGGCGCGGCGGTGCGAAAAAGGGCAGGTCGTCGTCGGTGTCCCGCTGCTCGATGTGGGTTGCGTAGTCGGAAACGGCGTCGGCATAGTCGTCGTCGGCTTCCTCGGCGGCATCGGCCTCCTCAGCCTGGTCGGCCTCGTGATCGACTTTCGCGGCTTGGGTGTCCACGTCGGCTTCGACGTCCTCGGATTCCTCGACCGCTTCGGTTTCGACGTCCGTGTGGTCGACGACACCGTTACTCGACGCGGGACTGCTCGACTCCTCGACGGGCTCGTCGACCACGTCCTCGGGAATCTCGGTTTCGGGCTCGGCGGTGGCCTCGTCGGCGGGGGGTTCTTCGACGACGGGCTCTTCGACGACGGGCTCTTCGACGACGGGCTCTTCGGCCACCGGCTGATCCGCGACGGGTTGGTCGACGACGTGATCGGTGATGATCGGGATCTCGCCGGTCAGCTCGGCGACGGAGATCGAGTCGGTGTCCCCACGACGGCGTCTGCGGCGCCCGCCCGCCGGCGGGGCACCGATCGTGCCGTTGCGCGCCAGCAACTCCGCGACCGAGATCGGTCGCGTGTTCTGGCTGTCTTCAGGTCCTGTCATCGTCTCTCTGCCGGTCAGCGTCGCTGCACACTCGTCTCAACCAAGGCGGTTCCATCGGCCTCGCTGTCGAGTTTCCGCAGAATCAGCCCTTCTCGCAATGCCCAAGGGCAGATATCCACGCTTTCGATATCTAGGGCTTTCATGCTGGCTTCAGCTACCAAGGCGCCGGCCACGATCTGCGGCGCCCGCTCTGCACTCACCCCTTCCAGCTCCGCACGGTCAGCCGCGGTCATCCTAGAGATGAATGCTATGAGCTGCCTCAACCCGGTCGCCGTGAGCGTGCGCTTGACCCGTGGACCAGCGCCGGAGGGCGCTGCACCGGTGAGGCGGGCCAGCGACCGGAACGTCTTGGACGTCGCGACGGTCAGGTCCGGAGCCCCTGCCTTCAGCATCTCGGCGCCCGCGTCAGCCAACTCGGTGGCCAGCCATTCGCGCAGCATCGCCACGCGGCGGCGCCCCGGCGGGTCGTCGGGCAGCCACTCGCGGGTCAGCCGACCCGCGCCGAGCGGCAACGACAGCGCCACCTCGGGTTCCTCGTCAACGCCGTTCGACAACTCCAGCGACCCGCCGCCGATGTCGATGTTGATGATGCGACCCGCGCTCCAGCCGTACCAGCGCCGCACGGCCAGGAACGTCAGCCTGGACTCGTCGACGCCGGTGAGCACCTGCAGCGCCACCCCGGTCTCGGCGTGCACCCGGGCGAGCAGTTCTTCGGAGTTCTTCGCATCGCGGACGGCCGAGGTGGCGAAGGCCATCAACTCGGCGCAACCCGAGCTCGCCGCGATCTTGGAGAACTCGTCGAGCGTGCCGATCAACTTGTCAGCGCCTTTGCGAGTGAGCTTGCCGTTGCTGTCGATCGACTCCGCCAGGCGCAGCGAGGCCTTGGTCGAACTCATCGGCGTCGGATGCCCACCTCGGCGTGCGTCGACCACCAGAAGATGGACTGTATTGCTGCCGACATCCAGCACGCCTAATCGCACTGTTTCAACTTAATACGGTTACCGTTGAAAACTGTGAGCGCATCGCATCCCGGAGAGGTTGAACTCGACTTTGCCCGTGAGTGGGTGGAGTTCTACGACCCCGACAATCCTGAGCATCTGATCGCCGCCGACATGACGTGGCTGCTGTCGAGGTGGACATGCGTGTTCGGCACGCCCGCCTGTCAGGGGACGGTGGAAGGTAGACCCGATGACGGATGCTGCAGCCACGGCGCATTCATGTCCGACAAGAACGACATCGCCGAACTCGAAGAGGCGGTCAAACTGCTGACCGACGAGGATTGGCAGTTTCGCGACAAGGGGCTGGGCAAAAAGGGCTACCTCGAGATGGACGAGTACGACGACAAGCCCAACCTGCGCACCCGAAAGTACAAGGGCGCCTGCATCTTTCTTAACCGGCCCGGCTTCCCCGGCGGCATCGGATGTGCCCTGCACTCGAAGGCGCTCAAGTTGGGGGTCGAGCCGTTGACGCTCAAGCCGGAGGTCTGCTGGCAGTTGCCGATCCGTCGCACCCAGGAGTGGATCGAACTCGCCGACGGCACCGAGGTGCTCAAGACGTGGATCACCGAATACGACCGGCGCGGCTGGGGCGAGGGCGGCGCCGACTTGCACTGGTACTGCACGGGCGATCCGAACGCTCACGTCGGCAAGAAGCCGGTGTGGGAGTCCTACGCCCCTGAACTCACCGAGCTGCTCGGCGAGAAGGCCTACGCCGAGCTGGCCGCAATGTGCAAGCGGCGCAGTGCCTTAGGGCTCATCGCCATCCACCCCGCGACTCGCGCCGCCGAATGAGCCTGTTCTTCTTCCGATTGAACCCACCACGCGAGGACTTCGCGCAGACCATGACGCCCGCCGAAGAGCAGGCCATGGCCGCCCACCAGGCGTACTGGCAACAGCTGCTGGCCGACGGACGGGTCGTGGTCTACGGTCCGGTCGCCGACCCCGAAGGCGTGTGGGGCCTGGGTGTGCTGCGCGCAGCCGACCGCGCCGAGGTATTGGCCCTCGCCGAGAACGACCCGTCGGTCACCGCGGGCGTCAACACCTTCGACGTGTTCGAGATCATGGGTAGTTAAGGTTTCGGTGCGCTGACGTTCGCTCAGCGATCGTTAGCGCACCGAAATCGCTACCCCTCGAGCTTGTAGCCCAACCCGCGAACCGTGACCAGGTGCACCGGATTGGCGGGGTCGGCCTCGATCTTCGATCGCAGCCGTTTCACATGCACGTCAAGGGTTTTCGTATCGCCGACGTAGTCGGCGCCCCATACGCGATCGATGAGCTGACCACGGGTGAGCACCCGTCCGCTGTTGCGCATCAGGTACTCGAGCAGGTCGAATTCCTTGAGCGGCAGCGTGATCGAATCGCCGTTGACCGACACGACGTGCCGCTCGACATCCATGCGCACCGGCCCTGCCTCCAGCACACCGTCGCCGATCCCGGCGTCGTCGTTGTCGTTGCCGCGCCGCAACACCGCGCGGATACGCGCAATCAGCTCGCGCGCCGAGTACGGCTTTGTGACGTAGTCGTCGGCCCCCAGCTCGAGACCGACCACCTTGTCGATCTCGCTGTCGCGCGCCGTCACCATGATGACGGGAACGCTTGAGCGCGAACGCAATTGCTTACACACATCGGTGCCGCTCATCCCCGGCAGCATCAGGTCCAACAGGACGATGTCGGCACCGGCCCGCTCGAACTCGGCCAGGGCCGACGGCCCGTCGGCCACCACGGTGGCCTCGAAGCCCTCCTTGCGCAGGAGAAAGGCCAGGGGATCGGCCAAGGACTCCTCGTCCTCCACGATCAACACGCTGGTCATTGGTCTGGCTAGTCCTCTCGTTCGACGTGCATTTCTAGGTCATCCTCACCCTGGGGGTATGCCGGAATCGACAGGGTGAACGTCGATCCCGTGCCCGGCTGACTCCACAGCCGGATGGATCCGTTGTGATTGGCGGCGACGTGTTTGACGATCGCCAATCCGAGCCCGGTGCCGCCGGTGGCCCGGGACCGCGCCTTGTCGACGCGGAAGAACCGTTCGAACACCCGCTCCTGATCCGTGCGGGCGATACCGATACCGCGGTCGGTCACGGCGATCTCGATGTTGTCGCCGCGGCGGCGTCTGCTGATCGACACCGCGGAACCGTTGGGCGAGTAGGCGATGGCGTTGGACACCAGGTTGGCGATCGCGGTGACCAACAGCGGCTGGTCGCCGAGCACGCGATAGCCGGTCGGGGCGTCGGTGGTGATCGCGATGTCGGAGTTGTCGGCGGCCACCTTGTACCGCGAAAGGGCCTCGGCCACCACGGTGTCGACGTCGACGGATTCCAGATCGGGCAGCGGTTCGGCGCCCTGCAGCCGCGACAACTCGATCAGTTCGCCGACCATGTTGGCCAGCCGGCTGGACTCGGCCAGCATCTTCTCGGCGAACCTGCGCACCGTGTCGGGGTCGTCGGCGGATGCCAGCACCGCCTCCGCGAGGACACCCATGGCGCCCACGGGGGTCTTCAGTTCGTGGCTGACGTTGGCGACGAAGTCGCGACGGGTCGCCTCCATCCGGGCATGCTCGGACTGGTCGTCGACGTAGACGACCGCGAACCGGCGGTCCTGCTCGGTCAGCAGGCGGACGTGGCCGCGGACCGACAACCCGGAGCGTCCGGGGTGGGCCCGCTTGCGCGGCGAGAGGTCGACCTCGCCGTCCTCACCGGTGTTCAGCGTGCGTTCGGCGGCCAGCCAGGCCCGGTCGTCGAGCAGTCGGTCGCGCACCAGGCCCAGCTCACGGGCCCGGTCGTTGGTGTAGACCACGTCGCGATGGGTGTCGACCACGACGATCCCGACCGGCGACTGCGACACGACATGAGCGAGCATCTGGGAGACCGTGATGCCGGACTGCGCGGTCGCACGCCGCTGCCTGCGCTCGGTCAGGCGAGGTCCCAACCCCGCCCCGAGCGCCACCCCGGTCACGAGGGTGAGCAGCGCGACCAGCACTGTAAGCAGCACCGTCGATACCACACTCACGCGAAAATCGTACGCACCCGGTGAACGTCATCCCAGCAGCGTGCGGCCAAAACGGGACAAGTCACAGAAGGAATCGCCGAAATTCGGGCTCCGGCTGTCCCCCGTTAACCCGCCGTTTGCCGGAGCGCTCGGTATCGCGGACTACTTCGCACCCTGTGCAGCGACCGCGGCCGCCCCTGCGGCCGCGGCCTCGGGGTCCAGGTAGGTGCCGCCGGCGACCTTGGGCTTGAGGTCGGAGTCCAGGTCATAGCGAAGCGGGATGCCGGTGGGGATGTTCAGGCCGACCACGTCGTCATCGGACATTTGATCCAGATACTTCACCAGCGCCCGCAGCGAGTTGCCGTGTGCTGCGATCAGCACGGTCTTACCCGCCTGCAGATCGGGCACGATCGTGCCCTCGAAATACGGCACAAACCGCTCGACGACGTCCTTGAGGCATTCGGTCAGCGGCCCCCCACCGATATCGGCATAGCGCGGGTCGCGGTCCTGGCTGTACGTGCTGCCTGCCTCGATCGGCGGCGGCGGCGTGTCGTAACTGCGCCGCCAAGCCATGAACTGTTCCTCGCCGTACTTGTCCTTCGTCTCGGCCTTGTTCAGGCCCTGCAGCGCGCCGTAGTGGCGCTCATTGAGCCGCCAGTCCCGGTGCACCGGAATCCAGTGCCGGTCGGCCGCGTCGAGTGCCAGGTTCGCCGTGGTGATCGCCCGGCGCAGCAGTGACGTGTACAGCACGTCGGGCTGGCGGTCGAGAGCGGAGATCAATTCGCCCGCGCGCAACGCCTCGGCCCTGCCCTTGTCGGTGAGGTCGACGTCTACCCAACCGGTGAACAGGTTCTTCGCGTTCCACTCACTCTCGCCGTGACGGAGCAGGATCAGCGTGGAGTCTCCCATGGGAGAAGAGACTAGTCGGACGGCCCCGAGTCGTCCTCGTCGTCGTCATCATCGATGAGGTGCGCGAAGGCCTGCAAATTCTTCAGCGACTCACCCCGCGACACCCGCCACTCCCACTCTTTCTGGATCGACGACCGAAAACCCAACTCCAGCAACGTGTTGAAGTCCGCGTCGACGGCTTCGAGCACCTGACCGAGTACCCGGTCGATCTCGTCGGAGGTGACCGACGCCAGCGCCATCCGGCCGACGAGGTAGATGTCGCCGACGTTGTCGAGGGTGTAGGCGACCCCGTAGAGGCGCCGGTTGCGCTTCAGCAGAAACCGGTAGACACCCTCGTGGTTCTCGTCGGGCTTACGGCAGACGAAGGCCTCGACGCGCACCGAGTGTTCGCCGATCGACAGGATCGTGTTGGTCTTCAGCCGCCGCTCGCCGGGCAGTTCGACGATGATGCCCGGCAGTCCGCCGCGCGCACCCTCGTGGCGGCTGAATTCCAGGCCGTTCTCCTTGCAGGTCTGCTCGATGATCTCCTGGGCGGTGCTCACGCACGCACCCCGCGGCGGATCGTGAAGCGCCGCCCGCTGCGCCGCACGGTCACGTCCGTGCGGTGACGTGCACGGTAGTCGGCGATCGCGTGTCCGTAACTGGTGAGCAGTGCATCGACGGTGTGTGCCCACGAGAACGTGGCGGCGTGTTCGACGGCGGCCGCGCGCATCGTCTCGGGTCCGCGGTCGAGCAGTGCGCCGATGGCGTGCGCCCAGTCGCCGACATCGTGGCCGTCGACCAGCGTGCCGGTCACCCCGTCGCGCACGGCGACGGGCAGGCCACCGACCGCGGCAGCCACGACGGGAGTACCGCAGGCCTGCGCCTCGATCGCGACGAGGCCGAACGATTCCGAATAGCTCGGCACGGCAACCAGATCGGCCGCCCGGTAGACATCGACGAGTTGTGCCCGCGATTGCGGCGGCAGGAAGGTCACGTGTGCGGTGATACCTAGTTCTGCCGCCAACTGAATCAACGACTCGGGTGCGGCCAGCCCGCTGCCCGACGGTCCGCCGGCCACCAGCACCCGCAGCGCAGGAAAGCGTCCGGTCAACCGGGCCGCCGCACGCAGCAGTACGTCGGGCGCCTTCAGCGGTTGGATACGTCCCACGAACGCCAGCACTTGTTCCTCGTCACGCAGCCCGAGTGCAGCGCGTGCCGCTGCCTTGTCACCCGGAGTGAACAGGTCGAGGTCGACGCCGGGGTGGACGACGTCGATACGCGCCGGATCGGCGTGGTGCAGCGAAACCAGTTGATGCGCTTCGGCTTCGGTGTTGACAATGAGCCGGTCGGACTCGTCGACCACCTGCTGCTCGCCGACCGCGCGCAGCGGTGGCTCGGGTGAGTCGCCGTCGGCCAGTGCCGCGTTCTTCACCGCGGCCAGGGTGTGCGCAGTGTGGACCAGGGGCACCGCCCATCGGTCCCGTGCCAGCCAGCCGACCTGGCCGGACAGCCAGTAGTGCGAATGGACGATGTCGTAGTACCCAGGTTCGTGGGTGGCCTCGGCGCGCAGCACGCCCGCGGTGAACGCGCACAGCTGGGTGGGCAGGTCGTACTTGTCCAGCCCCTCGAACGGTCCCGCGACGACGTTTCGGACCAGCACCCCCGGCGCCACGTGCACGACGGGCGGATCGGCCGACGACGTAGCCCTGGTGAAGATTTCCACCTCGACCCCGCGGGCGGCCATCTGCAGCGCGCTCTGCAGGACGTAGACGTTCATCCCGCCCGCGTCGCCGGTACCGGGCTGCGCCAGCGGCGACGTGTGTACCGACAGGACGGCTACTCGTCGCGGAGCCGGAAGGTCGGCGACATTCGGCCGCGGAGCCGGAAGGCCGGCGACATTCGGCCGCGGAGCCGGAAGGCCGGCGGCACGGCTCAGATCCGTGGCTGGGCGCACACAGTCATGTCTACACCGTGCCGAGGCGTCGGCCCGCTACGCACTCACCTCGGGTCGCCGGTTCAGCGCCCGCTTCATCGCACCGATCGGGTCGGCGTAGAGCCCGACGAGGGACACCACGCCGGCACCGGCCTCCTGCACCCGGTTGCCGAATGCCGTCACCCTGATCTGCCGTTGCGGCAACACCGACCGCTCCGCGTACGCGGCCTCGACCAGCTCCATGCCCTCCGGATACTCGGTGAACGCCTGGCCACCGACCACGAGATCGTCGGGATTGAGCATGTCGCGCAGCAAGGCGACGGCCTGCCCGAGCACCTTGGCCCGCTCGGCGAGCAACGCCTGCGCCTGCTCATTGCCCTGCCGGGCCGCGCGCAGCACCGCAGGCATCGTCGACGCGGGTCCGTCGCCGGCGATGATGCGTGCCTTGCGGGCGGCGATCAGCACGGCTTCGTCGCTCACTGTGGACTCCAGCTGACCGGTGCCACCGAGCAATTCGGACTCGGCGGGCAGCGCCGCGATGGTGCCCGGCCCGCTGGCGGGTGAATGAACCCGTCCGCCGATGGACAGCGCGTAGCCGACGGTCTCACGGGCGTACACGTAGAGGCTCGTCCCCGCGGACGTGAGGTGCGGTTTCGTCGGAGTGCCGCCTGCGATCTCGGACGCGGGCAGCCGCCGGGCACCGAGCAGAAGTTCGGCGCCGGCCATCGCGTCGACGTGAGAGGCGACCGATACCGGCAGGCCCAGCGCTTCGGCCAGCACCGGGCCGACGGGGGCATCGGACCAACCCAGCCTCGGATGGTCGAGGTAACCCGTCGCGCTGTCGACTACGCCCCCCGCCGCGACGCCCACCCACAGCGCGCGGCGGCGGTGCCACCGGCTCAGGTAGCGCCGGGCGCTGGCGGCCAGCGACGCCAGTGCGGCTCCCTGCGGACCTCGTGGGGTAGGTGTCTCGACCACGTCGAGCGTGCGGCCGAACAGATCGGTGGCCACGATGCTGGTGGTGCGGGCACCGATGTGGACGCCCAGCGTCAGATAGGGCTCGTGGTTGACCTCGACCGGGACGCGTGGTCTGCCGATCGCGCCGGAGACGGCCAGGTCGGCGCGTTCGCGCAGCACGCCCGCGTCGAGCAGCGCCGTGACCTGACGGTTTACCGTGGCGATGCTGAGGCCGGTGACCTGGGCGATGACGTCACGCGCGATCGGGCCGCGCAGGCGGGCGGCGCCGAACACTGACCCGGCCGCAGCCTCGGCGACGCGCAGCGAGGGCGCCACGACGTGGTGTCGGGCAAGCAGTGCGCGCTTCGCGTGAGCGGGGGCGGCGGGCTTGTGAAGAGTGGGGGTTGCAGTGCGCACGGGGGTGTCCTTTGGTGATGTCGGCCGGTGGGGTCGGTGCCACCCCGGCGACTGTCATCAGGACAGCGGAATCAGGAGCGGCGAAGTGCGCAACAACAACAGTGCCGCGTGATGCGGGCAGCCTGGCTCCTGGACATGAGAGTGAACTTAGCACGCCAACTAAAGTTGGGCATATGACGACACCACAGACCGAAAGGCGGGTAGCGGTGGTGACCGGCGCCAGCGCAGGCATCGGCGCCGCAACCGCGAAAACCCTTGCAGCCCTTGGCTTTCATGTCGTTTGCGCCGCCCGCCGCAAGGAGCTGGTCGAGGAGCTCGCCGCCGAGATCGGGGGTACCGCGATTGTGACCGACGTCACCGACCCCGACAGCGTAAACGCCCTGGCAGACAGCCTGGACAGAGTCGACGTGCTGGTGAACAACGCCGGCGGTGCCCGCGGACTGGAACCCGTCGTCGACGCCGACATCGAACAGTGGCGGTGGATGTGGGAGGCCAACGTGCTGGGCACGCTGCTCGTCACCCGGGCATTGCTGCCGAAGCTGATCGACTCCCGCGACGGGCTGATCATCACGGTCACCTCGATCGCGGCGGTGGAGATCTATGACAACGGCGGCGGTTACACCTCGGCCAAACATGCGCAGGGCGTGCTGCACCGCACACTGCGCAGCGAGCTGCTCGGAAAACCGGTGCGGCTCACCGAAGTTGCGCCCGGCATGGTCAAGACCGACTTTTCGTTGCGCCGGTTCGACGGCGACGAGGAGCGTGCCGCCAAGGTGTATGAGGGCGTCACACCGCTGGTGGCCGAGGACATCGCCGAGGTGATCGGATTCGTCGCCAGCCGCCCGTCGCACGTCGACCTGGATCTGATCGTGGTCCGGCCGCGCGATCAGGTCAGCGGAGCGAGCGGCTCGCGCTTCAACCGGCGGAGCTAGCCGTCGACCCGATCACAATGTCCGCCTGAGAGCGTTCCCGTGCATATATGGCCTCGACCGCGCTGTCAGCACGACATTGGGTCAGCGATCGAAGGGATCTAGCGGCCGGGACGGCCGGGGCCGCCGACAGGTTCGGGGGCTCCCGACGGCGTGGCCGGTGCAGTGCTCGGGATCCCCGCAGGTGACGCTTCATCACTGAGCGCCGACATGGATTTCCACTCGTCCCACGGAATCGCCCAGTCCCAGATGTCGCCGTCGGCGTAGGACAGCTGAATCCGGGTTCCGGTGACCTCGACCGGGTCCCCGTAGATCGCCGTGTTGAAGTACTGCTCGGCGTCCTCGGTCGACAGGTTGATGCAGCCGTTGGTCACGTTGGTGTTGCCCTGCGCGCCCGAACTGGCGGGGTTCGCGTGGATGAACTCGCCGTTGTTGGAGATTCGCACCGCGAACCGCTCGCGGATGTTGGCATAACCGGCCGCGGGGTTGGTCATGTAGAAGTCTTCGTACTTCTCGGTGACCACGTGGATGCCGCTGCGCGTGACGTTGCGGTCCACGTCGCCCTCGCCATAGCTGCACGGGAAGTCCATGACCACCGCCCCTGCAGCGTCGAGCACCTGGATGCGGTGTGACGAGGCCTCGGCGATGACGACCTGGCGTCGCCCGATCTCGAACGTCAACGTCGAATCCTGCGCGCCGTAGGCGCCGTCGCCGAACGGGACGCCGTAGAGCTTCGCCTCGACGCTCACCTTGGTGCCCGCCGGGTAATAGTCCCGGGTACGCCAGTGCATTCGCGAGCCGCCGACCTCGTCCGGCAACCACGCCCAGCTGCCCTCGACCTTCGGCTCGGTGGTGACCTTGACGGCCTTCTCGACGGACGCCTTGTCGCTGATCGACGCGTCGAACTGGATGATGATCGGCGCCGCAACGCCCACGACCTGACCGTCGGCGAGCTGGAACACGCCATTGACCTTCGTGCTCGGGTCGACGGTGGAGAAGGCGCCCGAGACCGGGACCGCGTTGCCGTCACGGCCGACCACGGAGCCGCCCCACGTGTACTCGACGCCGTATCCGAGTGGTTCGGTGATGTTGAACGTCGTGCGATCGCGATTCAGCGCACCCGCGACAGCCTTGCCCTCAGGGTTCTTAAGCGTGACGTGCTGGAACCAGCCGTCGCTGACCTCGACGCCGACGGGCGCGGTCGGGGCGACATCGGCGGTCGCATTGGCCGGCTCGTATTTCAGCGACGGCGCGGACGGCGCGCTGGGCTGCTCGCCCAGTGTGGTCACGGACCCCTTGGAACAGGCGGCCAGGGCGCCCGGTGCGACGACCCCGACCGCAAATGCGGTCAGGGCTCGCCGACGACTTATCGACGGCACTCGATCGGCTGGGCTCACGTGGATCCAGGGTACCTAGAGTGCGGCCCCAATCAGAATCGGCTCGGGTGTGAGTTCGATCCCGAATGTCTCTCTGACACCGTCGCGTACCGCCCTGGCCAGCGCAATCACGTCGGCCGTCGTCGCACCGCCCCGATTGGTCACAGCGAGCGCGTGTTTGGTCGACAGCCGCGCTGGGGCGCCGTCCCCGGGATAACCCTTCGCGAAGCCGGCGCGTTCCACCAGCCAGCCCGCGGCCAGCTTGACGCCGTCCGGCGCCGGATAGTGGGGCACGTCGCCCTCGACCCGGCTCTGCAACTCCTTGAACACCGCATCGGTCGCGACCGGGTTGGTGAAGAACGAGCCGACGCTCCAGGTGTCGTGGTCGGCCTCGTCGAGCACCATCCCCTTGTGGGCCCGCAACGCCAGCACAGCCTCCCGCACGCGGTTCGCGTCGACCCGTGAATCCGGCTCTGCACCAAGTGCGTTGGCCAGCTCGCCGTAGCGCAGTGGTGCGCTGCGCCCGTCGGGGTTCAGGTCGAATTCGACCTCGAGCACGATCGCGGCCGTCGATCCCTTGAGCACGCTGGTCCGGTAGCCGAACTGCAGCGAGGCCGGTGTGACCCATCGGTCCTCGCCGGTGCGGCGGTCGATCAGCCGCACCCGCTTGATGGTGTCGGCGACCTCGGCGCCGTATGCGCCGACATTCTGGACCGGTGTCGCGCCGGCGGAGCCCGGGATGCCAGACAGACATTCCAGGCCGCCCAGCCCGTGCGCCAGCGACGTCACGACAACGTCATCCCACACCGCACCCGCCTCCGCGCGCACGACGTTGCCCTCGACGGTGATCTCGGTGTTGGCGAGCAGGACGACGTCGAGGTTCCTCAGCTCGTCGGACAACACGACGTTGGAGCCGCCCGCCAGCACCAGGGCGTCGCTGTCGGCGCCGAGGGCGCGCGTCACGTCGACGACCTTGCCGGTGGTGTCGCAGGTGATCAGCCGTCGCGCGACAGGTCCGACACGCAAACTGGTCAGCGGCGCCAGCGGCACCGCCTCGGAGACGGACGCGCCGCCGATGAGCGAGGTGACCACGGGCGGTAACGGTAGCGTGGCCAGCTATGCCGCGTTCATTCGACATGGCGACCGAGTACGAGGGCAGTGTCGAACAAGTCCACAGCGCATTCCGCGACGAGAGGTACTGGCTGGCCCGCCTGACCGAGTCCGGCGCGGACGCGTACTCGCTGGACAGGCTGATCCGCGGCGATGACGGCGGCATCGACGTCGTGACGACCCAGACCGTGCTCGCCAGCCGGTTACCGGGCGTGGTGCAGCAGTTCCATCGAGGCGACCTGAGCTTCGTTCGTGAAGAGGTGTGGATACCAGTCAGCGGTGGGCGCGCGACGGCGTCTGTCAAGGGCTCGATCACCGGCGCTCCCGCGAGGCTCGTGGGCGACGCCGTCCTCACGCCTGCGGCATCCGGCCCAGGCTCGCGGCTCAAGGTCAATGCGACCGTTCAGGTGGACATCCCACTCGTCGGCGGAAAGATCGAGAACTTCATCGGCAACCAGCTGGTCGACCTGCTGATCCAAGAGCAGCGCTTTACCACTGCGTGGATCGCCGAGAACGCCTAGCGGCCCGCCGCACCGCCGAGCGCGGTCAGACAGAACCGCCACAACCGTTCCTTGACGACGTCGATCTCGCCGTCGTCGTGCGCCGCGAACGCGTAATAGTGGTACACCGAGCGGACCAGCTCGGTGACAAACCACGAATCCCATTCGGGGTCAGGCGGATTGAGCAGACCAGCCTCGATGGCCGCGGTCACCTCAGCGCGCACCAGATCGACGAACGGCTTCTCGGCCTCGGCGAGCTCCTTCGGGAATTGCTTGTGCAACCGCCACCGAGTCGACACCACGAACTTCGACATCGCCGCGTCGTGGGAGTCGCCGTTGAGCCGCTCGAGCGTGGAGGTGATGTAGAACTTCAAGCGCGCCAGCGGGTCGGGTAGCTCGGCTGCGGTACTCCCCCACCGCTCGACGGCTTCGGACATGGCGTCCCCTATCACCGCCAGCAGAAGCTCGTCCTTGCTACCGAAGTAGCGGTAGAACGTCTGCAGCGCGACGCCGGCCTCTGCGGCCAGCTCCTGTGTGGTGAAGTCGTCGCCCTTGGCGTCGATCAGTGTCCGCGCGGCGTCGAGCATCTGACGCACCTGTTGGGCGATGCGTTCACGGGAACGCTGTACGGCCGCCGATCGCTCAACCGCCCGCTCCACCCAAGACACCCGGGAAATGCTAGACCTTCGCGCCGCGCCATAGCGCACCTCACGCGGTGGTGGGTTCAATCCTCATCCCGTAGAGCGACGTTCGCACGTACTGCTCGAGCACGTGAGTGCGCGTCGGCTCCACGTTCGGCAGCGTGATCAGCAACGCGTAGAGACCGACGAGAAAGAAGACACCGCTGTAGAGCGGGTCCACGTCCGCCGGAATGGCGCCGCGTTCGCCCGCGCGCCGCAACTCCTCGACGACGGCGACGATCACCGGGTGGTTCGTCCAGATCTCCTCCGGTGGTCGAGCCGCCGAGAAGTGCAGCGCAAGGAAGTCCTTGAACAAGGGGGATCCCAGCCGTTGTTCCAGACCCGCAACTGCGTCAACGACTTTCGTCAACACGGCCGGCAGTGCGGGCGATTCGACAAAGGATCGGGAGAGTTCACCGGCAATCCGCTCCTCTTCACGTCGCTCCAATTCGATCAGAACGTGTTCCTTGGTCGGAAAGTGAAAGTAGAACGTGGCAGGCGAGACGCCCGCGTCGGCGGCGATCGCCCTGACGTCGGCGCCCGCAACACCTGCGCGACGAAACTCCCCGATGGCCGCCCCCATCAGCCGCTCCCTGGTCCGCTCCCCCTTGCTCGGCCCATCCTTGCCCGCCACAAAACTGACAATACTCAGAACCCTTCCGCAGGTGGGTGCGACATGGTTTCATATCCGTTGAGACCACAAAACTGACACAAGTCAGAAATGAGTGCCCATGCAGCTCCTCTCAGGGATCGAGGACCTCCCGCGCACGTCCAATGTCCGCACACAACTGATGGCGCTGTGGATCACCGCGATATCGATGGCGATCATGGCGGTGGCCTACGCAGCCTTCCCCGGTTTCTGGCCGCCGATGTCCCCCGAGATGCCGGCGGATGAGGTCGCGGCGTTCTATCGCGACAACACCGGCTGGATCAGGTTTTCGATGGTGACCTTCAACCTCTGCGGCATCATGTTGCTCCCGCTCTTCTGTGTGATCACCGTGCAGATCAAACGGATGGCTGCCCAGAGCCAGGCGTTCGCCTACTGCTATCTGATGGCGACGGTCAGCGGCGCCACGATGTTCGCGTTTTCCGCGATCTTCTTCGCTGCCGCCGCATTTCGACCGAGCCGGGATGCAGACCTGGTGCTCGTCCTCAACGATCTCGGCTGGATCGTGTTCGTGGCCCCGGTCGGGATGACACTGATCCAGAACTTGATGCTGGCGCTCGCGATCCATTACGACAACGGTCGCCGACGTGTCTACCCGCGGTGGGTTGCGCACTTCTCTTTGCTGGTCGTGCTCGCCATGGCCCCCGCAGCTTTCTCGATGACCGTCATGTCGGGACCCTTCGCATGGAACGGCGCGATCTCGTTCTGGTTGCGCAACATCGGCTTTGGCACCTTTCTCGTGGTAATGCTCGCGGTCACATGGCAGGCCGTGCGCCGCCAGGCGGTCGAGGAAGGGCTGACAGAGTGACCCTGTCGGCACCGCCGGCCAGCAAGCGAACGCTGTGGCTTGCCCTTTGGATCTTTCCGGTCTTCTTCGGCGTGTTCGGGGTCGTCTTCGTCCTCCTGCTTCAGGTCATCCCACCGCCGCGACCCGACGTCGGTTTCGAGTACATGACGCACTACTTCGAGACGCATCGCAGCACCATCCTGATCGGGCTTGGCCTGCTCTGCCTCGTATTCGGTGGGCACGCGGTGGCCAACGGCTTTGTGACCTACCACATGAAGCGGATGTCCTCCGGATCCACTTTCGCCTACGTGTACATGGGCGGGTTGGCAGTCGGCACTCTGCCGGGAATGCTTTTGGTCGCTGTGTGCTGGGGCACGGCGGCGCTACGACCGGAGCGGGAACCTCGCATCATCGGACTGCTCTACGACCTTGGAATGCTGTCGTTCAACGGATCACTCGGCTGCTTCGCCACGGCGTATCTGGCGTTCGCCATCGCCATTCTAGTCGACAAAAGCGACATCTTCCCCAAATGGCTTGCCTACCTGACGATATGGCAGATCGTCACCGAGGTGATCGCCACACAGATGTGGCAACAGACATCGGGTCCGTTCGCCTGGAATGGATCGATCGCGTTCTGGTTGGCGGTCATCGTCTTCGGTGTGTGGTTGAACTGTCAGTTCCTGATGCTCAAGAAAGCCACTGAAGAACAGCCCGCGGGGTCCCGTCCGCATGACTGAGGTGAGATCTGCAGTCCGCCGGCGCGCAGACCCGTCGGCGACGCACCTTCCCGGAGACGGGGCCATGTGGGTGATGGTGCTGGGCGATCTGGTGATCTTCGGCGGCTACTTCATCGTCTACCTGGTGCACCGGGCGATGTCGCCGGCGACGTTTCTCTCCGCGCAGCAGCATCTCGATGTCACCATCGGCGTACTAAACACGATGGTACTGCTGTCGAGCTCGCTGTTGGTCGCACGCAGCGTGTATGCCACGCGCAGCGACAGACACAAGCGCGCGGTCGTATTGATCTACGCGGCAGGCTTCTGCGGTGTCGTGTTCGTCGCCATCAAGGCGTACGAGTGGTCGACGAAGATCGCCGCGGAACGCACGGTGTCTAACGAGTTCTTCTCGTTCTACTACGTTCTGACCGGCGTGCACATGTTCCACGTCGCGCTCGGATTGATCATCCTGGGCGTGTGCGTACGCGAGCTACGCAGCCCGTTGCGTCGCAGGGTATCTCTGGTAGAGCAGGGCGCGACGTACTGGCACATGGTCGACTTGCTGTGGATCGTCATCTTCGGCCTGCTCTACGTGATGAGGTGACGCCGTGACTTCGACAGCTCAACGGGCCACCACCATCGCGTGGATTGTGTTGTGTGCCCTGACTATCGGATCGTGGTGGCTGTCACCCGCGCGCGCCGGCGCACCGGCGATTCCGAATGTGCCGATAACGTTGGCCGTGGTCATTCTCGGGTTCATCAAGTGCCGACTGATCATTCGTCACTTCATGGAGGTCCGCACGGCGCCACGGTGGCTGCGTCTTGCGACCGAGGGTTGGCTGATCGCACTGTGGGGCTCAACCCTGGCGATCTACCTCTACTGACCGGCGGCCTCGACGTGCTTGCGCGCGAGGGATTCGATGTGATCCATCAGCGTCTGCAGGGCCGCAGCGGGATTCAGCTCGAGAGCCTCGGTCTCCTCTTCATAGATCAGCACGTGGCCGGCAGGAAAGAAGTACGCCTCACCGGTGGCCGCGACCTCATCCGGCCAATCCGATCCGGGGAATCGGCAGCGAATGCGACCGGTGAAGACGTACCCGTAATGCGGCACGGGGCATACCCCACCGGGGAGACCGGCGTAAACGGCGGTGTGGTCGCCGACCCCCGTCGTCGTATAGCCGACCTCCATGTCGCCCCACTGCGCCGATCGAAAACCTGAACCGCAGATCGGCCACCGGCCGCCTCCACCCACGGGCAGATCAGCTGGTTTGCTTACCGGCATCCTTCACCTTCCAATCACGGGCAGTTAGTCCAATTTCTCCAGCCTGAGCGGCATGTGGATTTCCATTTTGTCGTTGAGGCTGCACCCACCGCTCTCACCCGACGTGGTGTCGAACCCGCCGAACGTCCGCGAGCCGGGAAGTACGGATCCGTCGATGCCGACGGGGAAGAAGCGATACCGCTGATGTCCGGTGACGGTTCTCCCTGTCCCATCTGCGCAGGGCTGCCAGTTCGGCAGTTCGCGCTTGACGACGTATTCGCCATTGGTGGTGGTGATCTCGGCGCTCCAACCGATATCGCTGTTGACAGTCCCACTGCACGTCAGCACATTGGTACAGGTCATTGCGATGGTCCAGACACTGCGCACACTGGGGATATCGCGGAACACGTCGTTGGTCGTCGCGAAGTCACCGTTCGACGTGGCGAGGAACCTGCCGTTGAGCGCCATATCGTCCGCATGGGCCCAGGGCGCGACGACCACACCCAGCACGATCGCCGCACCCGCTGCCGTTACGCCCCGGAGTGTGCGCATCAGCCCACCGGTGTGAACCGCAGATGCAGATTGGTGAGGCCGCGCAGAATGTAGGTCGGCTCGTAGGTGTATTCGGGCTGATCCACCGATGCGTGGAAACGTTCGTCGACCCTGATGTCCGTCATTCGGGCCAGAATTCGCTCCAGCGAAACCCGGCCTTCGACGCGCGCCAGGGGTGCACCCGGACAGGAGTGCACACCGCGGGCGAACGCGATCTGCTCACGCACGTTGGCACGATCGAGCCGGAACTCGTGCGGACATTCGAACTTGTCCGGATCGCGGTTGGCGGCGGCCGCGGAGATCATCACCGTCGTCCCCGCGGGAATGTCGACGCCCGCCAGCGTTGTCGACTTCCGCGCCAACCGGAACTCGGTCTTGACCGGGCTCTCCATGCGAAGCGTTTCCTCGATGAAAATCGGCACGAGGCTGGGATCGTCGCGAAGGCGCTGTTGCAGTTCGGGTGAGTCGCACAGGATGCGCATCGCCGCACCGAGCAGCTTGGCGGTGGTCTCCTGGCCCGCCCCGAACAGAAAGCTCGCGGTGCGCACCACGTCGGTGACCGCCGGCTGCGATCCGTCCGGATAGGTCGCGTTCGCGAGATCGCTCAGCACATCCTCGCGCGGGCGCGCACGACGCTCGTCGATGTAGGCGCTGAACTTCTCGTCGAGGAATTCCAGCGGGTTGATCGCCGCACCTTCACCTTCGATGTTTCCCATCAGGTGCGGGTTGGCGAGCGCGTTGCGGAACTCCTTGTGGTCCTCTCTCGGAACGCCCAGCAGGTCGGCGATCGCCAACAGCGAGAACGGTTTCGAATACGCGGTGAGGAACTCGCACTCACCACTGCCGACGAACTCGTCGAGCTGGTCGTCGGCGAGTTCCCACAGGAAGTCCTGATTGGCCTTGAGCCGGCTGGGCGTGAGCAACCGGCTCAGTAGCGACCGCGCCCGCGTATGGTTCGGCGGATCCATCGCCACCATGTGCTCGTGCAAAGGCATCTGGGTGCGGTGCGCGTCGATGAGGTCATCGATGTCGTCACCCTCGGGTGTGAAGGGCAGTGGCGGAAACGGTCCCCCGACCGCGACACAGTTGGACCACAGATCGGCGTCCTTGAACACCTCCAGCGTCTCGTTGTAACCCGTCACCGCCACCACACCGTGGTGCGGCTCCTTCACCACCGGACCTTGGCTACGCAGGTACTCGAAGTACGGCTGAGGGTCGGGTACGAACACCGGATTGGTGAAGAAGTCCAGGGCGCCCATGTCGGAATCGGTCACTGAGCAAAGCCTTTCTGTCGTGTTGGGCTACCGCCGAGCGCGGTCAGGCAGAACCGCCACAGCTGCTCCTTGAGGTCGTCGAGTTCTCCGTCGGCGTGGTCGGCGAAGGCGTAGAAGTGGAACACCGACCGGGTGAGTTCGCCCAGAAACCACGAATCCCATTCCGGATCACTGGGATTCAGCAAGCCCACCTCGACGGCTGCGTTGATCTCGCCACGCAGCAGCTCGACGAACGGCATTTCGACCTCGGCAAGTTCCTTGGGGAACAGGCGATGCAACCGCCACCGCGTCGACACGACGAACCGCAACATGGCGGCGTTGTGGCTGTCCCCGTCGAGGCGCCCCAGCGCCGAGGTGATGTAGTACCGGACCCGGGCCAGCGGATCGGGCAACGCCGCGGCACCCTCGACCCAGCGCTCGCACGCTTCGGTCATCGCGTCGGCGATCACCGCCAGCAGGAGCTCGTCCTTGCTACCGAAGTAGCGGTAGAAGGTCTGCAGTGCCACGCCTGCTTCGGTGACGAGTTCCTGCGTGGTGAACTCGTCGCCTTTGGCCGCGATCAACCGCCTGGCGGCGTCGAGCATCTGCCGTACCTGCTTGGCGATCCTGACCCGGGAACGTTGCACCGCCGCCGAACGATCGACGGCGCGCTGCACCCACGCGTCAGCGGGCACCCCTGCTGTCGTCATGACGGTGTGAGCACGACGACGGGAATGTCGCGGTCTGTGCGTGATTGGTAGACATCGTAATTCGGCCACACCGCGGTCACGAGCTCCCACAGCCGGGGCTTCTCCTCGGGCGTGGCGGTGCGGGCGGTCACCGCCATGACATCGCCGCGGACCTGGATTTCTGCCTCCGGCTGCGATTGCAGGTTGACGTACCACTTCGGGTGCATGGGCGCTCCGCCCATCGATGCGACGACGAGGTAGTCGGCACCGTCACGCGCAAAGATCAGCGCCGACGTCCGCGGTTGACCGCTGCGCCTGCCGGTCACCGTCAGCAGCAGGGTCGGCACGCCGTTCCACAGATAGCCGACCTCACCGCCGGAGTCGCGGTAGGCGGCGACGTGGTCAGCGCCCACCAGTGCGAGATCTGGTGCGGTGTAGTTGTTTTCCGTCATGGCACCTCAGGCGGGATCGAAGAGGACGGGTATCGCGGTCGCCCCACGCTCATACACGCCGACGAACCCGGGCGGCTCGGCGTCGGGGTCGAGCCGAAGGTTGGGCAGCCGGTCGAGCAGTGCTGAGATGGCGACGGTCATCTCGGCACGCGCCACGTGCATGCCCAGGCAGATGTGCGCACCCTGCCCGAAACCCAACGACGGCTTGAACGCCCGCGTGATGTCGTATTCGTCGGGACGTTCCCACCGTGCGGGGTCCCGGTTGGCGGCTCCGATCCCGATGTGCACCACCGAACCGGCGGGGACCTCGACACCGCCCAGTTCGGTGTCGGCCACCACCCATCGGGAGAACATCGGGTCGGTAGGCATCCATCGCACCGACTCCTCGATCGCCGGGCGGAGCAGGGTGCGGTCCCGGCGCACCGCGTCCAACAGATCGGGTCGTTGCAGCAGCGCAGTCAGGGTGGTGCCCATCTGCTTCCAGGTGGTGCCGGAACCCGCGCCGAGCAGCAGCAGCACGAACGAGTCGATCTCGCGTTCGGTCAGCTTGGTGGTCGCACCGTCCTCGTCGGTGATCTCGGCCTGGACGAGGACACTGATCAAGTCGTCCTGGGGATCCTGACGGCGGGCCTCGATGACGGGTCGGATCAGGTCGATGACCTTCTGTGGGTCGCGGCCGAGCGACTCCCGCACGTCGAGCGCCTGCTCGACGGGCAGTCCGAAACTGCCGGTGATCGTGAGGATCGGGATGGCTGCGCAGAAGTCGACGTTGAGCTCGGCTCGCCCGTCGCCGGCGAAGCCGTCGATCAGCAGGTCCACCGTCTCGGAGATCCAGTTCTCGATCCACCACTTACCCCTGGAGGGCAGGAACGACGGCTGGACCAGGCTGCGGTAGCGCTTGTGTTGGTTGCCGCCCATCGACAGCATGCTGTTGGTGATGCTCAAGGGGCCGCCCTCGAGGTCGACAGGATCCGCCGACGATGCGAACACCTCCGAATTGCGGTAGGCGACAAAGCAAGTGTCGTAGTCGAGCAGCGTGAAGTGTTGCCGGTCGGGGTAGGGCAGGCCGTGGAAGAAGAGGTTGTCGTTCAGCCCCATCAGCTGGTGCAGGGTTCCCGGCAGCACCGGACCTTGCTCGCGGAGTCGGTGCCACACCGGATAGGGATCGTCGCGATAGCCCCCGCCGACGTACTCGTTGTAGGAGCTGCGTAGGTCGAACAGCTCCCGCAGACGCTCGCGGTCGAGCGTGGGGGTCGTCATCGGGCCACGAACCCACCGTCAATGGGCAGCGCCACACCGGTGACGTTTCGCGCGGCATTCGAGACCAGGTACAGCGCGGCCTCGGCGCAATCCTCTGCGGTGATGGCGCGGCCGAGCGGGTGTTGCCCACCGACCATTTTGGCGATCTCAGCCTGCTTGGCCGCGTCGACGTCCAGCCCGCCCGCAGCCATGAATCCGGTCAACGGCATGCCTGCCGGGCAGATTGCGTTGACCCGGATGTCGAACGGGGCCGCCTCGACGGCCACCGCCCGGGTGAGCTGAAGGACCCCACCCTTGGTGGCGCCGTAGACCGTGCCGCCCCACCCCACCATTCCCGCCACCGATGCGGTGTTGAGGATGACGCCGCCGCCGCCCTGCTTCTTGAACTGCAGCACTGCGTGCTTGCACCCGAGGAATACTCCGCCGAGGTTGACCCCGACGAGGCGGTTGAAGTCGTCCATGGTGTGGTCCTCGAGGCTCATGCCGAGGCGCGGTGTGGGGATCCCGACGTTGTTGAACAGGATGTCGAGCCTGCCGAACGCGTCGACAGCGGCGCCGATCATGCCCTCGACCGCGGCCTCGTCTGCGACATCCGCCCCGACCGTGATCGCTGTGCCGCCAGCCGATTCGGCCTGGCGTACAGTTTCTTTCGCGTTGTCGAGGTCGATGTCGGCGACGACAACGCGGGCGCCCTCCTGACAGAATCGCAGCGCGGACGCCCGCCCGACTCCCGAGCCTGCACCGGTGACGATCGCGCTCTTGCCGTCCAGCACGCCCACCGTGATCAGGCCTTAACCATTGCAGGCGGCTCGGCAGGCGTGAACCGGTACAGACGTTCGGCGTTGCCGCGGAGCAATTTGTACTGGACGCTCTCCGGAAGATCCTTCATCGTGTCGCGGGCGACGTCGATGCAATTGGGCCACGTCGAGTCCGAGTGCGGATAGTCGGTTTCGCACATCACGTTGTCCTCACCGATTTCGTCGAGGCTCTTCATGGCGTGGCGGTCCTCGATGATGCAGCCGTAGATGTGGTTGCGGAACGTCTCACGGATGTCGAGCGTGTCGAGATCTGCCTCGTTGCCGGCGTGACCCATGAACTTCGTTCCGCGCTTGACCCAGTAGCGCTGCTTGTCGAGTACCTGCTCGGCGCGCTCCAGAAAGTAGGGGGCCCAACCGATCTCACCTTCTGACAGGGCGATTTTGAGGTTGGGGTAACGCTGGAAGAGCCCGCTGAAGATCCAGGAGAGCATGGTCCCCGAGGTGCGGGAGGCACCCCAGGTGAGGTTGGCCATGAAGGGCGCGTCGTTGCAGATCCGTGGCAGTGTGGACGACGAGCCGACGTGCATGCTCGCTACCATTCCCAGCTCGTTGGCCGCAGCCATGACGGGCTCCCAATAATGGTCGGCATCGTGAATCGTGGGCAATCCCAATGGTTCCGGGTTCTCGGAGAACGCAAATGAGGTCACACCCCTGGCGGCCATGCGCTCCATCTCCGTGACGGCCAGCTGCGGATCCCACATCGGGATGAGCATCAGCGGGATATAGCGCCCAGGTGCGGCACCGCACCACTCCTCGACGAGCCAGTCGTTATAGATCTGCAGACACTGGAAACCGAACTCGCGGTCGCTGGCCTCCATGAACAGCTGCCCGCAAAACCTCGGCAGGGTTGGAAAGCACAGCGACGCAAGCACGCCAGAGGTGTCCATGTCCTCGACTCGTGCCTTGGCGTCGTAGCACCCGGGACGCATCTCCGCGTAGTTCAGCGGCTCCGGACTGAACTCCTCCTTGGACTTCCCGACGACCGCACTCAGGCCCGAACTGGGCATCTTCTTGCCGTCGTACACCCAGACGTCCATACCGTTGTCGTCGGTCTGCATGTTCGGCGCGCGATCCCGGTCCTTGGCGGCGACGCGATCGACCCAAAGATTGGGTGGCTCGAGAATGTGGTCGTCGACCGAGATCAGCCAGTTCAAATCGTAGGTCGCATCCCCAGTTTCGTGGCCACTCTCGACGTTCTGAGCCCGTGTGTCGGTGATGGTCATCTGGCCAGTTCTCCAATCGACATGTGTTTCACTTCCTGGAACTCGCGGATCCCGTCGGGACCCCGTTCGCGGCCGAGGCCGCTCTGCTTGTATCCACCGCTGGGCGCATACGCCGAGAAGACGGTGGTGTTGACGTTGACCGCTCCGGTCCGCAGCCGCCGGGCAATGCCGACGGCGGTGGCGACATCCGCTCCATACACCTGGCCGGACAGCCCGTACACGCTGTCGTTGGCGATCTCGACGGCGTGGTCGAGATCGCGATAGCCGAGCACCGCGATGACCGGCCCGAAGATCTCTTCTTGCGCAGCCGGATTCGCATTGTCACCCACGTCGAGCACGGTCGGTTCGAAGTAGTAGCCACGGTCGAGCTGCTGCGGGCGACCGCCGCCGCAGACGACCTTGCCGCCGCTTTTCTCGGCCGCCTCGACGATCCGCTCGCACCTGTCACGCTGCGCCGCACTGATGACCGGCCCCATCGCGGCCTCCGACGAGGTGGGCGGTCCGACCTTGATGGAACTGTATGCGGCGCTCACGGCCTCGAGCACCTGTTCCTTCTGATCCTGGGGTACGAGCATGCGCGTCGCGGCCACACACGCCTGGCCCGCGGTGCTCATCACGACCATCGCGGCGCCCATCGCCGCGCGGTGCACCGCGTCAGGCAGATAGATCTGTGCCGATTTTCCGCCGAGTTCGAGTGACACCCGCTTCACCGTCGGCGCCGCCTGCGCGAGGATCTTACGCCCAGCCAGGGTGGACCCGGTGAAAGACACCATGTCGACCGCGGGGTCGGAGGTGATGAGTTCAGCGGCGGCAGTGCCGGATTCGACGATGACGCTCAACACGCCCGGTGGCAGTCCCGCCGCCTCCGCGGCCATACCGAACACCAGCGACGAGATCGGCGTCAACGGACTCGGACGCAGAATCACCGAATTCCCGGCCATCAGTGCGGGGATGAGCTTCTGGAAGCCCATGATGAGGGCGGCGTTGTACGGCGTGATGGCGGCGACCACCCCGACCGGCTCATGCCTGCGGATGCTCAGCGCGACCCTGCCGCGGACGAGGTCGTCGACGGGCACAGGACTCGACTCCTCGTGCTTCATCGACAGATACAGATCGATGGTCTGGCGAGCCAGCCCCACACCGGCCCGCAGCTGGGTGATGTCCGCGAACCGCGTGGGTTGACCGGCCTCTGCCACCAGCGTGGGGACCAGGCTTTCGGCGCTGCCTTCTATGTAGTCGATGAACTCGTGCAGGACGCGGGCGCGATCAGCGGCAGGCAGGTCGGCCCACAGGCCCTGATCGAAGGTGCGCCGAGCGTCGGTAATGGCTCTCTGGACCTCCGCGGGCGGCGTGACGGTGACGTCGTGCACGTGGGTCTCGTCCGCAGGGTTCTCGACGGAGACGACCTCATCGCCGGTTACCCACGTCCCCCCAACGAAGGTCCGCGCCTCCGCAAGAATCGTCACGCGTCCTCATCTCTTCCGATGAATACCGAGGTAAGAGTAGAACAGTATTCTTGTTTAAACCATGTTGATGTTCTGATTTGCTCTGTGTACTCTTCTCGCCACAGCAAGTATGAGATTTCGGTCACATATTAAGGGGGCCCCGTTGATCGCCGCCAGCCCAGGCGACTCATGCGCCCGGATGTGAAGCGCTATCGCAGGCCGATCGTCGGGTTGGTGACGGTCCTCGCCATCGCCGGGATCGTCGCGACGGCCTTCGCGATGTTCAGCGGCAGATTCATCGACACTGTCCCGGTCACCGTGATGACCGACCGTGCCGGCCTGCTGATGAACCGCGGCGCCAAGGTGAAACTCAACGGTGCGCCGATCGGCACCGTGTCCGACGTCAGTGCCACGTCCGATGGCCGCGCCGAACTGAAGCTGGCCATCGATCCGGCCCGGTTGACCCTCGTGCCCGACAACGTGCTCGTCGACATCGGGGCAAACACCGTCTTCGGGGCGAAGTCAGTCGAGTTCCTCCCACCTCCGAATCCGTCGGCGGTTCCGTTGCGCGCCGGCCAAGTTCTCGATTCCGAGCACGTCACGGTCGAGGTGAACACGATCTTCGAGTCCCTCAACTCCGTTCTGTCTCACGTCGATCCGGCGAAACTGAACGAAACGCTCGGCGCGGTGTCGACGGCATTCAGCGGGAGGGGCGAGACGTTCGGTCGTTCGCTGACCGATTTCAACGCGTTTCTGGCCACCATCGAGCCGAGTCTGCCTGCGCTGAGCCACGAGTTACAGACGTTTCCCGACGTCGCCACCGCCTACGCCGACGCCGCGCCCGACCTGTTGTCGATCCTGCGCAACGCCAGCCGAATCAGCCAGACACTGGTCGAGAAGCAGTCAGACCTCGACCGCTTCCTGGTGTCGACCATCGGGCTGGCGGACATCGGGAACGACGTCATCGGCGGCAACCGCGAGCAGCTGGCCAACCTGATGCATGTGCTCGTCCCGACGACGGATCTCACCAACGAGTACCACGAGGCTCTCACCTGCGCTCTGACCGGGATGACCAACTTCGCGTTCAAGCCGCCCGCCCCGGTGCCGGGCGTCTACGACTCGGGCGCACTGGTTCTCGGCATCGAGCGCTACCGGTATCCACAGGACATTCCGAAGGTCGCCGGAGCCGGTGGCCCGCGATGCGAGGGCCAGTTGCCTCTCGTGCCCAACCAATTTCCGCCGAAGGTCATCACGGACACCGGAACGGATCCGACCCGCTACGGCAATCAGGGTCTTCTGCTCAACTCTGACGCACTCAAGCAGTACCTCTTCGGCCCCATCGATGGCCCGCCGCGCAACACCGTGCAGTGGGGACAACCCGGATGAGCATGGGTCGTACAGCGACGAAATTCGCCGCTTTCGGGGTCGTCATGGCGGCACTGACCGCAAGCCTCTTCATGGTGTTCGGCGAGTACCGAAGCGGGTCGACAAGTGACTATTCCGCCGTGTTCACCGACGCATCCAGCCTCGAGAGCGGCGACTCGGTACGCGTTGCCGGGGTTCGGGTGGGCACCGTCGACCAGGTGACGCTGCGCGCCGACAACACGGTGCTGGTGTCCTTCGACGCCGAAGACGATGTCGTCCTTACCACCGGCACACGGGCCGCGGTCCGCTACCTCAACCTGGTCGGTGACCGATACCTCGAACTCCTGGACGGCCCCGGATCGACCCGCGTACTGGATCGCGGCGCGCAGATTCCGGCGGACCGCACCCAGCCCGCACTCGACCTCGACCTGCTGCTCGGCGGCCTCAAACCGGTCATCCGGGGTCTGGACCCCCAAGATGTCAATGCGCTGACCAACGCTTTGCTCCAGATCTTCCAGGGACAGGGCGATACCCTGCAGTCGCTGCTGACCCGTACCTCGTCGTTCTCGAATGCATTGGCCGACAACAACGCTGCGCTCGAGCAGTTGGTGGACAACCTCGACACGGTGCTGGCGACACTGGGCAAGGAGGGCGAGCGATTCTCCGGTGCACTGGACAAGTTCGAACGACTGACGACCGAGTTGGCCAACGACCGCGACACGATCGGCACCGCCATCGACTCGCTCAGCGCAGGAACCGCATCCATCGCCGATCTGCTCTCCAATGCGCGACAACCGCTGGCGGGCACGGTCGACGAACTGAGTCGCCTTGCGCCACTTCTCGACAAAGACAAAGACCTGATCGATGTGGCGCTGCAACGCGCTCCCGAGAACTACCGCAAACTCGCCCGAGTCGGTTCCTACGGCAGCTTCGTGAACTACTACCTGTGCGGTATCACCATCCGGGTCACCGATCTGCAAGGCCGCACAGCGGTATTCCCGTGGATCAAGCAAAAGGACGGGAGGTGCGCAGAACCCGATGCTTAAATATCGCAACCCCAAGCTGGTCCGCGCGGGCGTCCTCGGCGTTGTCGTCGTCGCGCTGACCATCGCCGTCGGCCTACAACCCGAGCGCCTGGTGTCCTGGGCGACCGGCATCAGATTCTCCGCCGAGTTCGCCGAGGCCGGCGGACTCAGTTCGGGCAACGAGGTTAAGGTCTCGGGCGTCAAGGTCGGCACCGTCACCGATATCGCGCTCGGTGAGCGCGGCGCCGTGGTGACGTTCGTCGTCAGAGACACGGTGCGGCTGGGCGATCAGACCACCGCGCACATCAGAACGGGTTCGCTGCTCGGAGCGCGCGTGCTCACGCTGGAACCTGCAGGCACGACCGCGATGCGGGTCGGTGAGGTCATACCGCTGTCGCGGACGGGATCACCCTACTCACTCAACGAATCCGTCAACGACCTGACCACGAACGTGGCTGCCACAGATATGGATTCGCTCAACCAGTCGTTGGACACGCTGTCGGCGACCCTGGATCAAGTGGCTCCACAACTCGGTCCGACGTTCGACGGGCTGACTCGACTGTCGCGGTCGCTGAACAGCCGAAGCGAGACCCTCGGGAAGCTGCTGGGAAACGCTGCGACCGTCACCCAGGTGCTCGCCGAGCGGAGCCAACAGGTCAACACCTTGATCCTCAACGCGAACGATCTGCTGGCGGTCCTGGTGGAACGCAGGCAGGCCATCAGTGAACTCCTCGCCAACACCGCTGCGGTGGCGCGCAACCTGACTGGACTCGTCAAGGACAACGAAGCAGAACTGGCGCCGACACTGGACCGATTGAATGCCGTCACCGCGATGCTGGAGCGCAACCGCGACAATCTGTCCAAGGCATTGCCCGGGTTGAAGAAGTTCGAGATCACCAGCAGCGAGTCCGTCGCGAGCGGCCCGTACTACAGCGCGTATGTCCCCAACCTCATACCGCCCCAGCTGCTGCAGCCGTTCTTCGACTATGCCTTTGGGTTCCGGGCGGGCGACCCCAACATGCCACGGGCGTTGTTCCCGTGGCCCCGCAACGGTATCCCCGGAGGATCCCGGTGACGCGAGGGTCACGACTGGCCCTGCTCGTGGTGTTGGTCGGCGTGCTGGTGATGGGTGCGGGCGTCATCGTCCGTCAGAACCTCTTCACACCACAGACCATCGTGGCGTACTTCTCTTCCGCCACAGGTCTCTACTCCGGTGACGACGTGCGGATCGCCGGCGTCAAGGTCGGCACCATCCGGTCGGTATCACCGCAGCCGGACCACGCTGTCGTCACGCTGGAGGTCGACCACGGCGTGCGCGTCCCCGCCGACGCCAAGGCGGTGATCGTCGCCCAGAACCTGGTGGCCGCCCGATACGTACAACTCGCCCCGCTGTACCGCAGCGGTGAACCACGCATGCCCGACGACGGAATCATCCCGCAGGAGCGCACCGCGGTCCCGGTCGAGTGGGATGAAGTCAAGACACAATTGTCCAGGCTGGCAACCGAACTCGGCCCCGACACCACATTGTCGACCAGTTCGATGGGCCGGTTCATCGAAAGCACCGCCGACGCGATGGACGGCAACGGCGAGAAGCTCCGCCAGACGTTCGCGCAACTCTCACAGCTGGCCCGTATCCTCTCCGACGGCAGCGGCGACATCGTCACCACGATCGAGAACCTCCAGACCTTCGTCACTGCGCTGCGCGACAGCAGCGATGACATCGTGTTGTTCCAGAATCGGCTGTCCACCTTCAGCACGGTGCTGGCCGACAGCAGGAGCGATCTCGACGCCGCAGCGTCGGAGCTCGCCATCGCGGTGGGAGAGGTGCAGCGGTTCATCGCAGGTACCCGGGACAAGACTGCCGAGCAGGTGCAACGCCTCGCCAACGCCACGCAGGTCCTGGTGGACCACCGAACGGACGTCGAGAACATCCTTCACGTCGCGCCGACGTCATTCGCCAATGCGTACAACATCCTCAACCCGAATGTGCCTGGTGCGATAGGCACATTCGTCCTGACCAACTTCTCGAATCCCGTTCAATTCCTCTGCGGTGCGATCGGCGGCATCGCCAACGTCACCGCGTCGGAGACGTCCAAGCTCTGCGCCGAGTATCTGGGCCCGGCGCTGCGGTTGCTCAACTTCAACACGCTGCCGCAGCCGCCGTTGAACCCGTATTTGATGCCGTCGCTCACCCCGGACAAGATCGTCTACACCGATCCCGCGCTGGCGCCCGGTGGATCCGGTGGAGCACCCCCGCCGCCGCTGACACCGCCCGCGATATCGGCCTACACCGGGCTCAACGGCGACGTCCCAGCGCCGCCGGGGTTCATGCCTACGCCACCGCCCGGCAGCGCCGCGGTGCCGACGCTGCCGGATGTGCTGCTGCCCGCGGAAGGGACACCACCGTCGTGATCGCGGGTACCATCCGACGAACCGCAGCGGCAGGACTGTGCGTCGCGCTTACCGTCACCTCGTGCGGATTCGGGGGCGTCAACACACTGCCACTGCCAGGTGCAGTCGCCAGCGGTCCGGACAACTCGGTCTACCACGTGCAGATCGCCAATGTGGGTACGCTGGAATCCAATTCGCCGGTCATGATCGACGACGTCGTCGTGGGCAGCGTCGGCAGACTCGGCGTCCACAACTGGATCGCCGACGTCGAGGTCCGGGTGCGGCCCGACGTCGTGGTTCCCGCCAACGCCGTCGCGACCATCGGGCAAACCAGCCTCCTGGGGTCCATGCACGTCGCGCTGGACCCGCCGTTGGGAGAGTCGCCGACCGGTCGGTTGGAGCCGGGGTCGACCATCACGCTGAACCGGTCGTCGACCTATCCGTCGACAGAGCAGACGTTGTCCTCGTTGTCCGTCGTGGTCAACGCGGGCGGACTCGGGCAGATCGGCGATCTCATCCACAGCACCGCCACCGCCCTGTCGGGCCGCGAACCTCAGATCCGTGAATTGATCACGCGACTCGACACCTTCGTGGGGACAGTCGACGCCCAGCGCGATCGGTTCAACGCCTCGATCCAGGCCCTTGATCGACTGACCGCGATCTTGGCGGCACAACGTGACGACATCACCGAAGCGCTGCGCACGGTGCCACCGGCATTGGACGTCCTGCTGGCGGAGCGGGCACGGCTGGTCACAGCCATGCAGAAGTTAGGTGAGTTCAGCGACACCGCAACCGAACTCGTCAACTCAACCCAGCACGACCTGGTGCAGAACCTGACCAATCTCGAAGCGACCGTGAAGGCCCTGGCCGATGTCGGTCCGTACCTCGGTACCGTGCTGGCCCTGGTCCCGTCGTTCCCCTTCCCGCAGAATTTCATCGACCGGGCGATTCGCGGCGACTACATCAACATCTTCGCGTCGATAGATCTGACGGTCCCACGGCTGAAGCGATCGCTGTTCCTCGGCACCCGATGGGGCGACCCGAACGCCCAATTGATCCCGGCGCCCGGCGATCCCGCGCACCAGAGCTACACCTATGAACCGCTGGACTTCGGTATCGCGCCGCCGCCAGCCGAGACACAGGCGGCCCCCCGGCCACTCCCCGCGCCGCCGCCGCCGATCGTGCCTGTCCCACCGCCCGCAACATCGGCTCCTGTTTCCACTTCGTCTGTTTTCGCCGGACCGTACCCATCCGGCGGCAACTGATGCTGACCCGTCTCGTCCGAGCACAGCTCATCATCTTCACGATCGCGTCCGTGATCGGCGTCGCGACAATGGTGTTCGGATACATGGGCGTACCCACCTGGCTGGGCGTCGGGCACATCAAAGTCACCGTGGAACTCCCGGGCACCGGCGGCCTCTACCGCTTCGGCAATGTCACGTATCGCGGCGTGCAGATCGGAAAGGTGGTCTCTGTAACGCCGACCGCGAGCGGCGCAGTCGCGGAACTCTCGGTGACGTCCTCCCTGAAGATCCCCGCCGATGTGCAGGCCAACGTCCGCAGCGTGTCGGCGGTCGGAGAGCAGTACGTCGACCTGATCCCGAAGGGCCCTGGTCCCCCGTTCCTGTCCGAGGGGTCGGTGATCAAGAGGGCCGACACCACGGTCCCGCAGAAGGTGGGACCCGTCCTGGATCAGCTCAGCGCACTGGTCGAGAGTGTGCCGAAAAAGAAGCTCTCGGACCTGCTCGACGAGTCGTTCCTCGCGTTCAACGGAGCCGGATACGACGTGGGTTCGCTTCTCGACTCTGGATCGCGCATCGCAGCCGACGCCAACGCCACAGCGGAGCGCACGAGGACTCTCATCGACGACAGCGCGCCACTACTCGACTCGCAGTCCGAAAGCGCCGATTCACTGCGTGCCTGGACACACAGCATGGCCGCGGTGACCGATCAGGTCGTCGACAACGATCCCGAGATCCGCACCATCCTCGACACCGGGCCCGCCGCCGCCGACGAGGCGTCGCGACTTCTGGATCAGATCAAGCCCACGTTGCCGGTGTTGCTGGCGAACCTGACATCGATCGGCGAGGTGGGGGTCACGTACAACCCCTCCCTGGAGCAGCTTCTGGTGCTGCTGCCGCCGTACGTTGCCGGTTTCGGCGCACTGTCACCGACCAACAATCCGACGGGTTTATCGTTCGGTGCCTTCTCGCTCATGAACGGCGACCCGCCGCCGTGCACGGTCGGCTTCCTGCCCCCATCGCAGTGGCGCGTCCCGGCAGACGAAACGGTCATCGATACGCCTGACGGCTTGTACTGCAAGCTGCCGCAGGATTCCCCGATCGCGGTGCGCGGCGTTCGGAACAATCCGTGCATGGACCAGCCGGGCAAGCGCGCCCCGACGGTCGAGATCTGCAAGAGTGACAGACCGTATGAACCGATCGCCATGCGCCAGCACGTCCTCGGTCCCTATCCGTTCGACCCGAACCTGGTCTCGCAGGGAGTTCCGCTGGACTCCAGGGCTATACCCGACGAGCTGACGTTCGCCCCGATCCAGGGCACACCGCTGCCACCGGGCGCGGTCCCGGCAGGCACTCCACCGGTACCACCGTTGCCCGGATCGCTGAACCAGCCGCCCTCGCTGCCGACACCTCCCCCACCCGTGGCCACCGCAACCTACGATCCCCGCACCGGCCGCTACATCGGCAGTGACGGACAGGTGTACGAACAGTCCGATCTGCAACAGTCTTCGGATCCGACGACGTGGACGGACCTACTGCCCCACTGATCACCAGGTGACCGGCAGCTCACGGATGCCGTAGATGGCGTGATCGCTCTTGAACTCGAGTTGCGCCGGGGTAACCGCTAGCCGCAGATCCGGCATCCGGCGCGCCAGGGAGGACAACGCGATCTGCAGTTCTGCGCGGGCGAGATTGAGGCCGATGCACTGATGGACGCCGTATCCGAACCCGAGGTGGCCGCGGGTGTTGCGGTCGATGTCGAATACATCGGGGTTCTCCGCATATTCCGGATCCCAGTTCCCCGCAGGAATGTTCATGAGCAGTCGGTCGCCGGCACGCACCTGTTGTCCACCGATGGTCATGTCCTCCAGCGCGGTCCGTTCGACCAGGCTGTGCACCACGCTGAGGTAGCGCATCAGCTCGTCGACCGCATTGGCGATCACCGCGGGATCCTCGGTATTGCTCAGGCGCTGGAACGCCTCGGGATGCTGGATCAATGTCAAGGCACCGAGCGCGATCATGCTGGCGGTGGTCTCGTGTCCGGCCTGCAGCATGATGAAGCCTGTCATCGCCGCGGTCGCGTGACTCATCTCGCCCTCTTCGACGCGCGCGGCCAAGCGGGTGATCAGGTCATCGCCCGGCTCATTGTGCTTGCGCCGCAACAGCTCGGAGATGTACTCGTAGACAACGGCGCTGCCGGCCACCCGGTCCTCTTCAGGAATCGACATGTCGAGCGACTTCGCGCTGTTCACTTCGAAGAACTCATGATCCGCGTACGGCACACCTAGCAATCGACAGATCACCATCGACGGCACTGGCAAGGCGAGGTCACGAACAAGATCGGCGGGTGCACCTTTCTCGACCATCGTCTGGAGGAACCCGTCTACCAGTTCTTGGATGTGAGGGCGCATCTCGGTCACCCGTCGCGCGGTGAAGTCCGACGTCATCATGCGGCGCAAGCGGTTGTGCTCGGGGTCGTCCATGCGCGCGAAGACCAGCGGAATGTCGGCGTTGTCCTGGATCTGCTGTTCGAAGGAACTGAACCCGGCGCTGACGCGCGGATCGGTCAGCGAGGCCCTGATGTCGCTGTAGCGATTCACGACCCAGAACAGCTGACCGTGCCACATCGCCTGTTGCAGTCCGGCATCGCGCCAGGCGTCGAACTCCGCCGGCGGATGCAGCGGGCAGCGCGCATCGCGCGGCAGGGGTATGACGGGCAGATCCATCGCCGCTCCTCGTGGCTTGGTAGTGACAGTTGACTGCCACTTACCCAGACCATACCGCTAGACCGGCTCCGAGGAATAGGCGACGACACCACCGAAGTGCGGCGCTGACTGACACGCGAGACCGACGGATACATTCCGCTGCCGTTCTCCCGCCCGCCCCGAAAGCTGCAGGTAGCACTCGAGCATCTGGGGAATGCCGTGCATGCGACCGTTGCCGAGCGCCCCGCCGCCCGACAAGGCCGGAAGGGCACCGTCACGGTCCGAGTCGATGCCGCCTGACTCGACGAACCGATGCGCCTCCCCGACCGGACACAGACCGAGCACCTCGAGCCAGAACCACACCAACGGTGAAAAGCCGTCGTAGACCTGGGGCAGATCGACCTCGTCGATCGTCAGGCCGGTCTCCCGCCAGAGGCGTCGCACCGTGTCGGCGCCGCCGTCGAGGATGTCGTCGAGCGGCCAGTGCAGCGGCAGCCGACGCCGACTGCCGGCGCTGCTCGCGAAACCGGCCACGTAGACCGGCCGGTTGGGCAGGTCGACCGCGCGCTCGGCGGAGGTCAGGACGAATGCGGCCACGCCGTCGACCGGAATGTCGCAGTCGAGCCGACAGACCGGATCGACCAGCGTCGGTTCAGCGAGATATTCGTCAACGGTCAACGGCCGGTCACGCCAGTACGACCAGGGCAGCCGCGATCCGTTCTTACGTGCCTCGGTGACCACGGCGGCCATTGATTCACGACTGACTCCGAAGCGTTGCAGGTACTCGTTGTACGGCAGCGCGATCATCGCTAATGGTCCGAAAAACCCCTGTGGCGCAGTCCATTGCTGAGACCCACCGGCCACGCGCATCGCGTTGCCGTGATAGCTACCCGCGGGGTTGTGGAGCGCACGGTGCACGACAACGTAATCGGCGGCGCCGCTGACCAAAGCGTTGACGGCCATCCCGACGGATCCGCTGACCTGCCCGATGCCGTCGAAGCCCGCGACGTAGCGCGGCGCCAGATTGAGGCTGCGCGCCAGCCAGACGGACGACACTGTACTCACCCCGTCAATCGGCTGGTGCCCTCCGGCACTCGGCAACAAGCTCGACGCGACAAAGCCGTCGATCTGATCCAGCGTCAATCCGGCGTCCGCAACAGCCGCTCGCGCGGTGTCCACCGTAATGGCGCCCAGCGCACGGCCCGCACGGCGTTCGATCGTGCTCTGTGCGTAGCCGACGACGGCCACCTTGTTGCGAATCACGACGCCAATTCCCATGCTGGAACAGCGATTCCGTCGGCCAGGTCCTCGAACGCCACCCGGACAGCGGCACCCAGGCTCGGTTCCCCGGCGAGCAGCCTGCCGATGAGGCGCAGGTCGGGCTGTTCGGGAAGCTCGACATCGACCAGCACAAACGGCACCTCGAAGCCCGGCAGGAACGATTGGCGAACCACCACCCACGACCGCAGAACACCAGTCCCGCTGACAGGTGTGAACTCGTAGTGGGGATCGGTCGAGCCGCATGCCGTGCAGACGACGTCGGGCGGCATCGCGAACGTGCCACACCACCCGCACCGCGCAACGGTGAGCACGTGACGCGATGCTGCATCCCAGTACGGGGTCGACGTGTCGTCCGGCACCGGCAGAACACGCTGCGGCATCACGGAATGACGCCCGATTCGGCGAGCTCGGAGATGTGGTCCCAGTCGTAGCCGAGTTCGACCAGCACGGTCTCGGTGTGCTCACCGTGCTCGGGCGCACGTCGCAGGTGGGGCGGCTGACCGTCGAATTGCACCGGGACCGTGGGCAACCGGTAGCTGATGCCGTCCTCGGTCGACACTTCACCGATGTATGAGTTTGCAATGACCTGAGGATCGTCGACCACCTCTTCGATGGACTGGATCGGCGACCACGGTGCATCCATCGCGGCGAGCGTCTCCTTCCACTCGCTCAGGGTGCGGGTGGCGAACACCGCGTCGAGTTCGGCGACGCACGCCTCAGCATTCGCCCGGCGAGCCACGAGGTCGACGAACCGCGGGTCGTCGGCGAGTTCAGGCCGCCCAACCGTGCGGCAGAACTCTGCCCAATAGCGGTCGCCCTGAAGAAACATCAACTGCACATGCCGGTTGTCCTTGGTGCGGTATGTGGCAGTGAGCGGGTTGACGACTGCAGTGCGGCCCGAAGTACGCATCACATCACCACCATTGAGCGCCGCCAACAGGTCCGACGACAGCATCCACATCGCGGTGGCGAGCAACGAGACGTCGACGACGGAACCTTGGCCGGTGCGGGTGCGCTTGAGCAACGCCGCCGAGATTCCGAAGGCCAACGCCATGGCTCCATTGCGATCGCCCATCGCTCCGCGCTGGCTGATGGGATAGTCACGCTCGGGCGGGGTGAGGATATGACCGACACCGCCACGCGCCCAGAACGCCGAGCTGTCATAGCCCGGTTGATCGGCGTCAGGACCGCGGACTCCGAATCCGTTGCCACGCGCGTAGATCAGCTGCGGGTGGCGCTCCCGGACCGCGTCGGCGTCGAGGCCGAGCCGGTCGAGTGCGCCAGGGCGCAGACTGGTGAGCAGCACGTCCGCGGATTCCAGAAGCTTGTGCAGGACATCGAGACCCTGCGGCTGACGCAGATCCAGCGCCACGGACCGTTTGCCTCGGTTGGCAAGTGCCATCGAGAGATTGACTCCGCCGCGGTCAGTGCCGATCCCCTGCGTCGCAAGCCCTCGGTACGGGTCGCCGTCGAGGCGCTCGACACGGATGACGTCGGCACCCCAGTCTGCGAGCAGCGCTCCCGCGACAGGTACGAACACCCATTGAGCCAGTTCGACAACCCGAATGCCGTCGAAGGCGCCGTCGGTACTCACCCTTGCGCCTCCCAGTGGTCGGCGACGGCGGTCCCCAGGCGCCCGAGGAGAACGGCGATCACGTCGGGCTGCACCTTGGTGGTTATCGCCCACAGGAAGAATCCGTGAATCATGCCGTCAATGAGCGTCGGCCATGCATCGGTAAAGGGTGGCGGTGCGACGCCCTGCGCGGTAAGACCATCGAGGTAGTGCTGCAACAGATCCCGCTCTGAAGCCCGGCGTTGTGCGGGTGAGAGCGTCGCCGCGATCAGGTATCCGACGTCGACCTGCCAGTAACCGCGTTGAACGAGCTGCCAGTCAACGAGGTGTGGCCGGCGGTCGGCGTCCACCATGATGTTGCCGACGTGGGCATCACCGTGGATGACGCACCACCCCGTCGAGAACGGCCCAGGCGTACGGTCGCTGAGCTGACGATGAGCGTCCAACAGGCCCTGCGCATCGCGAATCGTCGGGGGCACGCCGGCGCCGTTCGACCCGTTCAAGTTCGCCGTCATGATCTCGAGCGTCCGCGCCTCGCCCCACGCACGCACCGCGCGGCCCAGCCGGGGCTGCAGCCAATCCACCGACATCCATCGCGCGTCCATCCATGTGCGCGCATGCAAGCGGGCCAATTCGGTGAGAGCGTCGGCAGCCTGTTCGGCGGTGAAAGGACTGTTACCGTCCAGGAATTCGGCCCCGTCCGCGACCTCGTCGCGGGTGATCACCACCCCGTGCCGCGTCGCCGGGTGGATGTCGGCATAGACGCCGCGCAGTGTCGCAACCCCGGTCACATCCGCGAGGTCGCGATAGAAGCCGGCCTCGGGCTCCCCCACGAATCCGATCGTGCGACCGAGGTCGGAGAAGTAGCCCTTGATGCACAGGTGCCGCGGCGCGTCGGGATACCCGTCGCAGTCGATCGTGAACCGCGCGTTCGTCGAGAGCCGTTCCACAACCGGCCCCCGCGCGACGGTGCGGACGTGCACACCCGGGAAGCGCGGCTGCAATGCGGCGGTCAGCCATTCCGGCGACAGTGCGACGCCGAGATCGTCCGGGACGGCCACCGTCATGACTGGAGTGTCCACTACTTCAGGCAACTGCCGGCGTCGATCGGAAGCGGAACACCGGTGACGTAGCGCGATTCGTCGCAGGCCAGGAACAGCACGGCGTTGCTGATGTCCACGGCGTCGACCCACGGGATGGGCAGCATGTGAAACATCTGACAGATCGGGGCCATGTCATCGGGACCGGGATTCTCCAGGTCCGGCCGGAACGTCCGGTATGTCGACTCGTTGAGCAGCAACTCGGTGCTGACATGTGTCGGGTGCACCGAGTTGACGCGAATCGAGAACTGCCCCAACTCGACTGCGAAGGTTCGCATCAGCCCGACGACACCGTGCTTCGCGGTGACATAGTGCCCGACGCGGGGGTAGGCCTTCAGCCCACCCACCGAGCTGGTCAGTATCACCGAGCCGCCCCGACCGCCCGCCTTGATGTGGGGCACCGCCGCCTTGACCGACTTCCACACGCCCGTGAGGTTTACATCGATCATCTGCTGCCATTTCGGCTCGTCCATCTCGTCGAGTGGGGCGCCGGGCGTCCCGATACCGGCGTTGGCGACGACGATGTCGAGCCTGCCCAGTTGCTCGGCGCCGCTGTCCACGGCAGCCTTGAGCGCGTCATAGTCACGCACATCGACCTCGGCGGTGACGATCCGGCGGTCGAGCGCCTTCACCATGTCGGCGGTCTCGGCCAGATCCTCGGGCGTCGACCCCTTCGTCGTGTTCTCGATGTGCCTGCAGATGTCGATCGCGATGATGTCGGCGCCCTCTTCGGCCAGCCGGACAGCGTGACTGCGCCCCTGTCCGCGCGCCGCGCCGGTGATGAACGCTACTTTTCCCGCAACTCTTCCGGTCATCTGTCTTCTCCTCACGCCGGGGTGTGTGACCGCGCAACCTGTTGTCTCACAAGATATTTCTGCACCTTGCCGCTGGCCGTACGCGGAAAGTCGTCGACCTGGTGCAACTCTTCTGGCCATTTCTGCCTGGCCACCCCCGCGGTGTCGAAGTGGGTCCGGACCTGCTCGCGGGTCGGCAACTCCTGGCCGGCTCGGACCCGCAGCATTGCGACGACGCGTTCACCGAACCGTTCGTCGGGCGCTGCCACCACAACGGCCTCTGCTACCTGCGGCATGGCCAACAGCACCTCCTCGACCTCGAGCGCACTGATGTTCTCCCCGCCGCGGATGATGACGTCGGACTTGCGGTCGGTGATGGTCACGTACCCGTCCGCGTCGACGACGCCGATGTCCCCGGTGTGATACCAGCCCTCGGCATCGAAGGCACTCGCCGACAACTCTGGGTCGAGATATCCGAGGCACAGATCCGGTCCGCGCGAAAGGATTTCACCGTCAGGTGCGAGTCTGACTTCGACGCCGGGGCGCGGGTTGCCGTCGGTGAGCAACCGCTTGTCCAGGGCGGCATCCGGGCGTGACCCCGTAATCGATGGATGCTCGGTGCTGCCGTAGGACCGGGTGACCACGAGCCCTAAATCGGTGAGCCGGCGCGTCACCGCCGCCGGTATGACCGAACCGCCGAGGCCGAGGTACGGCATATATTGCAGATGGTCATCGGTGAACTCGGGATGATCCAACAGGCTGGTGATGAAATATGTTGGTCCACCACCGAATCCGACGCCCTCACGCTTCATCAGTGCGAGGACCATGGCGGGGTCCCACGCATCGCACAGATGGATCGGCAGACCCTCGAGCACCGGGCACAGCAGTCCGCCGAGCATGCCGATGAAATGGCCGACCGGCAGCGCCATCACCGTTCCCGAAGGATTCGCGAGGTGGTTGGCGGACAGCTGACGGATCTCGCAGCCGAGTGTCTGATGACTGTGCACCACCCCCTTGGGATTGCGGGTGGTGCCGGACGTGAACGCGATCAGCGCGGGTCCCGCCGGGTCGGCGGCCATCGTGCCCGCCATCGGTTGTGCATCGAGGAGATCGTCGAAATTCTTTCCGACCACGCCCACGATCGGGACGTCCGCGCTCACCTCCGGTTCGTAGCTCATCCTGCCGAATTCCTGCGCCGTGACGAAGACCTTCGGCCGCGCGGTGGTGAGGATGTGGCCGAGTTCCTTGCGGCCGTAGAAGTGGACGATCGGCACGACGACAGCCCCCAGCAGGGTCGCCGCCCAGAACGTCGCGGCGGCTTCCATCCAGTTGGGCAGTTGGAATGCGACGACGTCGCCGGGACCGACACCGCGCAAGCGCAGGCCCGCCGCGAGCCGCCGCGCGGTGTTCTCCACCTCCCCGAAAGTGCCTGCGAACGGCCGGACATTCGAGTAGACGTTGAAGCCGACGTCCGGATTCGCGGTCAACGACGTGGCCAGCAGGTCGCCGAGCGTGTCCGCCGTCCACCAGCCCTCGGCTTCGTAGCGCGCCGTGAGTTCAGCAGGAATGACGCGACGTCCAGGGCTGAACACAGTGCTCAGAGTAGAACGTCGTTCTCGTCAGAACAAGGGCGCAGCTATTGATGGGTCTACCCCACCCCCGCCTGTCCCGCGGCGTGGTGCGGCCCGGAATACCACCACCGGCCTAAACTTGAATTCATGGCTGCCCCCATCGGACAGCTCACGCGCGGCACCACCGGTTACAACCGGTTGCGACGCAGCGATCGCTGGCTGGTGCACTCGTCGCGGGTGCGCGCCGCACTGCTGTCCGCCGCCGATCCGTTGGTGGTGGACCTCGGTTACGGCGCGCTGCCGGTGACGACGCTGGAGCTGGCCGAACGACTGCGCGCGGTGCGCAGCGACATCCGGGTCATCGGCCTTGAGATCCACCCGGACCGGGTCGCCAAGGCACGTGAAGCCGGCGGAGACACCGTCGAGTTCGCACTGGGCGGTTTCGAACTGGCCGGGCACAACCCCGTGCTGGTGCGCGCGTTCAACGTGCTGCGCCAGTACCCGGAGGACGCGGTGGCCGGGGCCTGGTCCACCATGGCCCGCCAGTTGGCTCCCGGCGGTCTGATCGTCGACGGCACCTGCGACGAGCTCGGCCGGCTGTGCTGCTGGGTGCTGCTCGACGCCAACGGTCCGCTGAGCCTCACGCTGGCGTGCGACCCGTTCGCCATCGAGCGTCCGTCCGATCTCGCCGAGCGGTTGCCCAAGGTGCTGATCCATCACAACGTCGACGGTCAGCCGATCCACACGTTGCTGTCAGCCGCGGACCGTGCGTGGGCCACCGCCGCGGGACACGGCGTATTCGGACCGCGGATCCGTTGGCGCGCAATGCTGGATCAACTGCACGCAGGAGGATTTCCCGTGGATCCACCTCGGCGGCGGATGCGCGACGGCGTCCTTACGGTGCCGTGGACAACCGTGGCGCCGCGTCTGCAGTGACCAGCTCCGGCTCGGCCTCGTCGGCGTCCTCCAGCGCGTCGTCGACGTCCTCGGCCACTCTGATGTCAAGCCCGCGAATCGGCGCGGGCCGCGTCAGCAACGCGATGAACACGTACGTGACCAACGACGCCGCGAACGCGATGAACGTCGGCCACCCGTCGAACGACGCGTCGACCACATTGTTGGGGATGTAGAGGATCGTGTTGTCGAGGCCGTACATCGTCGGCGTCATGACGAACAGCACCAGGCGCACCGAGAGGCCGACCACGATCGATGCGATGGCAGCGACCGAAGTGCCTCGGCGCCATATCAATCCGAGGATGAACGGCACCACCAAGCAGGCCAGCAGCAGATCAAACGCCAGGGTGAGCAGAATTCCGGTCTGCTTGACGTAGATCGCGATCAGGATCGACAGAAGTGTCATCGGGACCATCGCGATCCGCGTGGCGCGCAGCAGCGGATCACGCTGGCCCGGAACATGCACGCGCCGAACGCCACCCAGGTTGCGCACCGAGACGTTCGATATCGCCAGGATCGCGCCGTTGGCTGTGCTCATCGAGGCCCCGACGAGGCCGCACAGCACGATGATGGTCAGGAACAGTGGTGCGTACTGATCGAGCAGGACGAACAGGATCGGCCCGTCGAGCTCTTCGGGCATGAAGGCCTTGGCCGACAGCACCACGAGGCCGAACGGCACGCAGATCGCCACCACGCCGGTGGCTGCGCTGAAGCATGCGCGCCGGGCGGTCTCGGGAGACTTGGCCGCGAAAACCCTTTGCATGAAGTCGATTGCGACGATGTCGCCGATGCCGAGCGCGATGAGCGTCGCCCAGTTGATCACCGCGCCCTGCGCGGGGTCGGTCATCTGCCCCATGTCCAGTGGTCCGGCGCCCTCGGCGATAGCGATGCCGTGAGTGGTCGCCATCCAGATGAGCAGTCCGACGGCGCCGATGAAAATCAACGACATCTGGATGATCGCGGTGTACGCGTCGGCGATCAGCCCGCCGGTACCTGTGTAAGCGACAGCGAGGGCCGCGATGATGACGGTGCCCAGCCAGTACGGCATGCCGAGGAAGTAGTTGAACAGGAATCCGCCCGCCACGAGGTTGCCCGCGACGAGTATGCAGAACCCCACGATCAGCATCACCGACGCGACGGCCTCGACCCGACGGCCGAACCGCAGCCGGTAGTAGTCGGGGAAGGACGTCAGGCCCATCCGGTTCATCGGTTTGGCGAAGAACAGACCGGTGAAGAACAGGCACAGCGCGAGACCCAGCGGCAGGCAGGCGCCAGCCCAGAATCCGAATTCCGACGCCAGATCCGTGTTGCCGAGCGTGGCGTTGGTGTCGACGGCCGAACCCATCAGGGCGCCGCCGACGAGGATCAGCGGCAACATGCGTCCGCCGACCAGGAAGTTGGCGCTGTCGCCGGCGATCCGCTTGGACACCAGGAAGCCGACGAGGACGACAACTGCGATGGATATCCCTACGCCGAGAAGAATCACGGGAGCCTCCCTTTACGAGGTGGAGCCTCCCGGGCTTTTGTCCCGCCGTGGAACGGCCGGCGTCGCTGCGCAGCCGCTTGCGTCTCTCGGACCAGGCCCGGCGAACCGGCGGAACCCTAGACGCGCCTCACACGGGTGGATGTGAGTCGTCGATCAGACAAACCCTCACCCGTTACGTCGGCTCGCGCTTCGTGTTAACGATGCGTTGCAATTCCCTCCTGCCGGTTTTGCGAATCGCTGCCAAGATAAAGGCAGGAGCCAGCCAGAGCTCCCCGGACGAGGTGCGTCGTACCCGGCTTGCGACAAGACGGCGCGTGAGGAGCACTCATGTCCGACCGGCCAGATCCGTCGCTGCCCAACGCCGAGGGCGCATGGGCCCAGCAGGCCGAGGCCCGCCTGCCGGATCGCCGCGAACGCGAGGAGATCGAACGCGGCTTGACCTACGGGCTCGAGGCGGCGCCGACGATCAACGACCGCCGGATCTCCACGTTCGTTCGCGGCGAACTGCCGCACTTCGCCGGTGAACGCGGAACGTTTCTGAAATGTCCGTTCGTCGAGGACGTGAACCAGGTCGATGACGCCGAGGTGGCCATCTTCGGTGTGCCCCTCGACGCAGGCGCGACCTACCGGCCCGGCACCCGCTTCGGCCCGCAGGGAATCCGGCGGTCCACCAACCTTTTCGGCACCTACAACTACGAGTCGGGCGTCGATCTGCGTGAGCAGCTCAACATGGTCGACATCGGCGACGTGTTCACAATCCCCGGCAACCTGGAGAAGTCTTTCGACCAGATCAGTCAGGCGATGGCGCACGTCGTGTCGAAGGGGGTCATGCCGGTCGTCCTCGGCGGCGATCACTCGATCGGCTTCCCCACCATCCGCGGCATGACGCCGTATCTGGACGGCAACGTCGGCATCATCCACTTCGACCGCCACGTCGACACCCAGGAGTCCGATCTCGACGAGCGGATGCACACCACCCCGTGGTTCCACGCCACCAACATCAAGAACGCGCCTGCGACCAACCTGGTGCAGATCGGCATCGGCGGGTGGCAGGCGCCGCGGGCGGGCGTCAAGGTCGGCCGGGAACGTCAATCGACGGTCATCACCGTCGGCGACGTCGAACGGGTCGGCATCGAGAAGATCGCCGAGATGGCTCTCGAGATCGCCTGGAAGGACGCCAAGGCGGTGTACCTGTCCTTCGACATCGACGTCATCGACGCGGGCTTCGTACCCGGCACCGGCTGGCCCGAGCCCGGCGGGCTGCTGCCCCGCGAGGCGCTGAACCTCGTCAAGATGATCTCCGAGCCCGGCTTGGCCGGCATCGAGGTCGTCGAATGCTCACCGCCGTACGACTGGGCGGAGCAGACGGCGCTGCTGAGTTCCCGCGTGATCCTCGACAGCCTGGCCGCCCAGGTGCGATCGGGGAAGCTCGGCAACAAGGCAGCGTCGGCCGACCGCGTCGCCTGGGGTCCGTAGATCCGTAGGCTTTGTCGTATGCGCGTGGCCCTGGCACAGATCCGCAGCGGTACCGACCCCGCGGCCAACCTCGACCTGGTCCAGGACCACACGCGCCGCGCTGCCGACGCCGGTGCGCGGCTGGTGCTGTTTCCCGAGGCGACGATGTGCCGGTTCGGGGTTCCGTTGGCGGCGGTCGCCGAGCCGCTGGACGGACCGTGGGCGACGGGTGTGCGGCAGATCGCCGAGCGTGCCGGCATCGCCGTCGTTGCGGGCATGTTCACCCCGGCTGACGACGGCAGGGTGAAAAACACCCTGATCGCGGCGGGACTCGGGGTCGACGCGCACTACGACAAGATCCATCTCTACGACGCGTTCGGCTTCACCGAGTCCGCCACCGTGGCGCCGGGCGATGAGCCCGTGGTGATCACGGTCGACGGGGTCGGCGTGGGTTTGACGCTCTGCTACGACGTCCGCTTCCCCGAGCTGTACGTCGAATTGGCGCGCCGCGGAGCACAACTCATCACCGTCCACGCGTCGTGGGGCACCGGTCCCGGCAAACTCGACCAGTGGACTCTGCTGGCCCGCGCCCGCGCCATCGACACCACAGGGTTCGTCGCCGCTGTCGATCAGGCCTACCCGGGCGACGACATCGCGGCGCTGGGGCCCAGCGGGGTGGGCGGCAGCGTCGTCGCGTCCCCGACGGGTGATGTCCTGGCGGCCGCGGGCGACGATCCCGGCCTTATCGTCACCGAAATCGACCTCGACGCTGCGAAAAAGGTGCGCGAAACCATCGCGGTAATGCACAACCGCACAGATCATGCGTGGGGTAAGGCAGAATCGCGTGGGTGAGTGACGCCTGGGACCGCCGGAATCAACCGCAGGGCCCGCCGCAGCGGCCCCAGTACCCGCAGAGCCCGCCGCAGTATCCGCAGGGCCCGCCCCAATACGGCCAGCGCCCGCCCCAGCAACCGCCGAGCCATGCCGCACCGCAGTCTGGGGCGTCGCAGCCAGACGAGCCGTCGCCGCCCAAGAAACGGTCGCTGCGCGATCCGCTGTCGATCGTGCTGGTGCTCGTCATCGTGGTCGCTGTCCTCGCGGCCGCGCTGATCGGTATCGAGCTGTACGCCCGCAATCAAGGCGAGACACGGGTTGCGTCGGCCGTCGAATGTCTCGTCGAGGACAAGGCCGAGGTGTCGTTCGCCTTCATGCCGCCGTTCCTGATGCAGCACCTGTCCCGGAAGTACTCGAGCCTGCACATCGAGACCGAGGGCAACCAGATCCGCGATCTGAAGGGCATGAAGGCCGACGTCACCATCGAGAACGTCAACCTGAACGAGGATGCCGGTTCCGGTGGCGGCGGGACGATCGGCTCGCTCGTCGCGAAGATCGACTGGACATCCGCGGGCATGTCGGAGTCGATTCAGAACGCCATCCCGCTCGTCGGCTCGTTGATCTCCGGCGTCACCACAAACCCGTCCGACGGCACCGTCGAGCTGGAGGCGGCGCTGGGCAACATCATCACCAAGCCCGCGGTCAAGAACGGTGCTCTGACCCTGGAGGTGACCGAGCTGACCGGACTGGGTTTCACGTTGCCGCGCGAGACGATCCAGCCCGCACTCGACTCGCTCACCAGCCAGTTGACCCAGGAGTTGCCGATGAACATCAAGGCCGACTCGGTGAAGGTCACCGACAACGGTGTCGAGACGCAGTTCTCGACCCAGAACGCGACCATCCCCCAGGGCGAACAGGATTCCTGCTTCTCCAATATCTGACGGTCAGCTGTCGGGGTCACGCCAGCGAAAGCTGTTGACGTACTTACCCATATCCATGGCGAGCTGCAGGTTGGCCCCGGACGGGTGGCCGGGTCCGAACTCGCGGGTGAACTCGTGGTAGGGCCCGAACGCCGCCGCGACCAACGCGTAGTCGTACTTCACCGAAGCCATCACCAGGAGTCGCATCCGTGCGAATGCGCTCCTGGCGTCGTTGGGGTACACGTCGACGACGACGCCGTAGCCGGGCTCGTATCCGACCATGGCGTTGGGAATCTCGTAATCCGTTGTGGCGTCCGGAAACTTCTGACTGATCAGATACTCGACGATCTCCTTCGGTGTCTTGCCGTCGGCGGGCATCCCGAAGAACTCCATGGTGCCGGTGTCGCCGCCGGTGAAATTCAGGCTGACACCGTCCGGGTTCAGGGTCGCCTCGTAAGCCGTTCCGGGACCGGGGTATTGGACCGAGAAAGCGCCGTCCTGGGAGACGTACCGCGGATACGATTCGATCGGCTCGGCGATCGGTGGGCCCCCGCAATCCGGCGGGCATTTGTATGCCGGGATTTCGGGCGTGGCCACGACGGCGGCGACGATGCCTCCGGCCGCGGTGACGACCGCGCCGACACTCAGCACCAGTAGCAGGCGGGAAAAGGGCGTGCGGCGGAAATGCGCCGCGTCGTCACGTGCGATCCGACGCTTCGCCCGTGAGCTTCGCGACGCCGCGCGAGCCGCGACGCCGCAGTTCGGGCAGAACGCCATCTCGGCAACGACCGTGTCGCAGTAGGGACACTCCAACCGTTCGGTCGGATCCTCGAGGTCGAGCTCTTCGCCCATCAGCGCGGCTTGGATACCGATTCTCAGCGCCACCAGTGACAGCGCGGTGATCAACAGATAGGCCACCAACTGCAGCCACAATGGGAAACCGTAGAGGTCCAACACGCCCATCAGGGCGTACAGGGCAAGTGTCACAAGCACACTGGTCGCCATGGCGATACGCCGGCGGAACCACAACGTCACGCCGACCAGTCCGCCCAGCGCCGCCGACGTCAACGGCACAGTGATGATCTGAATGGCCGCTTCGATGAGGAACGTGTCCAGTGACCAGCCGGCAGCCATGACACCCGTCTGGAACTGCGGTGCCAGCTGGGTGAGCGTCGCCGCAGCAGTGAAACCGATCGCTCCGAGCGCACCGATCACGAACCCGTCCAACGATTCCCGGATGCCTGGCCGCACCAACCGGATGACCGCCGTGGGGATGAGCATCAGGACCGCGAAACTGATGGGGAAGGACAGGACGAAGAGGACGTCGTCCAGTGTCTGCGCGTCGTCTTGGACGTCGGACAGGCTCAGAGAGTAAGCGTAGGCATCGACGACCAGCATGTCGGTCACGAACGCCCAGGCGATGCCGAGCGCGACCCCCATCACCGCCGCCACCACCAGCGTGCTGCGCGGCTGATCGTCGTCGATCTCGGACTCGCGCAGATACATCAGGAACAGGATCGGCAGGCCGAGCGCGCCGACCGTCATCAACGGCGCCTGCCACCGCAACACGGCGAAGACCGCCAGCGCGACGAACAGGAGTATCAGTCCGACCCGGAACGGCGTACGCGACCGGCGCGGCAACTGCGGGAAGAGCGAGCTCGCGATCGACGGCACCAGCGTGTGTTCATGCGGCGCTGCCGCGTATGCCCGGATGCGCAACGGGCCGCGTCCGCCGTCGCGTGCCGCACCGCAACGTCCGCAGAAGGGCGCGTCCGGTACTTCGGTTTCGCACGCCTGGCAGACCATGGTGGACATTCCACCACTCACCGAGGCGCGACTCCCCTCTGGAGCGCAAGGATGTTGCGCGCGAGGTTGAAGACGTTGGGGCTACCGAGTCCGGTGATGAGATCGTAGCCGGGCTGTGAGTAGTCGACGGCGTTGCCGCCGGGGCCGATCTGGCGGAATCCGGGGGCGTACGAACCGGCCGCGACCCGGTACAGCACCGGGTTGGCGTTACCCAGGGGGTCCCCGCCGTTGGCATCGAGGTACTGGTTGATCAGCACCGCGAACGCGGCCCAGATCGGCGCGGCCTGGGAGGTACCGCCGCCGATCACTTCGGTCTGCTTGTAGATGAACCTCACTCCGGTGAAGGGGTCGGCGACAGCGGAGACATCAGGCGACAGTCGCCGGAACTGCTTGTCCCGTTCGATGTCCATCTGGCGCTGCCACTCCGGACGGCCGAACAGCGTCGACACTCCTCCGCTCGACCCTTGCGACAGTGGGGAATCCACCCAGGGGCGCTCGCCGACCCACTGCCCGCGCGGGCTCGTCGACAACGTGGTGCCGCCCACCGCGGTGATGGTCGGTATCGATGACACCGCGTCAAGGCCGATGTCATCGGGTCCGGGCGGGGACGACCAGTCCTGACCGCCCTTGCATTCCAGTCCACCCTTGTCGCCGGTCGCATCGAAGACGGTGGTGCCGCGTCGCTGCGCCGCGGTCACCGCGGCCTGCACCGGGGCCAGGTCCGCGGCCGTCACCAGTTTCTCGCAGCCCCAGCCGATGGACATGCTCCATACGGCGCCGGGGTACTGGCGATCGGCCTCGGCGAACATCGACGCGATCTTCTCGTAGGCGCCGTCGCCCTCGACCGTGGGCCTGGCATTGACGACGACGAGCCGTGCATCCGGCGCGATCGCGTGTGCGACTTGCAGATCCATCGCCGTTTCGCCGTGCTGTTCCGTGGGTTTCCCGCCGACGATCTCAGGAGTGAAGCGCGGCAGGCCCGAAGTATCGGCGAAGGTGTCGAGGTCGGCCTGGTCGGCACTGTCGAAGGCGAAGAACACGATCGTCATGCCTTCACCGGTGAACCCCTCGTCGTGCAGCGGGGTGGCGTTGTATGCGTCCAAGAGGCCGTCGGGTGTCAGCCCGCCCCATCGCACGTCGAGCGGCAGGAACCCGGGGTTCGACATGTGGTGGGGCGTGTAGCCGTTGATCCGGCCCACCTCGGATACGACTCCGCGCAGCGGTGACGGAATCGAAGGCTGCTGCGGGGAGGCGTAGAACACCTGGCCTTTGCGCCCCCGATAGTCGTGGACGGGCACGGCGAAGGCCCGTGCCACATCGGCGGCGGCGCCCTCGAGGATCGCCCAGCCATCGTGGGGGTGTCCGCGCACCGAAAGGCCGCGATCGCCGGCCCATTCGATGAGTGCCTGCGCCCGCTTCGGCTCGGCGAGCGTGACGGTCAGCTGCGTATCACGGGAACGCGACGGCCCGAGATCGCTGGAACTGGACAACAGTGATGCGTAGGGACCCGTGATCGCGTCGGATTGTTGACGCGCGCAGCCGGCGCTGATCCCCGTCGTCAAGACCAGCGCAGCTGCGGCGAGCGCCGAGGTCCGGCGCACTGACTCAGTGATGCCCCGGCAGGCTGTGATGCCCCGGAGCTTGGGTGGGGGCCGGGGGTGCCGTGTTGTTCGGCGTGAAGACGTTCGGCCCGCCGGGCTCGAGGCGGGGCGCATTCTCGGTCGGCTGGACCGACGGGGACGGCGACGTCGTCGTCGTGGTGGTCGTGGTGGTCGAAGTCTCCGGCGCCTTTTCCTCTTCCTTGGCGCACGATGCGGTGAAGAAGCCCATGGCGGAGATGGCGGCGATGCCCGCAACTGTGCCAACCCGACGAAGCAAACGATTATCAGAGGTCATGCTGCTCATGGTATCCCATAATTACCTGGGCAAAATCCGCAATAAATCGACAGATGCGCCGGTTTTGGCACACACTGCGAATGGCACTCAGCAAATAAAATTAGTTTGCGTCAATTACCGTCGACCTCGTCCAATCCGTCGAGCACCGACCGAGACCCGGACAGACCGAGCCGGGTCGCACCCGCATCGAGCATCGACACCGCATCGGCGGTCGTGCGGATGCCGCCACTGGCTTTGACCTCGACACGAGCACCGACGGCGCCACACATCAGCTCCACCGCGCGCACCGATGCACCACCCGCCGCGTGGAACCCCGTGGAGGTCTTGACGAAGTCCGTCCCGGCTTGCTCGGCGGCCTGACATACGGCGACCAGCGCGTTCTCCCCCGCGATGCTGAGCAACGCCGCCGACTCCACGATCACCTTCAAGACAATGTCATCACCAACGGCGCCTCGGACCGCAGCGATGTCGGCCGCGACCGCGGCGAACTCGCCAGACACGGCGGCTCCGACGTCGATAACCATGTCGATCTCGGTGGCGCCCGCCGTCACCGCAAGCCGCGCCTCCTCGGCTTTGACGGCCGAAAGGTGCTTTCCAGAGGGGAATCCCACGACTGCGGCGATGGGCCGCTGCGCTGCGACCAGCCGCTCGGCGAACGCGACCATGGACGGTGACACACAGATCGCATAGGTCCCGAGTTCGGCGGCTTCCTCCACGAGGCGAGCGACGTCGCCTTCGGTGGCCTCGGGTTTGAGCAGGGTGTGATCGATGAGCGCGGCGACGTCTTCACGGCGATAGCGGTGCCGCGGTGGCATCTAGAAGGGTTCCTCGGTGCCGCCGGGGTTGCAGGCAGTCGCCAACAGCGTGTTCCTGTCGACCGCGGGACGCCACGGCTCCAGATTCCAGCTGGTCTTGCCCGGCTGAACTCGCTCGGCATAGTCCCAGTGGCAGACGAACTGGTCCCACATGCCGGGCATGTCGGCGTCGGGCGACAGCCGCAGCACCTCGGTCCACGCCTCGCCGACGTCGGTCGGCGCGATGACCGAAGCCTGGCGTCCAGCCACCGTCGGATACACCCGCAGACTCGACAGGTCACCCCACTTCGCCCACTCGACGTGGTCGACATATGGCGGCGGGGGTGCCGGATTGGCAGTGGCAACCGGCGAGAAGACAAGGGGCACAAGGGCACCGGCCGCCGCGACCGCAGTCACGACGAAACGGCGGCGGCTAACGGGACTTCCCCTGGATCTCCAGGATCTTCGGCCGCACGTCCACGAGGTAGATGCCCGTCGCGACCGCGGCGATGGCGATGGCGAACACGGAGACACCGGCCAGACTGGTGAGTGCGCCGAAGGCGCCGGCACCACCGAGGATGAGCAGCCACACCGGCTTGGTGAGTTTTCCGGCGGCGGTGTAGGCGTCGGGCCGTTGCATGGCCGCGTGCACGAAGGCGTACAACGTGAACGCCAGAACGACGACGGCCAAAAGTAAGAGAACGTAACCCGCCACATTTTGGAGCTGCACGCTCCAAGCGTATGCGGGCTACGTCCTCTGGTCGACTTCGAGTCGCACTCTCGGGTGACTCAGAGCCGAAATGCTACTTCTGCGTGACCTTCTTGGCAGCCGCCTTCTTGGCCGGAGCCTTCTTGGCGGGAGTCTTCTTGGCCGGGGCCTTCTTGGCGGCCTTCTTGACCGGCGCAGCGGTCTTGGTGGCCTTCTTCGGCAGCTCGACGCCGACCAGCTTGGCGGCGCGCTCGCCGACTGCGCGGGTCTGGGTCGCGACGTTGCCCAGCGCCTCCTGGGTCAGCTCGACAGCCTGGTCGGAGTAGCGCTCGACGCGACCGGCGGCCTCTTCGAGGGCCGGCTGGCTGCGCAGCCGCTCGAGGGCGGCCTCGCCGCGCTCGACGAGCTTGTTGTAGGAGGTCTGTGCGGCCTCGGCGTAGGTCTCGGCGAACTTGCGGAGCTCCTCGGAGTTCAGCCGCTCACGGATGTCGCCGAACTGCGAGGGCAGCTCCTCTTGCAACTTGGTCACGCGGGCGCGGGTCTCCTCGACACGCGTCTCGGCGTCGGTGCGGGCATCGCCGGCACGCTCACGCAGGGCGGCAACGATCTCGTTGACGCGCTCGAGGGCCAGATCGGCGGCGCCGACTGCGGCGAGCAGCGGGGCCTTCAGGTCGTCAGCGGTCGGCTGGTTCTTGGCGACAGTCTTCTTAGCCATGTCGGTGGTTCCTTTCATTCATTTCGTTCGTTCGTTCGGTAGAGATGTGTCTTGCACTAGTTCGAGGTCTGCAAAGTTCTAATCAGTCGATCGCTCCTCGATAGTCGGGACACCTGCTGCTTCGATCTGTTGCAGCTCGTTCTGTTGACAGAAAGACGTGTAGATCTCGAGCAGCACCTGCTTCTGCCGCTCGGTGATCGCCGAATCCATCACGATGACGTCGCGAACCTGATTGTTCTCGCTGGGCTCCAGGATTCCGGCCCGGATATAGAGAACTTCTGCGGACACGCGAAGTGCCTTGGCGATCTGATTGAGCACGTCGGCGGAGGGTTTCCGCAATCCCCGCTCGATCTGGCTGAGATAGGGATTGCTCACGCCGGCCTTTTCGGCCAGCTGCCGCACCGATACCTGCGCCGCCTCACGCTGAGTTCGAATGAAGGTGCCGATGTCCTGCGCAGCGTTGGACACGACGGCGGCGATGTTCTCATCCTGCGACATGCGTGACCCCCTCCCGCAACGGATAACCGGATAGCGACACGCCCTACCGTACGACCGGGTGCTAACTTTTGCAAGCACTCGTTAGCGCAGGTCAGAAGAGTAGCTGAGCTATCGAATAGATCGTCAGACCCGCCAGCGAACCCACCACGGTGCCGTTGATACGGATGAACTGCAGGTCACGGCCGACATGCAATTCGATGCGGCGACTCGCCTCGTCGGCGTCCCATCGCTCGATGGTGTCGGTGATGATCGCTGTGATCTCTGCCCCATATTGGGTGACGAGGTGCTGGGCCGCCCGAATGATCCAATTGTCGACCTTGTCGCGCAGGTCGACGTCGTCCCGCAGCGCTTCACCGATGTTCACGACGGAGTCGGCTATACGCGTTCTGAGCGCGGATTCGGGATCGTCGACCGATTCGAGAAAGATCCGCTTGGCTGTGGCCCAGGCTGTCTCGGCCGCCTTCGCGACCTCGTCGCGGGCCATGATCTGTTCCTTGACGTTCTCGGCACGCTCGATCGTGGCGTCGTCGTGCTGCAGGTCATCGGCGAACTCGAAGAGGAACCGGGTGGCTGAACGCCGAAGCTCGTGTTCGGGGTTGCGCCGCACCTTGTCGGTGAAGTCCATGAGCTCGCGATGGATGCGGTCACCGACGAGGTGATCGACCCAGCGGGGCGACCAAGAGGGCGAGTCACGCTCGATGACCCGCTCGATGATGTCACCGGCATTCAGAGACCACTGGAAGGCACGGTCGGCCAGCAGTTGGATGAGCGCCTCCTGACGCCCCTCGGCCAGCAGCGAGGCGAGCACCCGTCCGATCGGTGGCCCCCACTGCGGCTCGGCGATCCGCTTGACGATCATGCGGTCCAGCACGTGCTGCACGTCCTCGTCGCGCAACATCTCCACCAAAACCCTTAGCACTGTTGATGTTTCGGATGCCACCCGCTCGGCGTGGGACTCCTCGCTCAACCACTTGCCCATCCGGCTCGCGACCTGCGCGTCGCGCAGTTTGGTCTCGACGACCTCAGCCGACATGAAGTTCTCGCGGACGAAGGTGCCGAGCCCTTCGCCCAACTGGTCCTTCTTGCGCTTGATGATCGCGGTGTGCGGGATCGGGATGCCCATCGGATGCTTGAACAGCGCAGTCACCGCAAACCAGTCGGCCAGCGCACCGATCATGCCCGCTTCGGCCGCAGCGCGGACGTAACCGACCCACCCCGCAGCGGTGCCGGTGGATTGAGCCCAGGTGCAGACCAGAAAGATCACCGTGGCGCCGACCAGGAACGACAGGGCGACGAGCTTCATCCGTCGCAGCCCGCGGCGACGCTCCGCGTCCGCAGCGCTATCGGCGCCTGCCAGCGACTCGGCGAAGCTTCGCGGAGCGCGATCGCCGGCTACATCGCCGGGGCGCGCAGCCGCCGGACGCTCGGTCGCAGCGCGCGCGCCGACATTGGGTCTATGAGCCACGCCTCCATCATCCGCTACGCCCGGAGTGCGGCGCCGCGCCGAGAGCGCCTATCGGCATGCTCGCCCGTAGTATCAAGAGGAACTAGGGAACGGATTACGGCGATCGTGGCACAACAGACCTCGTCCGTCGCGCTCAAGACCGATGGACGCAAGAAGCGCTGGCACCGGCACAAGGTGGAACGGCGCAACGAGTTGGTGGACGGCACCCTGGAAGCGATTCGCCGGCGCGGCAGCAACGTCAGCATGGACGAGATCGCGGCAGAGATCGGTGTGTCCAAGACGGTGCTGTACCGATATTTCGTCGACAAGAACGACCTGACGACCGCGGTGATGATGCGGTTCGCGCAGACCACGCTGATCCCGAACATGGCCTCGGCGCTGTCGTCCAATCTGGACGGCTACGAGCTGACCCGCGAGATCATCCGCGTCTACGTCGAAACCGTGGCGTCCGAGCCGGAACCGTACATGTTCGTGATGGCCAACAACTCGGCCAGCAAAAGCAAGGCCGTCGCCGATTCCGAGCAGATCATCGCCCGCATGCTCGGCGTGATGCTGCGCCACCGGATGGCCGAGGTCGGTATGGACACCGGCGGCGCGGCGGCGTGGGCGTTCCACACCGTCGGCGGGGTGCAGTTGGCCACGCACTCGTGGATGTCGAATCCCCGCATAAGCTCCGACGAGCTGATCGACTACCTGACGATGTTGTCGTGGAGCGCACTGTGCGGCATCGTCGAGGTGGGCGGATCGCTGGAGAAGTTCCGGCAGAGTCCGCATCCTTCGCCGGTTCTGCCGCGGCAACTGCTTGACTAGGCGGATGACCGAGTCCGACCTTCCGTCTCTGTGGACGCATGAGCCGCACACGCACCTCGAGTTCCGACCCGGTGACAAGGTCGCCGACATCGACGCCGGCGCGACCCCGGGGTTCAGGGGTAAGAAGGCCGACGCGCCCGCGCTGCAGGCCGAACGCAACGCACGATTCGCCGAGCTGCAGGAGATGCTGTACGCCAACAGCCGCTCCGGCGACCCCCGGGCGATACTGCTGGTGCTCCAGGGTATGGACACCGCTGGAAAGGGCGGGATAGTCAAACACGTTGCGGGAGCTGGTAATCCACAGGGAATTCGGTACAAAAGCTTCGGAAAGCCAACCGAGGAAGAGCTGTCGCACCACTTTCTGTGGCGCATCATCAAGGCATTGCCGCCCGCGGGCCACATCGGGGTCTTCGATCGCTCCCATTACGAGGACGTGCTGATCGTCCGGGTGCACAACCTGGTCGCGCCCGAGGTATGGGGAGCGCGCTACGGCGAGATCAACACCTTCGAGAAGGCACTCGTCGATGAGGGCATGACGCTGATCAAGGTGGCGATGTTCGTCTCGCTCGACGAACAGAAGGCCCGGCTGGCCGAGCGGTTGGATCGTCCGGACAAATACTGGAAGTACAACCCCGCCGATATCGACGAGCGGCTCAAGTGGCCGCTGTACCAGGAGGCGTACCAGGCGCTGCTGGACAAGACGTCGACCGATTACGCCCCATGGCACGTGATTCCGTGCGACCGAAAGTGGTACAGCAGGCTGGCGATCACCGAATTGCTGATCGAGGCGCTCGAGTCGATGAACTTATCCTGGCCCCCAGCCGATTTCGATGTCGAGGCGGAGAAGAAGCGACTCGCCGAGGCCTAACCCTCCTGCGCCGAGACGACTGTTTCTGACATATTTTGCCGAATTTCCATCAGAAAGCGTCGTCTCGGGAACCGATTCGGCGGGTCCGTACGCCAAATATGCGTGCACCACATCATCTTGGGCAGCGAGGCAATGGCCTCCGGTGCGGTCACTCGCCAGACGCTGCGTGCCAAGTACGTGAAATTGCATCACAACGTCTACGCCCCAGACGGAATGACGCTCGATGCTAGAGACCGCGCCTACGCGGCGTGGCTGTGGTCACGCCGTGAGGCGACGCTGGTGGGCCACTCAGCGGCAGCGATGCACGGGACCAAGTGGCTTCCTTCCGACGCGCCCGCGGAGTTGGGGCGAAGCCGACACAAGGCACCGCGCGGCATCGTCGTCCACACCGGCGAGCTCGCTGATGACGAGGTGTGTATGCGGGCCGACATCGATTGCACGACACCGGCACGGACCGCGTTCGACATCGGGCGTCGCACATCAGGAGACGGTGCGATCATGCGCATCGATGCGCTGCTCAATGCGACAGGTTGCACGGTCACGGAAGTAGGTCGGATCGCCGAGCGGTACCCCGGAGCACGTGGCATCCGGCAATTGCGCGCAACACTCGACCTAGCTGATATGGGCTCCGAGTCACCGCAGGAAACACGGCTTCGATTACTACTCATGCGATCCGGCTTTCCGCGACCTGTCACTCAGATCCTCGTCGTCAATCCGCATGGACGCGATCGGCGCATCGACATGGGCTGGCCCGACAAGATGGTCGGCGTCGAGTACGACGGGGCGCAACACTTCGCCAACCCCGACGACTACGCGAACGACATCGAACGCCTGGAATTCCTGGCCAACAGCGGCTGGAAAATTGTGCGAGTCAGCTCGCGCCAACTCCGCTACGAACGTCCAGCCCTTGTGCGCCGGGTAGCGCACGCGCTCGCTCAGTACGTGTAGAAACCCTGGCCCGACTTCTTGCCCAATCGACCGGCTTCGACCATGCGCAACAGCAGAGGCGGCGGGGCGTAGTTCGGGTCCTTGTACTCGTCGTACATCGAGTCGGCGATCAGCTTCATCGTGTCGAGGCCGATCAGGTCGGACAGCCGCAGCGGGCCCATCGGATGCGAGAGCCCGGCCACGATGGCGGTGTCGATGTCCTCGACTCCTGCGACGCCCGCTTCGGCCATCCGGATGGCCGACAACAGATACGGCACCAGCAGCGCGTTGACGACGAAACCCGAGCGATCGCCGCAGCGCACCACCTTCTTGCCGAGCACCTCGCTCGCGAACTGCTCGGTCCGCGCGATCGCCTCGTCGGAGGTGACCAGCGTGTTGATCAGTTCGACGAGCGGCAGGACCGGCACCGGGTTGAAGAAGTGCAGCCCCAGCACACGGCTCGGATTCTGCGTTGCCGCAGCGATTTTCATGATCGGGATGCTCGACGTGTTCGACGCCAGCACCGCATCCTGATCCGTGACGATCCTGTCGAGCTCGGCGAAGATCTTGGCTTTGACGGTCTCATCCTCGACCACCGCCTCGATGACCAGCTGCCGGTCGGCGAGTTCACCGAGGTCGGTGGTGAACTTCAGCCGCGCCAGCGCGGCGTCGCGATCGCCCTCGCTCAGTTTGCCCTTGGCGGCCGCGCGCTCGAGCGAACCAGTGAGCCGCTTGCGGCCCGCCTCGACCAGCTCCTCGGACGGCTCGTAGACGACGACTTCGGCGCCGGCCTTGGCGCTCACCTCGGCGATGCCCGAACCCATCTGTCCGGCGCCGATGACACCCACCCGCTCAATACTCACGATTTCTCCCTCTACACAGCATCAGGCCCCGCCCAATAGAAGGACGGGGCCTGATGAACGAACTAGCGGCTCAGTGGCTCAGGGTCTTGGTTCCACTTCGCAAGCTCAGTGGAACTGGCCCTCTTCGGTCGAGCCCGCCAGCGCGGTGGTCGAACTGGTCGGATCGACGGTGGTGGCGATCCGGTCGAAGTAACCGGCGCCGACCTCGCGCTGGTGCTTCGTCGCGGTGTAACCCCGCTCCTCGGCGTCGAACTCGCGCTCCTGCAGCTCGACGTAGGCGCTCATCTGGTTACGGGCGTAGCCGTAGGCCAGATCGAACATCGAGTAGTTCAGGGCGTGGAAGCCAGCCAGCGTGATGAACTGGAACTTGAAGCCCATCGCGCCGAGCTCCTTCTGGAACTTCGCGATCGTCGCGTCGTCGAGGTGCTTCTTCCAGTTGAACGACGGCGAGCAGTTGTAGGCCAGCATCTGGTCCGGGAACTCGCTCTTGACGCCCTCGGCGAACTTCGCGGCCAGCTCGAGGTCCGGGGTGCCGGTCTCCATCCAGATCAGGTCGGAGTACGGCGCGTAGGCCTTGGCGCGGGCGATGCACGGCTCCAGGCCGTTGCGTACCCGGTAGAAGCCTTCCTTGGTGCGCTCACCGGTGATGAACGGGCGGTCCCGCTCGTCGACATCGGAGGTGATGAGCGTGGCGGCCTCGGCATCGGTACGCGCGATGACGACCGTCGGCACGTCGGCGACGTCGGCTGCCAGGCGAGCCGAAGTCAGCGTGCGGATGTGCTGCTGGGTGGGGATCAGCACCTTGCCACCGAGGTGGCCGCACTTCTTCTCCGAAGCCAGCTGATCTTCCCAGTGCGACCCCGCGACGCCTGCGGCGATCATCGCCTTCTGCAGCTCGTAGACGTTCAGTGCGCCACCGAATCCGGCCTCACCGTCGGCGACGATCGGCGCGAGCCAGTTCTCGACGGACGTGTCGCCCTCGACCTTGGCGATCTCATCGGCACGCAGCAGCGCGTTGTTGATGCGGCGGATCACCTGCGGCACCGAGTTGGCCGGATAGAGGCTCTGGTCGGGGTAGGTGTGACCGGAGAGGTTCGCGTCACCGGCGACCTGCCAACCGGACAGGTAGATGGCCTTCAGGCCGGCGCGCACCTGCTGGACAGCCATGTTGCCGGTGAGCGCGCCGAGCGAATTCACGAACTCCATGTCATGCAGCTGGTTCCACAGCACCTCGGCACCGCGGCGGGCCAGCGTGGCCTCCTCGACGACGGAACCCTGCAGCGCGACGACGTCAGCCGGCGTGTAGGTGCGGGTGATGCCCTTCCAGCGGGGGTTGGTGTCCCAATCCTTCTGGATCTCTTCGGGTGACTTCGGCTGACCGACGGTCGACATGGCGGCTGCTCCTTCGAATTCTTGTTAATGCAACGGCGACTCGGCCGTTGGGCTAACACGAGGATGCATCACGACATATGCGCAGGTCCACCTGTTTCCGTTGCCAATTTTCGTTAACCCTCCGCATCATGTTGCGAATTTTGCAAAGGCATCATGAACCTGAACCGGTTCAGAAACTACTCGCCAGTAGCCGATTTCCGCACGTCAGTACGGCCGTACTGTTAGGGGAACGGCGTCAGAGCGCGAAGATCGATGCGATGGCTTTGGTCTCATCGCCGACCGCATATGTGAGCGTTCTAACAACCCGATCGGTCAGCTCGGGGCCGAACTTGTCCGTCGACCCGGGTGGATGGACGTGGCTGATGATCTCGAGCTTGTCACCGAGTGCGACCGGAGCGTCGTGCTCGATGGTCACCCTCAGCGGCGCCGTCAGCAGTTCGGGTGTGTTGTAGAGGTAGTCCTCCACCACCGACCAGTACACCGAATTGTTCATGTGGTCGAAGATGTCGATGTCGCTGACGCGGACGGGATAGTCGCGAATTTCGTCGGCATCCTCACGGCTGCCCGCCTTCAGGTAGGCCTTCCACCGAAGGCGGTTGACATCGGTGGTGCGGTGCAGGCCTTCGAGGAAGTCGTCCGAGATGCGCGCGGGACCCTGCGTCTCTTGGTTGATGTTGATCCAGAACGCCTCCGATTCAATGAGGCCACCTTTGCGACCGTCCACCCGGACGCGCATCTCGCACCACCGGTTCGAGGTCCCCGAGCACCAACGGCGCAGACGCAGCATGTCCTTGAATTCGATCGGCCTGATCATGTCGACCATCGTGCGGCGGACGATCCACAGCGGATGGGTTTCCTCGAAGCCCATCTCACGCAGCTGGTCGGAACCGATGTCCTGGATGTGCCTGGTAGCCGCGTCGAACTTCAGCCGGCCGGTGCGATCGACGTCGGCGACGCGAAGCGGCCATTGGACATCGAAGACGTCGGGATGCGGATCCGGCACAGGCATCATCACCTTCGCCAGCCCAGTGCTCTCAGCCATGTCGCCCGATCCTGCCACAGGGCAGATCTGCCAACAATGCGAAGACGCGCTTCGCAACTGTGCTAGTCCGGCGGTACGCTGGTTTACCGTGGCAAAAACGTTCGTCGGCTCGCGCATTCGGCAGCTTCGCGGCGAACGGGGCATCAGCCAGGCAGCGCTGGCGCAGATGCTGGAGATCTCCCCGAGCTATTTGAACCAGATCGAGCACGACGTGCGCCCGCTGACGGTGTCGGTATTGCGGCGTATCACCGAGGTGTTCGGCGTCGACGCGACATTCTTCGCGTCCGAGGACGACACCCGGCTGATCGCCGAATTGCGCGAGGTGACCATGGATCGCGACGTCGCCACCGACGTCGACCTCGCCGAGCTGTCCGACCTGGTCGGGTCGCATCCGGCGCTGGCGCGGGCGATGGTCAACCTGCACCGGCGCTACCGCTTGACCGCCGCACAGTTGACGGCGGCGACCGAGGACAGATTCGCCGACAGCAGCGGTAGCGGCTCGATCACGATGCCGCACGAAGAGGTGCGCGACTATTTCTACGAGCGGCAGAACTACCTCCACGAGCTCGACACGGCGGCCGAGGACCTCACCATCCGGATGCGGATGCACCGCGCCGAGCTCACCCGCGAACTGGCCGACCGCCTGACCCGAGTTCACGGTGTGCACATCAAGCGGCGAACCGACCTGGGCGGCAACGTCTTACACCGCTACGACCCCGTTTCCAAGACGCTGGATATCAGCGACCACCTGTCGTCGGGGCAGACGGTCTTCAAGATGGCCGCGGAGCTGGCCTACCTGGAGTTCGGCCAGTTGATCGACAGACTGGTGGACGAGGGAAACTTCACCAGCGAGGAGTCGACGGTGCTGGCGCGGCTGGGACTGGCGAACTACTTCGCAGCGGCAACGGTGTTGCCGTACCAGCAGTTTCACGAGGTGGTGGAGAACTTCCGCTACGACGTCGAACGCCTGTCGGCGTTCTACTCCGTCTCCTACGAGACGATCGCGCACCGGCTGTCGACTCTGCAGCGCCCATCGATGCGGGGTATCCCGCTGTCGTTCGTCCGTGTGGACCGCGCGGGCAACATGTCAAAGCGTCAGTCCGCCACAGGCTTTCACTTCTCTTCCAGCGGTGGGACCTGTCCGCTGTGGAACGTCTACGAAACGTTCGCGAACCCCGGAAAGATCGGCGTTCAGGTCGCGCAGATGCCCGACGGGCGAAACTACATGTGGGTCGCCCGCACGGTCGAGCGCCGCCCCCACCGATACGGCCAGCCGGCCAAGACCTTCGCGATCGGCCTCGGCTGTGAGCTACGACATGCACACCGCCTGGTCTACTCGGAGGGGTTGGATCTGTCGGGTGACAACTCGACACCGATTGGTGCGGGCTGTCGGGTCTGCGAGCGCGACAACTGCCCGCAGCGGGCCTTCCCCGCGCTGGGTCGGGCATTGGACGTCGACGAGCACCGCAGCACCGTGTCGCCCTATCTGGTCAAACAGTCCTAGCTAGACTCGCGACGGTGAGCGCACTCGAGCCCGCGCGTATCGCGCCCGGCGGATTCAAGGAACTCGGGCCGTTCGGCTGGGTGGCCGCCAAGATCGGCGCCCGCGGCATTCGCAGGCCACGGTTCAGCCTGACCAACGTCATCGGTCAGCACCGAGTGCTGTTCCCGATCTGGCTGCCGATGTCCCTCTACCTGCTCTACGCAGGCAAGCTGTCAAGGGGCGATGCGGAGACCGTCATCCTGCGTGTCGGCCATCTGCGCAACTGCGAGTACGAACTGCAGCAGCATCGCCGGCTGGCGCGCACTCGCGGCATCGGCCCTGAGCTACAGGCCAAAATCTTCGAAGGTCCCGACGCTGACGGTCTGACCGACCGTCAGCGCGCTCTGATCACCGCGACCGACGAGTTCGTCGTCACCCGCGGCGTATCGGAAGAGACGTGGGTTGTGCTGGCCCGACACCTCACCAAACAACAGCTCATCGAGTTTTGCATGCTCGCAGCGCAGTACGACGGGCTGGCGGCGACGATCACCACGCTCAACGTGCCGCTGGACTTTCCCGACTGAGAGCGCGACGCGCACACCGTCCACAGTTCGTGCGCGGTGGAAAGCTGCACAGCCACCCTTGAGGCGGATCCAAACGAATCCCGCACGTGCGCACCGCCTCGATCAGATCGGCGAGATATCGTGCGGCCGAGAGCATCTCCGCCTTGGTCACACGGTCCAGATGCGCCGGGTCCAGCCCGCACCAGTCGAGGAAGTCGGTCCGCTCAACGTTGCTCGAGCACGCCTGACTGACTATAGGTAGGTCACGCCCAATACCACCAGCGAAAAGAGCACCGGCGCTACCGGAAACGCCAGCAGGAACGCCGCCCACACATCGGACTTGCGTCGGTATGCCCGCCAGCCGAGTGCGGCGACCGCACCACCCACCACGAATGACGTCGCCGCCACGGCCAGCACCCACGAGCTGATCGCGGACGTCGATGTCGCAGCCTTGATCCCGGCCAGCCACAGGATGTGGCCGAGCACCAATCCGCCGATCCCGGCGACCCAGATCGCGGCTCTCAAAAGTTGATCATGTGGCCGGCCAGGCCGTGGAAGCACTCCTGCAGGGCTTCCGACAGCGTCGGGTGGGTGTGCACGTTGCGCGCCAACTCGTTGACGGTCAGGTCCCACTTCTGCGCGAGTGTCAGCTCGGGCAGCAGCTCGGAGACGTCATGCCCGATCAGGTGCCCGCCGAGCAGCTCACCGTACTTGGCGTCGGCGATCAGCTTGACGAACCCACTCGGATCGCCGAGCCCGTGGGCCTTGGCATTGGCAGTCAGCGGGAACTTGGCGACCTTGACGTCGTAACCCTCGTCGCGGGCCTGCTCTTCGGTCAGGCCGAAGCTGGCGACCTGCGGCTGGCAGAACGTGGCGCGCGGCATCATCCGGTAGTCGCCGAGCGCCAAAGTCTCAGCGCCCGCAATGGTTTCGGCTGCGACCACTCCCATCGCCTCCGCGACATGGGCGAGCATGAGCTTGGCGGTGACGTCGCCGATCGCATAGATGTGCCCCACGTTGGTGCGCATGTAGTCGTCGATGCCGATCGCCTTGCGGTCGGTGAGATTCACGCCCGTCGCCTCCAGGCCGTAACCCTCGACGTTGGGCGCGAAGCCGATGGCCTGAAGAACCTTGTCGGCCTTCAGTTCTTCGGACGTACCGTCCTTGCTCACCGTGACGGTCACCTGCTTGCCGTCGTCGTCGATCGACTCCACCTTGGTGCCCGTGAGGATCTTGACGCCGAGCTTCTTGAACTGCTTTTCGATCTCCTTGGACACCTCGGCGTCCTCGTTCGGCAGCGCCCGCGGCAGAAATTCGACGATCGTGACATCGACGCCGAAGTTCTTCATCACGTAGCCGAACTCCATGCCGATCGCACCGGCACCGGCGATCACAATCGACTTCGGCAGCTCGCGGGACAGAATCTGTTCCTCGTAGGTGACGACGTTGTCCGACAGCGATGTGCCCGGCACCAATCGGGTGCTGGAGCCGGTCGCGATGATGCAGTTGTCGAAGGTGACCGTCTCGGTTCCGCCCTCGTTGAGGTCGACCTCGATGGTGTTCGCGTCTTTGAACTTCCCGCAACCCTGAATCTCGGTGATCTTGTTCTTCTTCATCAGGAAGTGCACACCGGCGACGCGACCGTCGGCGACCTTGCGGCTCCGGTCGAACGCCACCCCATAGTCCATGGTGGCCTCACCGTTGATGCCGAAGAGCTTGGCCTCCTTGGTGATGATGTGGGAGAGCTCGGCGTTGCGCAGCAGCGACTTGGATGGGATACAGCCGACGTTGAGGCACACCCCGCCCCAGTACTTGGGTTCGACGACTGCGGTGTTCAGTCCGAGCTGGGCGGCGCGAATGGCCGCGACGTATCCGCCAGGGCCTGCTCCGAGAACGACGACGTCATAGTGGGTCACACCACAACCTTAGTAAGGGATCAGCCCTACGAAGCAGCGAGTGGCCCATTCGCAGAAGTAGAGGCCGTGCAGCACCGCAGCGCCTGCAGTCGCGGCCAGCGGCGCAGACGTGAACGCGATCGCCAGCGCGGACGCGACCGACCTGTTCGCCATCGCGGTGAGCAGACCCGCGACCGTGCACAGGATCAGGAAGACCAGCACGACGAACACCGGCGCGGTCTTGTCGATCGAGTGGTACCACCAGTGGTAGAGCCCCCAACCCGCCGCGGCCGCAAGGGTCCAGACAGACGCCACGACAAGCACGAAGTGCCAACGCTTGAGGTGCTGGTAGTTGCCAGGCACGACGACCGGAGGGGCCGGTATGGGCTGGGGGTACCTCCCGCCTGCGGGAGACGGCTCCGACGGTGCCGCGTCAACGGCGACGAGTTCACCGGTATCCCAGGTCGGCGTGAACTCTTGGGTGTCTTCGGTCAGCACATCGCGGTCCACGTCAGGCTCCGTTCACCGACTGAATCGCGACCAGGACGCCGAACCAGCCGGGGGCGATCGCGATGACGAAGGCACCGAGGACCGTCATCCAGCGTCTGCGCGAGAACAGGATCGTCAACATGCCGATCGCGCCGGGTACACCGACGACGAGCGCGATCACCACGTCGGGCCGAATCTTGGCGGTGACCAGCAGGCTCAACCCGATCCCGAGGAGCAGCCCGACCGCCGTGCCGAGCAGTAGTGCACTGGTCAGCAACCGCGGGCGCGGCAGCGGTATCACGCATTTGACGGTACTGCGATGCCCGCCGTTCGCCGGTTAGCCGCTCGGCGTGGCGGGTCGGGGAATACGACACGCATCCACGGCCTGCGCGACGATGTGCGTACCCATCATCGGCGGACGCCCGCCCAGCGCAAAGTCGCGTCCGGTCAGCGGTTTTGACCCGTTGAGCAGCTCGTTCTCCTCATCGGTGAACGCACGGCCACGCGAAAGGAAGCGCATGCCTTCGGGGGCCTCGACGCTGAAGCCGCCGCCTCGGCCCGGCACCACGTCGATGATCAGCTGGGTGTGCTTCCACGCCTCGAACTGCGACCCCGAGATCCACACCGGTACGCCGTCCCCCACGTCGAAGACGGCGAGCAGGATGTCGCGGTCCCCGACGAGAAACTCCCCGTCGGGATAACACATCGGCGACGACCCATCACAGCATCCGCCGGACTGATGGAACATCAGCGCACCGTGGCGCTGCTGCAGTCGCTCCAACAGCTCAGCCGCCGCCTGGGTGATCAGCGCCCGATGCGGCGTCGCCCGGTGATTTCGGTGCGCAAACGATCGCTCAGCGAAGGTTCCCGCACCCAAATCACTCATCAGAAGAAGCCTTGCGCCTTGTTCGAGTACGACACCAGCAGGTTCTTGGTCTGCTGATAGTGGTCCAACATCATCTTGTGCGTCTCGCGGCCGATTCCGGACTGCTTGTAACCGCCGAACGCCGCATGTGCCGGATAGGCGTGGTAGCAGTTGGTCCACACTCGGCCCGCCTTGATGTCGCGGCCGGCTCGGTAGGCGACGTTGCCGTCGCGCGACCACACCCCGGCACCGAGTCCGTACAGCGTGTCGTTGGCCATGCCGATGGCGTCGTCGTAGTCGGAGAACGACGTCACCGCGACGACGGGTCCGAAGATCTCCTCCTGGAAGATGCGCATCTTGTTGTTGCCCTCGAAGATCGTGGGCTGGACGTAGTAGCCGCCGTTGAGGTCGCCGCCGAGCTGTGCGCGCTCTCCGCCCGCAATGACCCTCGCCCCTTCATCTTTGCCGACCTCGATGTAGGACAACACCTTCTCGAGCTGATCGTTGGACGCCTGCGATCCGATCATCGTCTCGGTGTCCAGCGGATCACCCTGGCGCACAGCCTTGGTACGAATCGCTGCGAGTTCGAGGAACTCGTCGTAGATGTCGGCCTGGATCAGGCTGCGCGACGGGCAGGTGCACACCTCGCCTTGGTTGAGGGCGAACATCGTGAACCCTTCCAGCGCCTTGTCCTGGTAGTCGTCGGCCGCTGCCATCACGTCGCTGAAGAAGATGTTGGGACTCTTGCCGCCCAGTTCGAGCGTGACGGGGATCAGGTTCTGCGACGCGTACTGCATGATCAGCCGGCCGGTCGTGGTCTCACCGGTGAACGCGATCTTGGCGATGCGGTTGCTCGACGCCAGCGGCTTGCCCGCCTCGAAACCGAATCCGTTGACGACGTTGAGGACTCCAGCAGGCAGCAGGTCACCGATCAGGCTCATCAGGTACAAGATCGACGCCGGCGTCTGCTCCGCCGGTTTGAGCACGACCGCGTTACCCGCAGCGAGTGCGGGCGCCAGCTTCCACGTGGCCATCAGGATCGGGAAGTTCCACGGGATGATCTGGCCGACCACACCGAGCGGTTCGTGGAAGTGATACGCGACGGTGTCGTCGTCGATCTGGCTCAGCGAGCCCTCCTGGGCCCGGATGGCGCCGGCGAAGTAGCGGAAGTGGTCGACGGCCAGCGGAAGATCGGCATTGAGCGTCTCGCGGATCGGCTTGCCGTTGTCCCACGCCTCGGCCAGCGCCAGTGATTCGAGATTGGCCTCGATGCGGTCCGCGATCTTGTTGAGGATGTTCGCACGTTCGCCCGCCGCGGTCTTGCCCCATGCGGTGGCCGCACCGTGCGCGGCGTCGAGCGCCTTTTCGATGTCGGCGTCGGTCGACCGGGGAATCTCACAGAAGGGCTGCCCGGTCACCGGTGTGAGGTTCTCGAAATACTCACCGCCCGCGGGCGGCACCCATTCCCCGCCGATGAAGTTGCCGTACCGCGATTCGTACGACATCAGGGCGTCAGCGGAACCGGGGCGTGCATAGACAGTCATGAGCGACTCCCTTTCTGAGCGCGGCGACGAACGGGTGTAACGGGGCTCACACTACGCCGACCGGCCAGAATGGTGGCGTGGCAAAGGACCCCTATCTGTGGCTCGAGGACATCACCGGCGACGACGCGCTGGACTGGGTGCGCAAGCACAACGAGCCAACCCTCGACGCGTTCGGCGGAAGCGAGTTCGAGCAGATGCGCGCCGAGGCACTGGAGGTCCTCGACACCGAAGCGCGAATTCCCTACGTCCGGCGGCGCGGCGAGTACCTCTACAACTTCTGGCGCGATGCGGACAACCCGCGCGGGCTGTGGCGGCGCACGACCTTGGACAGCTACCGAACCGACGAACCGGACTGGGACGTGCTCTTCGATGTCGACGCACTCGCCGCGGCCGAGGATGAGAACTGGGTGTGGGCCGGCGCCGACGTGATCGAGCCCGACCACTCACTTGCGCTGATCGAGCTGTCCCGCGGTGGTGCCGACGCCACCGTGGTCCGCGAATTCGACATGGCGACAAGGCACTTCGTCACTAATGGATTCGAGCTGCCGGAGGCGAAGTCGAGCATCACCTGGCGGGACCACGACACGGTGCTGGTCGGGACCGAATTCGGACCCGGCGCGATGACCGACTCCGGATATCCCCGAATTGTGAAGCAGTGGCGGCGGGGGCAACCGCTCGACGACGCCGCGACCCTGTTCGAGGGTGAGTCCTCGGATGTCAGTGTGGGCAGTGGCTACGATCCGACGCCCGGCTTCGAGCGGCTGTTCATCACCCGGTCGTTCGATTTCTTCAACCGCGACCGTTACGAACTGCGCGACGGTGACTTGATTCCGATCGAGGTGCCCACCGACGCCGGTATGTCGACCCACCGCGAATGGCTGCTGATCAGGCCGCGCACCGAGTGGACGGTCGGCCCCCACACCTACCGGCCGGGTTCCCTGCTGGCGGTCCGCTATGACGAGTTCCTTTCCGGCAGTTATGAATTGGCTGTCGTCTTCGAACCCGACGACCATTCCAGCCTGGAGAACTACGCGTGGACACGCGATCTTCTGGTGCTAGTCACACTCGTCGATGTGACCAGCCACGTCGAACTCGTGACACCGGGGACGTGGGAGCGGTCGGCCATTCCCGGCATCCCCGCGAACACCAACACCGTCCTGGTGGACATCGACGAGTACGGCGACGAGATATTCTTGGACTCAAGCGGTTTCACGACACCATCACAGCTGCTGTGGGGTCACGCGGGTGATGAAGTGACGTGCGTCAAGAGCGCACCTGCGTTCTTCGACGCGTCCGATATCGAGGTGACCCAGCATTTCGTGGCGTCTGACGACGGCACGAAGATCCCATACTTCGTTGTGGGTCGCCGTAGTTCAGATAGCGGGGGCGGTTCGTCCGGTCCGCGTCCCACACTGCTCGGCGGATACGGGGGATTCGAGGTCGCCAACACCCCGGGCTACGCCGGGGTGCTCGGACAGCTGTGGCTGGCCCGCGGCGGGACCTACGTGCTTGCCAACATCCGCGGGGGCGGCGAGTACGGACCGACCTGGCACACCCAGGCGATGCGCGAGAACAGGCACCTGGTCTACGAGGACTTCGCATCGGTGGCAAGAGATCTCGTCGACCGCGGCATCACCACCGTCGACCAGCTCGGCGCCCAAGGCGGCAGCAACGGCGGCCTGTTGATGGGCGTGATGCTCACCCGGTACCCCGAACTGTTCGGAGCGCTGGTGTGCAGTGTCCCCCTGCTGGACATGCGCCGTTACCACCTGCTGCTTGCGGGCGCATCGTGGATGGCCGAGTACGGCGATCCCGACAACCCCGACGACTGGGCCTTCATCTCCGAATACTCGCCGTACCAGAACATTTCCGGTGACCGCCGTTATCCCCCGGTGCTGATCACGACATCCACGCGCGACGACCGGGTACACCCCGGGCACGCCCGCAAGATGACCGCGGCGCTGGAGGAACTGGGACATCCGGTGCACTACTACGAGAACATCGAAGGTGGTCACGCTGGTGCAGCGGACAACGCTCAGACGGCGTTCAAATCCGCGCTGATCTACCGCTACCTCTGGTCGATGCTCACTTGACCAGCTGGTCGCCGAGGAAACGATCCGGTCCCGTGACGCCAGGCAGCATGAAGAAGAAGCCGCCGCCCACCGGCATGATGTACTCCTCCAGCGGCTCACCCTTGAGCCTGCGCTGCACGGTGAGGAAGCCCTTCTCCAGGCTGCGTTGATAGGCGACGAACGCCAGGCCCTGGTCGAGCCTGCCCGCGCCGTCGAAGCCCCGCGAGTAGTTGAATCCGCGCCGCAGGATGCGGTTTTCGTCCGTCTCGGGGGTGCGCGGATTCGCCAGCCGGATGTGCGCGTCGAGCGGGATCCGCTTGCCGTCGGGGTCCGAGGCGTAGTCGGGATCGGTGAACTCACCCGTCAGGCCCAGCGGTGCGCCGCTGATCTTCGAGCGCCCGATGAGCTGCTCCTGTTCGGTCAGCCGCGTCCGGTCCCAGAACTCGACGAAATTGCGGATGATGCGGATCGCCTGATACGAACCACCCACCGCCCAGTCGGGTTCGCCGTCCTCCGCGCCCACCCATACGTGACGATCCATGAGTGCTTCGTCATCGACGTCGAGGTTGGCCGTACCGTCCTTGAAACCCAACAGGTTTCGAGGCGTCGCCGCTTCCGACGCCTGACCGGCGCCGATACCGCGGGCGTAACCGTCGATCATCCATCGCAGCACCAGATCGCTTCGCGTCCGTCTCATCACCTGACGCAGCGCGAACTGAACCGTGTCATTGTGGCCGGCCTCGAAGATGATCGAAATGTCCCCGTGCGAGATCTTGGGGTCGAGCTTGTCGTTCGCCAGAAACGGCATCGTCTGCAGTTCGTTGGGCTTGCGATCCGCCAGCCCGAACCGGCCGTCGAACAACGAGGCACCGACGCCGACGACGATCGAAAGATTGTCTGCGGGTGGCTTTTCGCCGAGGAGACCGGAATCCACCGGCGGGTAGGCGCCATCTCGCGTTTCCGGCGGATGGCCGGCCATCAGCCCGCGGATCTCCTCGGTGAGTTCCTTCAACGCCGTCGTCAGCCCGGCCCGGCCTTTCGACTGGACATTGAATGAGGCGACCAGGCCCTGCTCTGGTATCGGTAATGCGGTGATACCCGTCTGATGCGGTCCCTCGAAGGGAACGAAGATCTCGGGCCGCTCGGACGCGGGGGTCCGCTGCGGCCCTGAGCCCGTCAACGCGTACGTGGCGCCGGCGCCGACTGCGGCGCCCGCGCCCGCACTCAGGGCACCCGTGACGAATCCTCGTCGCGAAATGCCCCGGCGCGACGGCTTTCCGGTCACGACAGTTTCAACGCGCCCGCAACCTGGGACAGGTTCTCGGACAAGCCGGCCAGCTGCGACTTGAGCTTGTCGATGGTCGGCGGGTCAACGGTGACGCCGGTGCACCGGGGCGAAGGGTACGGATCGTTCTCGGTGCAGTAGAGCACCCAGCCATCGCCGCGGCGCAGCGGCTGCAGCGTGGCGTTGATGTCGGCGAAACCGGTCATGATGTTGCCCAACAACTCCGGATCCGCCTTCTCCAGAGCGGGCCTCAGCTTGTCGATAGCGGCCTGCGAACCCTGCAGGTTGCCGTCGAAGTCCCACAGGTCGGTCTTGGAGTAGCGGTCCTCTTCGCCGGTGATCTTGCCTTCGGAGACCTCTTCGATCAGCTCGGCTGCGCCATTGGCCACGTCCAGCGGTGTCACCTCGACCGTCGCGAACTGCTCCTTCAAGGTGGCGATGTCCTTGTCGAGCTGGTCGGCGAACGGGGCGCCGCCCTCGGTCGTGTTCTTCTCGAACAGCAGGTACTCCAGGCGGTGCCAGCCGGTGAACTCGGGGTCGTCGACGTTCTCGAAATCGTCGACGCGCGAATCGACCTTTCCGTCGATCTCCTCGACCAGACCCGCCAACGGCTCAATGCGCTCCCAGGGCATGCGGGACGGCTCGTAGGCGTCCTGTGCCGCCTGCAGATTGTTCGCTCGCACCGCGTCGGTGAACACCTTCACGGCGGCGACGAGTTCGTCGATCTGGCCGATCGCATAGGTCTTGTACTCCTCGGCCGCCTGCTGGGCCAAAGGATCGGGGGCCGCAGCAGCCGCACTCGACGTCGTGGTGGTCGCGCTGGCGGACGACGACGTCTCTTCGGTGGACTTGTTGCTGGAGCAGCCCGCAAGGATGAGGCTCACGGCTACGACCGGCACCGACCATGCGATATAGCGATTCATTTGCACCTCTAACTTAGGAAAGGCAAAACATAGCATTCCCCCCGGTCCGGAGGGTAGGCACACCTAAATATCGGTTCCGCGTCGAGGCTGCCAAACTGCCCCTATGCCGACGACGCCGACGTTCGAAACCTTGCTCTACAAAACCGAGCCACCAGTCGCGACGATCACCCTGAATCGGCCCGAACATCTCAACACCATCGTTCCGCCGATGCCCGACGAGATCGAGAAAGCGATCGGCCTGGCCGAACGCGACCCCGCGATCAAGGTGATCGTGCTGCGCGGCGCCGGACGCGCGTTCTGCGGTGGCTACGACTTCGGTGGCGGGTTCGAGCACTGGGGCCAGGCGATGAACACCGACGGCCGCTGGGATCCTGGCAAGGACTTCGCGATGGTCAGCGCCCGCGAGACCGGCCCGACGCAGAAGTTCATGGCGATCTGGCGCGCGTCCAAACCCGTCATCGCCCAGGTCCACGGCTGGTGCGTCGGCGGTGCGAGTGACTACGCGTTGTGCGCCGACATCGTCATCGCCAGCGATGACGCCGTCATCGGCACCCCTTACGCGCGCATGTGGGGCGCCTATCTGACCGGCATGTGGATCTATCGCATGAGCCTGGCCAAGGTGAAGTGGCACTCGCTGACCGGTGAACCGCTCACCGGAAAGGAGGCCGCCGCAGTCGAACTCATCAACGAGTCGGTGCCGTTCGAGAACCTCGAGGCGCGCGTCAAAGAGGTCGCGGGCAAGCTCGCCCGGATCCCGTTGTCTCAGTTACAAGCGCAGAAGATGATCGTCAACCAGGCCTACGAGAACATGGGGCTGGCGTCCACCCAGACCCTCGGCGGTATCCTCGACGGGCTGATGCGCAACACCCCCGATGCGCTGTCCTTCATCGAAACCGCTGGCTCGCAAGGGGTTAGGGCCGCCGTCGAGCAACGCGACGGACCATGGGGCGACTACAGCCAGGCGCCGCCGGACCGCAGGCCCGATCCGTCGCACATCATCGAACCCTGAAGGCCCGCACGCAAGTCCATCAGCGCATCGAGGTCGGCGATGCTGCGCAGCGTGTCGTTGAGATGCGTGCATGTGGTGGTGCCGACGAATTCACCACGCACACGGTCCCGCAACTCCGGCAGCATCATCCCCCGCACCCGGTCGGCACTGCCGATGGCACCCGGGCATTCCTGCCACGGCAGCACCCGCACGTCCGCGGTGACCGACGTGATGGTTCGCGTCGATGTGTCCACCGAACCGGCGACGGTGTACTCGTGCACGATCGTCTCGACACCATCGCCGTCGACGTGTGAGTCCCGAAAGTGGGCGTCAAAAGCGGCGGAATCGGCCTCTGCGGGAAAGAGATCGAGCCGACGGAAACGCCGCATCCCGTGTGCCCGCAGCGGTTCGACGGGGTGCAGACCGTCCAGTGGCGGCGCGTGCGGCCCGTGCACCGAGGGGATGGTGCCGTTACGCCTGGCGTACCCGACGAGCGACGCCTCCGGCGCGAACCCGGCGCAGATGCCCGCCATCCGGTCGGCGGTACCGACGGGCAACTTCTCCTCGATGCCCAGGGTGATCGACGCGTGCTGCACCGAGTAGCCGGATACCAGCGCCGCACCGACCCAGTCGTCCAGCAGCAGGTGCAGCCGGCTGGCGCGCCGCGCCTCGCCGGGAAGCACCCTGTTGACCGTCGAGCGGAATCCGGGGCCGACCATGCTGCCGACCAGCTGCCCAACCCGCGCGTCGTGCGGCGCGGAGGTGATCTCGTCGATGACCCGCTGGGCCAGGTGCGCCCGAACCCGTGTCTCCCCCAGGACGTCGACGCCACGCTGACCCGCCACCACATCACACGCCCGCAGGTCGACGTCGGAGTCGCCGGCGCCCGCGGGATGTGTGTCGATGGTGCTGGTGCGGCGAAGTGAACCGGCGACAAGCGTCGTCGGTGTCCGGACTGGCTGCTGCGGGCCCTTGATGTCCGAGACGAATGGCATGTCAGAACGGTACCCGCGTCGCCTCAGACGCTTTGTTCCCGTCGGCGCAGACCGCCCAGCAGCGACACCGCGACCCCGAACACCACGAGCACACCGCCCGCGGCCAGGGTGAGGTTCAGCCAATGGTGCATGCTCGCGTCGGCCTGGGCGACCATCACGTCGGCGACCTGTCGAATGTCGCCCGCCGTCTGATTCAGAGCGTCGGTGACGTATCGCTGCGACACCTCCAGCGCGGCCCACCCTGCCGCGCCGACGAGCAGCGCCGAAACCCCCAGCGCGACAAGGCCTTTACCTCGCGATCGGGCCGACGCCAGCATGAACAACGCCGATATGCCGGCAAGAATCGTCGAACCGACGCTCACCCACGGACCCCACGTCGACAGCCACCGCAACTGGCCCGGCCGCAACGAGGAGGAGTCGGGCACCGCGATCGGCACGGTCAGCGTCTGCGGAACGTCCAAGTCGAGATCGCCCAGCGTCTGCTTGATCGACGGGTCATTGAGCATCGGCGCGATGTCGACGAGCCAGCGGCTGTCCGGACCGCCCTCGGGCTGAACCGAGTCGGTGAACATCCACCGGTGCGCGATGCGGTTGGCTTGCGCGAACTGACCCGGAAAGCCCTCGTTGCCGGTGTAGGACGTCACGACGCCGGAGACGAGGTCCCGGTTGAGGGTCCGATACCCGTTGGAAGCGGCGAACTCGATGATCTGCGTGGTCAGCTCCGACGCCATGGCGCGCTGCAGTTTCGGGTCGTGCGCCGCGGCAGCCGCCAACGCGGCATAACCGTCCTCGCTCACCACGGTGCGCTGCATCCACATCGTCGGGACCGCCACAGCGAGCAGGGCGGTCGTGACGACCCACAGGAACATGGTCGCGACGAACCGCACGCGTCCTCCTCTCAGGCCGGATGTCGCCGCCGGGGCGGCTCTCGGGCCGGATGTCGCCGCCGGGGCGGCTCTCGGGCCGGATGTCGCCGCCGGGGCGGCTCCGGAAACGCGCTGCCGGTCAGTCAGCCAGTGCACGTCCCACGATGAGGGGGTCTGGCCTGCCGACCACCTCATGGTCCTTGTTGTCGTAGTCGAACTTACTCAAGACATGACGCATGGCATTGACGCGTGCGCGCTTCTTGTCGTTGCTCTTGACGACGGTCCACGGCGCGGTCTCGGTGTCGGTCCACGTGAACATGTCCTCTTTCGCCGACGTGTACTCATCCCATTTGTCGAGCGACGCAAGGTCTGTCGGTGACAACTTCCACTGCCGCACCGGGTCGATCTGCCGGATGGTGAACCGGGTGCGCTGCTCTGCCGCGGACACCGAGAACCACAGCTTGGTCAGGCTGATGCCGTCGTTGACCAGCATCTGTTCGAACAGCGGCACCTGGCGGATGAACTCCGCGTGCTGCTTGGCCGAGCAGAACCCCATCACTCGCTCGACGCCCGCGCGGTTGTACCAGGACCGGTCGAACAACACGATCTCCCCCCCGGCGGGGAAGTGGTTGATGTAGCGCTGGAAATACCACTGGGTGCGCTCACGGTCCGTCGGCTTCTCCAGGGCGACGACGCGCGCACCGCGCGGGTTGAGATGCTCCATGAAGCGCTTGATGGTGCCGCCCTTGCCTGCAGCGTCGCGGCCCTCGAACACGATGATGTGCCGGTGGCCGTTGCCCTGGCTCCACTTCTGCATCTTCAGCAGTTCGATCTGCAGCAGCCGCTTCTGCTCCTCGTAGTCGTTGCGCGTCATGCGCTCGTCGTACGGGTAGCCCTCGCGCCACGTGTCGACTTCGGTTTCGCTGGGGTGATGAACCAGCACGGGATCGTCATCGTCGTCGTCGCGGACGCTGTAGTACTCGGTTCCCTTGAGCTCGGTCACCGGCAGAAAGTATCGACTGACCCGTAAGCGGGCGTGTCGACGAGATGAACGGAAGGTAGCGCGCGAACGCGTTACTTCGCGGTGCGCTTGGGCCGGATCAGCGCGAACTTCGTCATCATCGTGTTCATCCGCTTGAGTGCCCGCAGCGAATTGTTGTAGTAGTTCCCGCCCGCGCCGATGTTGGTGCGGGGCGCGACTACCACCTCCTGGCGGCAGAACTTGCGCACGCCGTCGGCGCCGCCGAAGCGGGCTCCGATGCCCGAGGTCTTCCAGCCGCCCATCGGCGCGGTGGTGCACATCAGGTTGGAGATCACGTCGTTGATGTTGACGGCTCCGCAATCCAGCTCCACGGCAACGTCTTTCGCACGCTCGATGTCCTTCGAGAACACCGACGCGGACAGGCCGTACGGGCTGTCGTTGGCCAGACGTACCGCTTCGGCGACGCTGGAGACCTTCATGATCGGCAACGTCGGGCCGAAGGTCTCCTCCGTCATGGCGTCCATCGTGTGGTCGACGTCGACGAGCACCGTCGGCTCGTAGAAGCTGCCGGGACCGGGCGCGCGCTTGCCGCCGGTGAGAATCTGGGCGCCCTTGGCGACGGCGTCGGCGACGTGACGCTCGGTCACCGCGAGCTGGGAGTCGTCGATCAGCGCCCCGAAGGCGTGCCCTTCGCCCGCGCCCATCTTCAGGTTCTTGACGTCACGCACCACGGCGGCGACGAACTCGTCGTACACCGAGTCGAGCACGTAGACGCGCTCAACCGACACACACGTCTGGCCTGCGTTGAAGAACGCACCCCACACCGCCGCGTGCGCCGCCAGCTCGATGTCGGCGTCCTCCAGCACGATCATCGGGTCCTTGCCGCCGAGTTCCAGGCTGACGGGGGTAAGGCTGCGGGCCGCACGCTCGGCCACTTTCGCGCCGGTCGCAGACGAGCCGGTGAACTGGACGTAGTCGGCGTTGTCGACGACGGCCTCGACGGCTTCCCGCGCGCCCTGCACAATCGCCATGACCTCGGGAGCGCCCGAGTCGGCCCAGCCGCGCAGCAGCAGTTCCGCGGTCAGCGGCGTGCGCTCCGACGGCTTGAGCAGAACCGCGCACCCCGCCGCCAGGGCGGCGATGCCATCCATCAAGAGGTTGGCCACCGGGTAGTTCCACGGCGCGATGATGGCGACGACCGGCCTCGGCCGGTAGTGCACCGTCACCTTCTTGATGCTGAGGAAGGGCAGCGACGCGGGCCGACTCTCGGGCGCCAGCGCCTTCTCCATCGTCTTGATGTAGTACGAAGCGATCATGATCAGCAGCGGCACTTCTTGCGCCGCATCGGTGGCAGACTTGCCGGTCTCCTTGATCAGCAGCTGCTCGATCTCGTCGCGGTGCTCACCCATCCACACGGCGAAGCGGGCCAGCACCTTGGCGCGGCCCTTGGCGCCGCGGGCCTCCCATTCCCGTTGGGCTCGGCGCAGACCCGCCGCAATACGGGGCACGTCGGCGGGGTCGGTCCACTGCACCGTTCCGGCTACGGTGCCGGTCGCGGGATTCAGGACGGTGCCGGCTCGCGGTTCTGGGGAGAGGTCAACCTCTGGCGTCGCGGTCATAGCCCCATGCTAGCCACCCCATGTGATCTAGATCGCAACGGGGTTGACACGTGTCAAGTGCGGCGTGTCAGGAGCGCCGCGATGCACACGATCGACGTGCCCAGCAACACTCCACCGACGGTGTCGGTGAAGTAGTGGAACGTGGACCCGACACCGAACATGGCGAGTGCGATGTAGACGACCGCCAGCAGAACCGCCCACAGCGGACTGCCGACCACTACGACGAAGAAGCCGACCACGACCGTCGTCATCGTGATGTGCCCGCTCGGGTACGCGAGACCGTCGCCGGCGTTGCGTCCGAAGAACGGCTTGATGAACTGCACCAGCAGATAGGCCAGTGGCGGAAACGCCACAGTGACGATCGCGAACAGCCACCACCGTCGATACAGAGCCATGCCCACCACGGCGATTCCGACGGCAGCAAGTGAGATGGGGTTCGCAAGCAGTATCAACGCGCGTACCGGGCCGTGACCGAACTGGTCGAACCAGTCGTCCAGTGGCGTCGATGCCTTACCGACAGCCAGCCCGAGCAGGATCATCGCCGCCAGACCGATCGGCGGCCACCACCAGAGTCGACTCACGCGATGCCGCGCACATAGGCCGCCTGGCCCAGGTGCTGCGCACTGTCGTCGATGATGCTCACCAGGCGGACACCCGCGGTCACCGGCGGATCCCAGTTCTCGTCCACGACGCGGTCCAGCTCCTCGGGCGTGACCGAGGCGAGGTACTCGAGCGTCGCCTTGTGCACGGCGTGGTAATAACCGGCGAGCAGGTCCGCTGACGCACGGACACGGGCGACGTCATCGGGTCCGTCGCCGTAGCCCATCGCATCGCGCGGCAGGTCCAGACCGAAACGGTCCACCCAGCCGCCGGAGAACCAGACCTGCTCGGTGTCCGCGAGGTGCGCCAGCTGCAGGTCGTGCTGACGCGCGCTGTGCCAGATCAGCCACGAGATGCTGTTCGCATTCTCCGTCGGACGGAAGAACGCGACGTCGTCCGTAAGGCCGTCCGTGAGTCCCTCGACATGCTCGATCAGCCTGGTGAACGCGTCGCGCAGCAAGGCACGGACCGCGGTTGCGTCAGAGGTAGCCATCCCCCGACCGTACTGCGGTCAGCCCTGCGGCTGCGCGCCGTGGAAGACCGCCTCGATGTTGTTGCCGTCGGGATCGCGGACGAAGGCGCCGTAGTACCCGGGGTGGTACTCGGGCCACAGCCGCGGCGCGTGCAGCGATTCGGCGCCCGCCCCGAGTGCGGCGTCGTAGAACGCCTGGACGGCGTCCACGTCGGCGGCCTGGAACGCGAAGTGCACCTCGCGGTTGGGGCCCGCGGCGTCGCCTGCGCTCATGTCGGCGATCCAGAAGTCCGGCTTGCCCTCCGTGCCGTAGCCGATGGCCACCTGATAGTCCATTTGGCGGGTGTATCCCAGCGCGCCGAGGACGGTGTCGTAGAAGGCTTTGGATTCTTCCCAGTTCGCACAGTTGATTCCGAAATGGTCGATCACGAACTCATTCTGGCATCCCGGGCCACCTCAGTCGTACATTCACTTCATGGCCTACGACCTGATAATCCGCAATGGCACCATCGTCGACGGCCTGGGCGGTGAGCCCTACATCGGCGACGTCGCGGTCTCCGACGGGGTGATCGCGGCGGTCGGCACCGTCGAAGGTTCCGGCGCACGGGAGATCGATGCGACGGGCCTGCTCGTCACGCCCGGCTTCGTCGATCTGCACACCCACTACGACGGGCAGGCCATCTGGAGCGACCGCATGATTCCCTCGTCGGCGCACGGGGTGACGACAGCGGTCATGGGCAACTGCGGCGTGGGTTTCGCGCCGTGCCGCCCCGAGGACCACGACACGCTCGTCGACGTGATGGCCGGCGTGGAGGACATCCCCGGCGTCGTCATGGTCGACGGGCTGCCGTGGACGTGGGAGACCTTCCCGGAATTCATGGACGCACTCGACTCGCGTCGCCGGGACATCGACGTGGCCGCTTTCCTTCCGCACTCCCCGCTGCGCGTGTACGTGATGGGACAACGCGGCGTGGATCGCGAGCCCGCAACCGACGAAGATCTCTCTCTGATGCGCAAACTCGCGGCCGAAGCGGTGCGCGCGGGTGCGCTGGGTTTCGCATCCTCGCGCTTGACGCTGCACAAAACCATCAAGGGACAACCGATTCCGAGCTACGACGTGGACTACGCGGAGATCGAGGCGATCGCGCGCGGCGTCGACGATGGCGGCGGTGGCCTGCTGCAATTCGTGCCCGACCTGATGGCGGGTGACTACCAAGCGTCCCTGGGTGCGGTGTTCGACGTCGCGGGTGAAGTCGGGCTGCCGGTGACGTTCACGCTGGCGATCGGCAATGCCGGGCCACCGATCCACCTCGATGCCCTGACGATGGTGGAGAAGGCCAACGCCAACGGCGGCGATGTCACCGGCCAGATCTTCCCCCGTCCCATCGGACTGGTTCTGGGGCTGGAGCTGTCCGGCAACCCGTTCGTGATGTATCCCTCTTATCAGGAGATCGCCGGGCTGCCTCTCGCGGAACGGGTCGCCGAGATGCGTAAACCCGAAGTGCGCGAACGTATTCTGAACGACACACCGAGCAGCGACGGCCACCCGCTGATGTTCGCAGCCCAGGCGTGGGACTACATGTTCCCGCTCGGCGATCCGCCGAACTACGAACCGGCACCGTCTGATTCGATCGGTGCGCGGGCCCGGGCGCGCGGAGTGAACCCGCTGGAGGAGGCCTACGATCAGCTCCTCGACGACGACGGACACGCCATGCTGCTCGTCACGCTGGCGAACTTCCGTGACGGCTCGCTGGACACCGTCGCCGAACTCATTCAGCGCGACGACGTCGTACTTGGCCTCGGCGACGGCGGTGCGCACTACGGAATGATCTGCGATGCAAGCTTTCCCACCTACCTGCTGACGCACTGGGTCCGCGACCGCAAATCCGGACGACTATCGATCACCCAGGTGATCAAGGAGCTCACGTCCGTCCCCGCCGGAATCGGCGGGCTGAATGACCGCGGCCGCCTCGCCGTCGGGTACAAGGCAGACGTCAACATCATCGATGCCGAGGCGCTGCATCTGCACCGGCCGACCGTGAAATCCGACCTGCCCGCGGGTGGGCGACGCCTCGACCAGACGGCCGACGGCTACGTGATGACGATGGTGTGCGGCGAGATCATCAGCGAGAACGGCGAACCCACCGCGGCCCGTCCCGGCAAGCTGATCCGCGGTCGCCAGCCGGCGCCAGCCATCGCGTGAGCAGAGTCGCACCCGTCGCTCCGCCCTGGAGCGACGAGGATGCCGCGGGCATCAACAGTTGGGGCCATCCGGACCGCACCTACGAACCCCTGCTGTTGGTGCGCTGCCTGCAACGCCACCCCAATCTGGCTTCGCGATTGCGCAAGCTCGGCGAATCCCTTTATGTCGATGCGCTTTTGCCGCCGCGGGTGCGCACCATCGCGATCCTGCGGATCTGCGCACTCCTGGGTTGCGAGTACGAGTGGGGCGGACAGGCCGCGTTCTGGGGACCGATCGCGGGCGTCAGCGACGGCGAATGCGACGCGCTGGTCACCGGTGCCGACCCCGGCTGGAACGACTTCGAACGGACGCTGATCGACGCCGTCGACGAACTGGAGCGTGTCGGCTCGTGGTCCGACGAGACGTGGAATCGTTTGGGCGACAGCCTCACTGATGAGCAGCGCCTGGAGTTGCTCATCGCCGTCGGCTGGTATCGCACGATCTGCACCCTGTGCAACGGGATGGCGCTGCCGGTCGAAGGCTGGATGCGGCGCTGGCCGACGTCAGCCGGCTGAACTGCGGTCCCGCCGCAGCCCGGGGTGTTGGCTGGCGAGAACCCTGAGCAGCACCTGCCGCGGCAGCGCCCGCATGAGCCGGGTGCTCACCTGGTTCTGAACGCCCGCGATCACTTCGCCCCGATCGTGCTCGAGGGCGTCGACACCGGCCTTGGCGACATCGCGCGACGGCATCCACAGGAACTTCGGAAACGCTGCCGCGAAAGCCTTCTCGTCCATGCCCGCCGCTTCCAGGAATTCGGTGCGCACCGGCCCGGGATGCAGGGTGGCGACAGTGACGCCGGTCCCCGCCAGCTCGCCGCGCAGACCCTCGGTGTAGGTCTTCACGAAGGCTTTGGTCCCTGCGTAGCCGGCTTGCCCCGGGAACGGGTGAAAGCCCGCGGTGGAGCCGACATTGAGGATCGCGCCGTAGCCACGCGGCACCATCTGCTGAACCGCGCGGGTGCTCAGGTCGATGACGGCCTCGACGTTGACCCGCACCTGCCTGATTTCGGCGTCGACCGTCGACTTCTCGACCGCGCCGATCGTGCCGATGCCCGCGTTGTTCACGAGGATGTCGACGGTCAGGCCGCGGTCGGCGATCTCGTCGAACAGTCTGGCGCGCGCATCGGGGTCGGCGACGTCAGCGCCGATCACCTCCACTCGTACCGACCCCGACAACTCGGCGGCCAGGTCCCGCAGCCGGTCTTCACGGCGGGCGACCAGCGTGACGCCGTGGCCCCGCGCCACCAGTTCACGAGCGATGTCGGCGCCGATGCCCGACGACGCTCCGGTGACGACGGCGGTGCCCGACGGTGACGGCGATGGAAGTGCCATGGCTGAAAACCTAACTCAACGGGTGACGACGACTTTTCCGGTCATCCGACCGGTTTCGACATCACGGTGCGCCTCGCGGAGACCCTCCGCCGTAAAGCCCTCAATGGTCTTGGTGACGGTGGTGCGCAGCGTCCCGTCGTCGACGAGTGCTGCGGTGCGGGCCAGCAGCCGCTGCTGCTCGATCATGTCGGGCGTCTCGAACTTCGACCGGGTGAACATCAACTCCCAATGCCACGCGATGCTCTTCTCCTTCAGTTCGAGCAGGTCCAGACCGGGCGGTTCGTCTATCGCGGTGATGTGACCGAACGGCCGCAGGATCGCGGCGTAGTCGGCGATGTTGCCCCGTGAGTGCGGCGAGAAGAGGTAGTCGACGCCGTCGGGGGCAACGGTCAGCGCCTCGTCTCGCAGGTGGTGGTGGTTGATCACGGCGTCGGCGCCCATCCGTTGCGCCCACTCGCGCGACTCGTCGCGGCTGGCCGTTGCGATCACCCGCACGCCGGTCAGCGCTTTGGCCAGCTGGATCATGATCGAGCCGACACCACCCGCGGCAGCGAGCACCACCAGGTCGCCCGTTGAGTCCTTGGTCAGGCCGAAGCGGTCGAACAAGGTCTCCCACGCGGTGATGGTGGTCAGCGGGAGCGCCGCGGCGTCGGCGAACGACAGCGACGCGGGTTTGCGCGAGACGATACGTTCGTCCACCGCCTGGAACTCGGCATTGCTGCCCGCCCGAGTGAGGTCGCCGGCATACCAGACCTCGTCGCCTACGGACAGCGTTTCCACTTGCGGCCCAACAGCTTCCACGATCCCTGCGGCGTCGTATCCGAGGATCGCCGGTGTCGACGACGGCTGTAGGCCCGCGCGCACCTTGACGTCGGCGGGGTTCACCGAAACCGCGAGGACGCGAACCAGCACATCGCGGGGACGCAGCTCGGGCTTCTCGACGACGACGTCCACCAAGGCCTTGTCGTCGTCGATGGACTTCGTGGCAAACGATCCGATCGCCGTCATCGTGGTCATGTCTTCGCTCAACGTCGCGATGCGATGGAAATCTTCCCCGCGACTCGTATCCTTTGGCTTATGAGCGTAAAGGTGGATCTGGACAAACTCGCCGACGCGCTGGCGGACTTCTCGTTCGGTTATCTGATCACTGTCGGCGATGACTTCCGTGCGCACACCGTGGCTGTCGAACCGGTACTCGCCGAGGGCTCATTCGACGTCGGCCAGATGGGCTCGGGCACCCGCCGCAACGCGGTCGAGCGTCCCGACGTCACGGTCATCTGGCCGCCGGTCGAGCCCGGCGGCTATACCCTGATCGTCGACGGCCGCGCCGAAGTGACCGACGACGGTCTCACGGTCACACCCACGAAGGCGATTCTGCACCGGCGAGCCACGTCGGAATCCGCAGCGACGAGCCCCGACGGCCTGCACGACTGCCTGCCTTTGAAGCAATAGCTCTCAGAGCTATCCACAGCTCGCCAACAGCGCCCTTTCGACCGCCGCCTTGATGGGCTGCTATGAAACGGTGTCCGAGATAGAGCGGATCGTCGCATCGAATGGCGGAGTCGCGTCCGCGGCCCAGTTGCGCACGGCAGGGTGGTCGCGCTCGCAGATCAACGCACTGTTTGCGCAGGGCTGGCTGCCGCTGCGGCGAGGTTGGTACGCCAGTTCCTCCGCCAACTCTCAAGTCGTTCGCGCTGTGTCTTCCGGAGGTGCACTGGGCTGCGTGTCAGCTCTGCGCATGCAGGGCGTCTGGGTTCCCGATTCCGAATTGCACGTCCGCTACTCCGCACGAGCCCGCAGGTCGCGTTCTGGAGTTCGTTCCTGCCACCCGTACCGGCTGGACCCACCCGTCCTCACTGCCATCGACCCGATGGAAATCGCGGTGGCGTCAGCGGCGAACTGTCTCGACGCGGAGGGGCTGGTCATCGTGCTGGACTCGATGTTGAACATGCGGATGATCGAGATGGCTGACGCCAGAGCGACTGTGGCGGCTTCGCGTTTCGCACGCCACGACCTGGCCGAGCGTTGCGACCCCAAGAGTGAGTCTGGTACGGAGACGATCATCAGATTGCGACTGCGGGCCGCGGGAATCCACCTTCGCACTCAAGTGGCGATTCCTGGAGTAGGGCGCGTCGATTTTCTTGTGGGCAATCGGCTCATCATCGAAGCGGACAGCCGAGAGCACCACCTGTCCAAGTATCAGGTGGACCGGACACGAGACAGAGTTGCAACCGGGTTGGGCTTCATGGTGATTCGGCTGACCTATGAGGACGTCGTGCACCGCTGGAACGTGGTCGTCGGGGACATTCGAGCGATCATCCGGCGACGGGAACATCGACGTCCAATCACAACGTCAGCCTGAGAGCTTCGCCACGCACATATAGCCGCGAACGCGCTCTCAGCGTGACATTGCGCTGGCGCCCCCACGAAAAAGCCCCGACTCGCGAAGCGAGCCGGGGCGTTTTCGTATTGCCAGACTTAGAAGTCCATGCCGCCCATGCCACCGGTCGGGTCGCCCGCAGGTGCGGCCGCCTTCTCCGGCTTGTCGGCGACGACGGCCTCGGTGGTCAGGAACAGCGCCGCGATGGACGCCGCGTTCTGCAGCGCCGAACGCGTCACCTTCACCGGATCGGCCACGCCGGCCTTGAGCAGGTCCTCGTACTCACCGGTGGCGGCGTTCAAGCCGGTGCCGGCGGGCGAGTTGGTGACCTTCTCGGCGACAACGCCGGGCTCGAGCCCACCGTTGAAGGCGATCTGCTTCAGCGGAGCCGACAGCGCCACGCGGACGATGTTGGCACCCGTGGCCTCATCACCCGTCAGGTTCAGCTCGTCGAGCGCAGGAGCCGACTGCAGCAGAGCCACGCCGCCACCGGCGACGATGCCCTCCTCGACGGCGGCCTTCGCGTTGCGAACGGCGTCCTCGATGCGGTGCTTGCGCTCCTTGAGCTCCACCTCGGTGGCAGCGCCGGCCTTGATCACCGCAACACCGCCGGCCAGCTTGGCCAGGCGCTCCTGCAGCTTCTCGCGGTCGTAGTCGGAGTCGCTGTTCTCGATCTCGGCGCGGATCTGGGCCACGCGGCCCGCGATCGCGTCGGAGTCGCCGGCACCCTCGATGACCGTGGTCTCGTCCTTGGTCACGACGACCTTGCGAGCCTGACCGAGCAGCGCGACGTCAGCGGTCTCGAGCGAGAGGCCGACCTCTTCACTGATGACCTGGCCACCGGTCAGGATCGCGATGTCCTGCAGCATGGCCTTGCGGCGGTCACCGAAGCCCGGAGCCTTTACGGCAACGGACTTGAAGGTGCCGCGGATCTTGTTGACCACCAGGGTGGAAAGGGCTTCGCCCTCGACATCCTCGGCGATGATCAGCAGCGGCTTGCCCGACTGAATGACCTTCTCCAGCAGCGGCAGCAGATCCTTGACGGTCGACACCTTGGACGACACGAGCAGGATGTACGGATCCTCGAGGACCGCTTCCTGACGCTCGGCGTCGGTGACGAAGTAGCCCGAGATGTAGCCCTTGTCGAAGCGCATGCCCTCGGTGAGCTCCAGCTGCAGGCCGAAGGTGTTCGACTCCTCGACGGTGATGACACCCTCGTTGCCGACCTTGTCCATGGCCTCGGCGATCAGCTCACCGATCTGGACATCGCCCGCGGAGATGGCGGCGGTGGCAGCGATCTGCTCCTTGGTCTCGACCTCCTTGGCCGACTTGAGCAGCGTCTCGGTGATCTTCTCGACGGCCTTCTCGATGCCGCGCTTCAGGCCGAGCGGGTTGGCGCCTGCGGCCACGTTGCGCAGACCCTCGCGAACGAGCGCCTGAGCCAGGACGGTGGCGGTGGTGGTGCCGTCGCCCGCAACGTCGTCGGTCTTCTTGGCGACCTCTTTGACCAGCTCAGCGCCGATCTTCTCGTACGGGTCCTCCAGCTCGATCTCCTTGGCGATGGAGACACCATCGTTGGTGATCGTGGGGGCGCCCCACTTCTTCTCGAGTACGACGTTGCGACCCTTGGGTCCCAGCGTCACCTTTACGGCGTCGGCGAGGCTGTTGAGGCCCCGCTCGAGGCCACGACGGGCCTCTTCGTCATACGCAATTGTCTTGGCCATTGCGAAGTGTTTCCTCCGGATAGGGGATGCACGTCTTTTGGTCGGGCGCAGTGCCCGCGACGGACGGCTGGGGATGTGCTCCGCGTAAGCGGCCCCGGCCTCACCGTCCCGACCTAGCACTCGCCGGTCGCGAGTGCCAACTGCATTTTTAGCACTCAACCATGGCGAGTGCAAGGTTGATGAGCCGCTTGCGCGAAGAGCTAAATCTCCGTTCACCGGGGGCGAAGCCCGTCCAGGACCACGTCGGTGAGCCGCTTCGCCGCGTCGTCGTTGTAGCTCTGCATGGCCTGCAGTCCCACCAGGATCGCTTTGACGTCTGGCACCGAGACGTCACCGCGCACGACACCTGCCTGCTGGGCCGCCCGCAGCAGCTCACCGAGCATCGCGAAGAACTCCTCCTCTGCCTCCGGCATTGCCTTGCCGACGTCGATACCGACCCCAGCCAGCGCCTCGCTGAGGCCTCGATCGGTCGCACCCCAGGTCAACGTCATCGATCGCAGGAACTCGAACAACGCATCCGCGGGATCGGCGGCGGTCAGCAACCGGCGACCCTCGCCGATGATGCCGCGAATCCTGTCCTCCACGACCGCACGGAACAGATCCTCTTTTGTCGGGAAGTGGCGGTAGACGGTGCCAGCGCCGACGCCGGCCCGGCGGGCGATCTCGTCGATCGGCACCGACAGTCCGTCGGCGGCGAAGGTGTCATAGGCAACCTCCAGTACGCGAGCGCGGTTGCGGGCCGCGTCCGCGCGTAGCGGTCGCTCGGTCTCGGTCAATTTCGCCTCTAGGGGAATGGGTTAAGCGGGGCGCTCGTTCCGTATAGTTATCATCAAACGGGGCGTAGGCTCCGTTTAATACTCTACCGAGGAGACCTCATGTCCAAATGGACAACTGCGCAGATTCCCGATCAGACCGGGCGCATCGCGGTGATCACCGGCGCCAACACCGGACTGGGATACGAAACCGCTGCCGCACTCGCCGCCAAGGGTGCGCACGTCGTACTCGCCGTGCGCAACCTCGACAAAGGCAAGGACGCGGCACGCCGCGTCGAAGCAACCAGCCCGGGCGCACGGGTCGATTTGGTCGAACTCGACCTGACCTCTCTGGCTTCGGTCCGCGCCGCGGCCGACGCACTGAATTCCGCGCACGACAAGATCGACCTGCTGATCAACAACGCGGGGGTCATGTTCACCCCCAAGACCGCGACCAAGGACGGCTTCGAATTACAGTTCGGCACAAACCATCTGGGCCACTTCGCCTT